>CAZSVE010000076.1:0-15902 GCA_964610175.1 uncultured Thiotrichales bacterium
CGCTGCAAAACGCCTACGGCGATAAACTGCGCCTGCATACCCACGCCGTGGTGGCACTGGGCCTTGCCCGGCTGGTGTGGTGATTTTTCCGAACCGATTGCTTGTGGGTCGGGATCAAGCTCGATCTCTACTTGTAACGTCACCGAGCCGCGCCATGAAGACGTATCGATAGCGCACAACAGCCTATCGATTTTACGAAGGAGAATAATCGAGGAAGGTCGCGGCGCGTGGCACTACTTCGTTTCTTTCCCGCTCAGCTTCGCGAATGAGCCAAAATTTCACGAAGCGCCAGTTTTGCTTTACTACGACCAAATCACGTTTCATCGATTCGAGGTGAAACTTGGGTAGGCAACAGGGTGGAATTCGGTTGTCGCCTGGCTGCGCTTTGCAAGTCGAGGTAATGGGAAATCACTTGAGAACCCCGGACAGCATTCGAACAAAGATTACATCTTCGATTACCTGCTCGTCGAAATGCTGACCGGAACGCGAGATAAGTAGTAGTTTTTGCGATTCCCTCTCCGCGCCGACGGGAATCACCATGCGACCGTCCGGGACCAGTTGCTGGAGTAATGCCTTAGGCACCTCAGCCGGTGCCGCGGTAACCATGATGGCGTCATAGGGCGAATTTTCGACCCAACCCTCGTTGCCATCTCCATGTTTCATGTGCACATTATTAATCCCCAGTGCCCATAACCTCTCCCGTGCGCCGACCGAAAGAGCGCTGATGCGTTCCACGGTGAAGACCTGTCCGACGAGTTTGGCCAAGACTGCCGTTTGGTAACCGCAACCGGTTCCGATCTCGAGGACTTTTTCCGGTTGCCGGTCGGCGATAATGGCTTCGGTCATTCGGGCGACGATGAAGGGTTGCGAAATGGTCTGGCCATGACCGACCGGAAGCGCGGTGTTTTCGTAGGCACGACCCGCAAGGGCTTCGTCCACGAAGATGTGTCTTGGCAGTTCCCGTAGTACCGCGAGGACTCGCTCGTCACTGACGCCCTCTTGCCGGAGTTGCTGGATCAACCGATCTCGGGTTCGCTGGGACGTCATGCCAATACCGCGGAAAGATCGTGCCATGGTCGACTCAAAGCCAGCGAATCTTATCAATCCGGTCCGATACCGATTCCAAGGAGGAATGCCTCGTCAAATCGGTATGAATCGGCGTGATCGTTATTTTATTGTTTTTGATCGCGAAGAAATCGGTGCCGGGGCCGGCATCTTCTTCGGAACCCTGCAAACCGACCCAATAGGCGGCGCGTCCCCGAGGATCGGTCGTAGCAACCGCATTACCAGCGGTACCGAAGCGCCCGAGGCGAGTGACCTCGAAGCCGCGTATCTCGCGCCGGGGAAGATCCGGGACGTTGACATTGAGGATGGTGCCGGCAGGCGCTAAAGCAGAGATGTGATCCAAGATCAGGCGAACGGCGCGCACGGCGGTCTCGAAGTGGGTGGGTCGTTTGGTAACCAGGGAGACTGCCATGGCGGGAAGACCGAGGTGACGACCTTCCATGGCCGCGGCTACCGTACCCGAGTATAGCAGGCCATCACCGAGGTTGGCTTCGGTATTGATGCCGGAGATAACGATATCGGGCTTTTCCTCCAACAATCCCGTGATCGCCAAATGTACACAGTCGGCCGGTGTTCCATCCACAAGGATGTATCCATTGCCGGCGCGGGTAACGCGTAAAGGTCGATCCAATGTCAGGGAATTGCCCACCCCGCTCCGATCCCGATCCGGCACCACGACCACAACCTCGGCAAGGGAGGATAACCCGCTGGCGAGATGGGTAAGGCCAGACGCCATATAGCCATCGTCATTACTGAGTAATATTCGCATCGTGGGTCACGAAGATGCCTAAGAGGTATTCCAGTAATGCCTTTTGCGCATAAAGCCGATTGCGGGATTCCTGCCATACCACGCTTTGCGGACCTTCCAAAACCTCGGCGCTTACCTCTTCTCCCCGATGGGCGGGAAGACAGTGCATGAATAAGGCATCGGGCTTTGCATGGGAAAGAAGCCTGGTATCGACCTGGTAAGGGGCAAAACGGTGCGTGCGCTCTTGTTGTTGTTGTTCCTGGCCCATGCTGGCCCACACATCGGTTACGACCAGATCGGCACCCCGCACGGCCTCCACGGGGTCCCGGCACAGGGTCGCCCATTTGCTACCGGAAGCCAATATATCGGGGCGAGGTTCGAAGCCGTCGGGACAAGCGATGCGCAACTCGAAGTCGAATACCCGCGCCGCATTGATGTAGGAATGGCACATGTTGTTGCCATCGCCTATCCAAGCCACCTGCCGATCCTGAATGCTTCCTCGAAGTTCCCCGTAGGTTTGCATATCGGCAAGCAACTGACAAGGATGATATTCATCGGTCAGGGCGTTGATCACCGGAACTTGAGAAAAGGCGGCAAATCGTTCCAGCTTTTCGTGCTCATAGGTGCGAATGGCGATAATATCCACCATGCCGGACAAGACACGGGCGGTATCTTCCAAGGGTTCACCTCGGCCTAATTGGCTATCGCGATGCGATAGAAAGATCGCACCACCTCCCATCTGTATCATGGCCGATTCGAAGGAAACCCGGGTACGGGTAGAGGATTTCTCGAAAATCATCCCCAGAATTCGGCCCTTTAGCGGTTCATATGGTTCATCACGCGATTCCTGCATCCTTTTGAGCTCGGTACCGCGCTTGAGAATCGCCCGTAATGCATCGGGTTCGATGTCCAGAAGGGTAAGAAAATGGCGCACTGTCATAGAAGGACACATCCGATAATCAGCGAGGCGACGCGTCGGCCTGTGAACCGTACTTTGGGGTTTCGGAAGAAATAGGAGAAGCCATGGACGGTAACCCCAATCTCCGTTCGATCCCCGATAAAGCATTCATGGAAGAAATTCGATTCATTGGTGAATGAAACCTCAAGCGAAGGAACCAGGCTGTTTCCGAGACCGTACTCGGGAAAAGAGGTTCTCCTTCGGAGAACGACAAAAGCCATAAGTCGAAATATTAGTAAACTCTGTTGTTACCAATATGTTTGTTTGCAGCAACCACTAGGAGGCTATGCTCCTTGGAAGAAATCATAGCGCAACTGCACCGCAACCAAAATTGAAAAACAAATCCGCGTTAATTGTTTATTTCCCGCATCAGCTTCGCTGATGCGTCAAATTTTACAAAATACCAATTTTGCTTTGACTGATGCTGAGTCATGCTTTGTCGGTTCGAGGCGAAGTCTCGCCAAGCCTCATCACCCCCGAGGATTGGGGTTTCTTACCGCGCCCGAATGTGCCTGTGCTTGCCATTCCGAAGCAAAGCGAGGGATGTTGCGAGTTTCCTTTTGCCCGTACTTTCATGGTAACGATCACGTTGTGGCTTTATCATTCCCAGCGATAATATTCGCGATAATATCGATTATGGAGGGAAAATCGCGCAGGCGACAATACCGAGCAATAGAGGCTACTTGCCGCCGAAAAACTCATGGACCAACTGGGAGATCGTCTGCACGATTTGCTCCACTTCCTGTTTCTGGATAATGAGCGGTGGCAACAGGCGAAGCACGTTGCCCGCGGTAACATTGACGAGTAATCCGCGCGCTAATGCCTTCCCAACCAGATCGCCACAGGGTCGATTGAATTCGATGCCAATCATCAGGCCCTTGCCGCGTATTCGTGAGACAACTTTCACGGTGCGCAGCGCATCAGTCAGCGCCAATCGTAGATCACTCCCCATGCGATCCGCGTGTTCCGGGAGAGACTCCGTTTCCATGACATCCAGCACTGCCAAAGCCGCGCGACACACCAATGGATTTCCACCGAAGGTGGACCCATGAGATCCGGGTGTAAGGAGATTAGCCGCCCGGCCCCGAGCCAGACAGGCACCAATGGGAACACCATTACCCAGCGCCTTGGCAAGCATCATCACATCAGGCATGGCACCGGAATACTGCCAGGCAAACCATCGCCCGGTTCGACCGACGCCGGTTTGCACCTCATCCAACATCATCAACCAGTCACGTTCGTCACAAATATCCCGTACCGCCTGCAGATAACCATCGTCGGGAACGACAACGCCACCTTCTCCCTGGATCGGCTCGATGAGCACAGCGACCACATTCGGATTATCACCGGCAATGGCGGAAATAGCCGCAAGATCATCGAAAGGAACCCGCGAAAAACCCGGTACCAACGGATCGAATCCAACCTGAATCTTGGGGTTTCCCGTAGCGGTCAGGGCAGCCAGGGTACGCCCGTGAAAACTGCCCTCCGCCACAATGATCTCCGGCGACGTAATGCCCTTGCGATGGCCGTACATCCGAGCGATTTTTATAGCGGCTTCGTTGGCTTCGGCACCGGAATTGCAGAAAAACGAGTTCCATGAGTATGCTGCATTTTCGGTATTCGATGAATTCGAATCGGATGGATTCAGGAGGCGTATCAGGGTGTCGGCAAGCTGGAGCTGATTAGGAATCTCGTAGAGATTGGAGGTATGCAATAAATGTTCGGCCTGATCGCAAATCGCCTTGGCTACCGCAGGATGGGCATGTCCAAGACTACAAACACCGATACCGGAAAGGGCATCCAAATATTTTTTTCCCTCTGTATCCCATAACCACACCCCCTCTCCACGTACAAAACGAACAGGTAACCGAGCATAGGTTGGCATTAACGACGATATCATGAGACTTGTTCGGATCTCCTTAAAAACGAAGAATCCACCTCCGAATAAGGGAGGTGGATTCCCGAGAAAAGATATTGCCGGCGGTTACGATGAAACGCCTTCGAACTCACGATAGATTGCTGGCGACAAAGTTCCAGTTCACCAAATTCCAAAAGGCCTCGACATATTTCGGACGAGCATTACGATAATCGATGTAATACGCATGTTCCCACACATCACAGGTCAGTAAGGCAGTTTTTCCATCCGTCATTGGGGTTCCAGCATTACCGGTATTCACCAGTTCCAGCTTTCCCTGATCATTCTTGACCAGCCAAGTCCATCCGGATCCGAAATTGGTTACGGCCGAATTGGTAAACTTTTCCTTGAAGTTATCGAAAGAACCGAATGTGCTACCGATGGCGTCAAGCAAGGCACCGGTTGGGGCACCACCACCCTTCGGATCGAGACACTTCCAATAAAATGAGTGATTCCACACCTGTGCGGAATTATTGAATATCCCAGCGGAAGACTTCTTGATGATATCTTCCAACGACATTTCCTCGAATTCGGTGCCCTTGATAAGATTATTTAGATTAGTTACATACGTTTGATGGTGCTTCCCATAATGAAACTCTAATGTTTCTTCGGAAATATGGGGTACCAGGGCACCTTTTGCATAAGGTAATTGAGGCAATTCATGGTTCATGGAACTTCACTCTTCGGATTTGGTTACTATGGAGATCCGGATAAAGCCGGAGAACATATTAGCGCTTCGCGCCAAGACTGAAAGGGAGGGGTACACCGGTTCGCACACCGATCCCCTCAGGATCTTTATTTTTCCGATACCTAAATTCATAAGCATTGGGGCAATTATTCATGTCCATCTTGCGAACTAAACTCCAGGAATACCAAAAACAAACCTTGCATACAATCCGGAAGCCACCCGCTCCGAACCAAGTACTCGTGTTTCGATATACCAGTGCGAATTCCGCTGGAATCCCGATGGACTATCATATAAATGCTTATGATTCAATCAGGTGAAGGAAGATAAGTCATGGCTCATATTGTGTCAAGAGATAAACCGTGAAAGAGATATCCACCATATAAGGGATCTATGCAAAACAAAAAACCACACATCAGCTTGTGCGATAACAGCCAATAATTCCATCGCAAGCTGGCTCGAAACCGAATACCAAGCATTGTCCATTTCAGCCCGTCAAATCATTTATGCCATCAATCAGGATATCAAGCCCGGGTGGATATCCGCCGCTTATTTCCCCTGTTGAATAAAACCCAATAGATCAGTATTAGTCGAGACCACCGAGCCATTGCCTGGATTCTTGTAGCAAATGTGCCTGTTTGAAGGTCCTGATGCTCGATCTTCCGGGTTCTTTGGTAAATCGACTTGGAGAGGAAAAACACGGGCGGCATTCACACGAGCAAACAAGGGTTATCCTCGTGCAATGCACGGAAGCACCATAATAGAATCCGAGATCGATTAAGGGGTAGGAAAAAAATATGACGATTTCGAGGGGTAGTGGATATAACCACCCCCACGTACCAACGATAGATACGCGGGTATCGAATAAACAACGACTGAGACTAAAAGGATTAAGATGGTAGATTCAGGAAATAGTGGGTGGTATTCGGCTTAAAAAAGACTCCAAGTCTGTACTTGACCAAAAACCACCCATCCTCTCTCATTATGAGCCTTGAACGAAAGATTCCCTTAGAGAGTGACAACAACCTTTTGATAAAGACCACTGAAAAAGGTTTCTTTACGGAGCGCCGCCGGTCGCAATCCTTCCGGAGCCCAATCCATGATCTCATTTTTCCAGAGATCCAAAGCAAACGGCTCCAACATGGTTAATACCGGGATCATTATATATTTGAAGGGATTACTCCAGTGAGGCCGATGATAATCGACGAAGATCACTTTCCCTCCCGGCTTCGCTACCCGAAGCGCCTCGCGGATTGTGCATATCCGTGCTTCCAGAGGTTGTTCGTGAAGCAAGAAAAAGACTACCACCTTATCGTAACTCGCATCCTTGAAGCCAAGATTCGTGGAATCTTGATGATGCAAGGAGACATTCGGATAATCCTTCACCTTGATCCTGGCATTTTCGAGTTGTACTGGAGCAACATCCACGATATCCAAATGGCCATCCGGCGCAAGCCGTTTCGCTACTTGTTGAGAAAAGTCACCATAGACACAAGCAACTTGCAAATTCCGCCCTCGAACATACGTTCCTATTTCATCCAAGGCCGTATTACGCAGCGAAATAAAATTCCCCCATAAAATAAGGTTTACAATCCATTGACGTTCAAAGAAACGAACCGCATTCGGGTGCAGATAGGCCCACGAATAGACTTCTTCCAAGTATTTGGGAATGGGAATGCCTTCAGAGATATTGGAGATTTCGGTGCTTTCATAAGCAGAAACGACACTTTCCTGATCCGCGACGGGGCTTACGATAACGTTATTATCCATGGGTAATTCTTTAAGCAGGTAATTTTCTCTAACCGTACATCTTTACGTGTAGTAGCCCCCCGCACGCGCCAACGCAAGGCATAGACTTGCTTCTGCGTACACCTGAAAATCCTCGTCCACAGAGAGAGGGACTCGAATTTCCACTCACCGCTGTTCTACAACCAAATCGCTGCTCTACACCGGCGCCTACGGATGGATAACCAACTACCTCGATTTATAGGCAGACATTCCAGTCACATACTCAGCAGATACGAAATGGCCAAAATCGTGCCAATACCTGCAACCAGATACGCCACCGTAGCAACCAATATATCGGCTCGGAGACCGAAATCGTGAACGGTAACCCGAAACCGATGAGCGGCATGCCATAACGATAGGAAGATCACGAAGAACAATATGAGCTTTCCTAACCAGTGAGAAGCAAACGCATGCATGGTCTGATAGCTGAGTACTTCCTGCATATTATTGAAATTGAAGGCAAGTAGCAGCGTTACCAACACCAATACCGGCGTCAGGAAAGCGGTTAGTGTACCGCCACCAGCGAAGAAACCCCATATAATGGGCTTATTGGATATTTTGTTGGATTGGGCCATTTCTAAAATACTCCCGCCAAGAATAGAACCAGCACGGTAACCACGGCCCAGCCTGCATAATGGGCGCCAACGATAATTCCACCCGGTAGAAAGTCCTCACCCATCTGAATAGGCATCGCCTGGGGCGTTACGTTGAACCACGATATCGAGTGGTAAATAGCGAACAAGAGCGCCAGAAGAAGCACTATCACCGAAAGCGGACTTTGCAATGATTGGAGAAAACCATTGTAGGCATCCTCCCCTTTCGACA
This sequence comes from uncultured Thiotrichales bacterium, assembly GCA_964610175.1. Lineage (GTDB taxonomy): Bacteria > Pseudomonadota > Gammaproteobacteria > HK1 > HK1 > CAZSVE01. The sequence continues at coordinate 7,985 of CAZSVE010000076.1, forward strand.
GGGCACTAAGACCCCAAAGCATTATGAAGGCATAGATCCCAATAAAAACACAGGTAACTTCTCTGGCCATGTAGCGAATATACCGACCTTGCCGAAGATACCAGGCAGCCTTGGGGACCTCTCGGATATAAGGTTTACGGCTCATGACTTACTCCAGGGCATCAAGCGTTTTTTATACCAATCGATGGTGCTCGCAATCTTCATTTGCTGCACGGAACTTGCCGGATCAACGTGGCCGGGACATACCTCCGAGCAAGCACCGACGAAGGAACATTCCCATACCCCCACATTCGTAGCTACTACCTCCTGGCGTTCCTTCCGACCACCATCTCGAGAATCGATGTTATACCGGTGCGCCAAAGAAAGGGCCGCCGGACCAATAAAATCCGGAATAAGCCCATATTGCGGACACGCCGCATAACACAGCATACAATTGATACACAGCGTATATTGCTTGAATTTCTTGAGCTGCGCGGGTGTTTGGATATATTCACCATCCTTGATAGATTTTGGCTCCTTCGGTATCAGAAACGGCTTAACCTTCGTCAGTTTTTTGACAAAATCATCGATCACCGTGACAAGATCCCGCTCAATGGGGAAATGATACAGAGGCTCTACCCGAATCGTATCCGAATAGTCCTTCAGAAATGCCTTGCAGGACAGCGTAGGTTCGCCGTTGATCATCATGCCACAACTGCCGCACACCGCCATATGGCATGACCACCGGTAACTCAGTGTGGTATCGATATTGTCCTTGACATAGTTCAGTGCATCCAGAACGACCCAGTCCTCCTGGCACGGTACTTGCGAATAGGTCTGGAATCGGGGATCGCTGTCCTTGTCGGGATCATACCGCAAAACTTCAAGATTGATTTTCCTTTCGCTCATTTCTCATCTCCCGAATAATCGCGTACACCCGGCTGGGATTTGGTAATAACTACGTCCAGATAATCAATGCGCGGCTTCTCTTCCCCCTGATAATACGTCAGCGTATGCTTCAGAAAATCCGCATCATTGCGCTCCGTAAAATCAAGACGCTGATGCGCTCCTCGAGATTCCTTCCGAGCAAGCGCCCCCTCGGCCATGGTTTGGGCAACCATCAACATGGCCTCCAGCTCCAGCGCCTGCAACCGGTTGGTATTGAACACAGAGCTGTTATCATGCAATGCAATATTGGAGAAACGCTTTCTCAAACCATCAATCCGCTTACAGGTCTCCTGCATGCCTTCTTCGGTCCGATAGATGCCCACACCCTCTTCCATGGTGCTCATCATCTCCTCCCTGAGGCCAGATATACTCTCGGAACCATTCGATTCGAAGATAGCCCCCAGCCGTTTCTGCGCCGCATCCGCCAACGGGGAAACGGATTCATCCTTTACTTCCTTATTGCCGGTACTAACGTACTCAATGGCATTCAAGGCAGCCTTTTTACCAAACACGAGCAATTCGGTGAGGGAATTAGAGCCCAATCGATTGGCACCATTGATACTCACACATGCGCACTCACCCGCCGCATACAGACCGGGGATGGAAGTAGCCGCCTCTTTATCGGTGTGGATACCACCCATCACATAATGAACCACGGGGCGCACCGGGACCGGTTCCTTCACCGGATCGACTCCGGCGTAACTGATGGAAAGATCCCGAACCAGCGGTAAACGCTCATCGATATGCTTTTCGCCAAGATGCCTCATATCCAGGTTTACGGAATCCCCCCATTTCGTCGGTATCGTATTGCCCTTTTTCTGTTCCTGCCAGAACGCCTGGCTAAGACGATCCCGCGGACCCAATTCCATGGTCTTTAACCGAGGTTCCCCAAGTGGCGTTTCCGGACCCATACCGTAATCCTGAAGATAGCGATAACCATCTTTATTACGAAGCACACCACCTTCGCCCCGACAACCCTCCGTAAGCAAAATACCGGTAGACAACAGCCCCGTCGGGTGATACTGGACAAATTCCGCATCCTTCAAGGCGACTCCGGCCCGATAAGCCAGGGCCATTCCATCTCCCGTCTTTACGGCACCATTGGTGGTAAACGGAAACACCCGGCCCGCGCCGCCACTGGCGATAATCACTGCCTTGGCATTGAACTGCAACATCCTCCCGCTCTTCATCTCCATAGCCACCACGCCCTGGCAACGGCCATCCTCGACCAGCAGATCGGTACAGAAGAATTCATCGTAGCGTTGGATTTCGGGGTATTTGAGGGAGGTCTGAAACAGGGTGTGCAGAATATGAAAACCGCTCTTGTCGGCGGCAAACCAAGTCCTTTTGATCTTCATGCCACCAAACGGACGAACATTGACGCTGCCATCCGGCATGCGGCTCCATGGACATCCCCAATGCTCCAACTGAAGAAGTTCCTTCGGCGCCTCATTGATAAAATACTCCACCGCATCCTGATCACATAGCCAATCCGCACCTCCCACAGTATCGTTGAAATGCAGATCCAGACTATCGTCCGGTTTAATCACCCCGGCAGCGCCTCCTTCCGCCGCGCAGGTATGGCTTCGCATGGGATATACCTTTGAAATCAAAGATATTCGCACACGCGGATCGGCTTCGGCTATCGCGATGGCCGCACGCAGCCCCGCACCTCCGGCTCCTACAATGGCAATATCGGTTTGGACTTTTTCCATCTCCAGGCTCCATAGCTTCAAGGCCCGCTGGGCTTCTGGTTTGTTTTAATTATTCGAAGGAACCCCTAAAGGGCCCTCATTTCTCTATCTAAGGCTTTTAACCCTCGCAGTCTCAAAGGGGTGAAATTTACGGGAAGAGACATGAATATACAAGAGGAGGAAAGGAAACCATTTCTAGCGAGGCTGCGCCTCGGACCGACATGGCCCAGCATTGGTAAATGCAAAATCGGTATTTTGTAGAATTTCGACCCATTTGCGAAGATTTAAGAGGGAAATGCACGAATTATTCCCATCGGTTCATTGTCTTGAGTCTTTGTGCATGTTTTAACTTCCGTACATACTTTCTCGCCAACAGAGAATCTTCACCACACATAAAACGAAAGCCCCCAAATCCCGAGAAGTCCGAAAAACCTCATCCATCCGCCCCCGCGTCGACCAACCTCTCTGCGCAGCGATAAGGACGGAAAACGCATACCCCCCATCGTAACCATTTCGCCATGTACTTGATACCAGACAAAACCGTTCCGTGGCATTCCAGCCAACGCGACAAGGTACGCCTCAAGTCCACATCACAAAAAACACCGAAACCCTCTTCGTAGATCTGCAGGCACGGCACAGCCCACCATGGGCCATAACCGACAGCGTGATAACGCACTCGGCCATACCGCATGGCAGACCATTGGCATCCAGAAATCTCTCCTCCATCAGGCTGGGGGGCCTCTCGCATACGGGGAATCATTCCTCGAATTATCCCCCCGGGAAGGCTATCGACGAAATAGTACCCTTTGAAAATCGGTACATTACGAAAAAATCGCACAACTTGGGAGATCGAAAACATGACAACGAAATCCAGAACTAATGGCAGCCTCTAACGGCAGCCTCTCCGAGTGCGGCTCCCCACCCACCGGCAACAAAAAGTGCTACATTATCAGGCTCCTGGAAACCAGCAAACCGCTGCCGGACAACGGCCACTCCCCACTTTTCGAGGACAAACGCAAAGCGAAGCTGATCTGGAACGGAAAAACCAACGAAGTGTGCAACCCGATTGCCGCCAGCAGCATCAAAACCGAATAGCCATTCAAGTCAAGTCTGAACTACTACAATTCAGCGCATACATAGAGATAATGTCCCCTCTGCCGATCTGCTACCGGATATGAAGAAGAAATCTTGTGCTCTAGCGAAGCTTGTGCTCGAACCGACAACGCATGACCCGGATATTGGTAAAGCGAGATTGGCGCCTTGTAAAACCCGATACAATTGTGAAGCTGAGCGGGAAATAAATAAAACAATGGCTCAATCGCAACAAAAATCCTTGGTTCCGGCCATGTAATATGGATTTTATCGCCGAATTCCCGATAATGACCATTCACCGAAATTCCTTTCGTCATAACCCAAATCGATGTCAGCCCGAAAAATTGGTTCTAGAAAGTCTCCACGCCTCTCCCGAAACTGCCCTTGCAAAAAGAGAGCCTCCTTCCCGAAAAGATTATCGACACCCCGAAAATCGAGACAAAGAAATCCGATAAACAAGCCAAACTCATAAAGGAAAAATGATGCAAATCCAATGTTTTACTGTAGGCATGTTCCAAGTAAACACCTATCTGGCGCAAGACAGTGAAACCGGCGCATGCGTCGTGGTGGATACCGGCGAAAGTAACGAACTGGCGCTTCGCCTATCGGCGCTCGACCCTCGTCCGAATGTTCAAGCCATCCTGATTACCCATGCCCATGTGGATCACGCCGGGGCGTTGATCGATCTACAGGCGGCATTCGACGCACCTACGTACCTGCCTGCCCTGGAAAAACCGTTCCTCGACACCCTGGCCCAACAGGGAAGCTGGTTCGGGGCACCGGAAATAAACCGCTTTTGCGGACGTATCGATCATGAAGTACAAGACGGAGACTTGATTCGGGTTGGCAACATGGAATTCAAATTCCTATCCACGCCCGGTCATAGTCCGGGTCAAGGTTGCTACTATACGGACACCGATATCCTGGTAGGCGATACACTATTTTCCGGAAGTATCGGACGCACGGACCTCCCTGGCAGCAATCCCGGCCAAATGAAAGAAAGCCTTCGCCGCCTGCTGGAATTGCCGGGACACCTGCGAGTGCTAAGCGGACACGGCCCTGCCACCACCCTGGACCAGGAGCTGAAAACCAATCCGTTCCTTGGCTTCATCCGCGAAGAGAAAGGGATTTCGTCCGGATTCTCCTATCCGTGGTAATCGACTGGACTCGGCACAACAACCAAGACCATAACATATCCTAACCCGGCAAAGCCGGAACCAAAATTCCATCGCATGGAGGACATGTTAGCGCTTCGCGCCAAGACTGAAGCGGAGTGGGTCTTGGCGGGCGCACTGGTTCTCTCGGGATTTTTGTTTTTCCGATACCTTGAAGGATATGTCATCTCGACCGGAGGGAGAGATCTTGTGCATTTGGAATTTCTCAAGCCAGAAGATTTCTCGCTACGCTCGAAATGACAGATTAAAAAAAATTTTTGATCGTTTTGTTCAAGATCTTCCGGGTAACTGACTGATATGTTTTAACTTGCAAGTAACTGTGCCAGAAAGGAAATTTTCTGGCACAGTTCTTGTCTAAAACATCAGACTTTGTGTTTTAACACTTTTAAGTTACGCAGCAAGTTAAAACATGAAGTCTAATGATCGCCATTGGCCGGAAACTCATCATGGGATCGCCGACAACAGGATCCCACTATTCCCGCATATGAAAATCCCCGGACAAACTCCGGCTGCCCGATAATTCATTTATTTAGGTATCGGAAAAACAAAAATCCCGAGAGAACCAGTGCGCCCGCCAAGACCCACCCCGCTTCAGTCTTGGCGCGAAGCGTTAACATGTCCCTCGCTCAGCTTCGGAAATGTGTCACCATTTTACGAAACACCAGCTTTGCTTTACCGATGCCGGGTCATGCCTTGTCGGCCCGAGGCAAAGCCTCGCTAGACAGTAAAAACAGCTAGAAGTACCACAAGGAGAACGATAATGCTCAAAAAACTTGTCGCCGTGCTTTTGACCATCGGCCTGATACTAACGGCAAACAGCACGCTCGCGGAAAAAATATATCGCCTGCGCCTGGCCGAAACGTGGGTGCCGAACTTCCCGATCTTCGGTGACAGCACGAAAAATCTCGCCACCATGGTCAAGAAGATGTCCAACGGACGTCTCAAGATAACCATCGACTCTTCCAACAAGCACAAGGCACCTTTCGGTGTCTTCGATATGGTCAAGGCCGGTCAATACGACATGGGCCATTCCGCTTCCTATTATTGGAAAGGCAAGGACCCCAATACCCTGTACTTCACCACGATGCCCTTCGGCATGACCGCACCGGAACAGTATGGTTGGTTTTACCACGGCGGCGGTATGGAACTGATGGAAAAGGTCTACGGAAAATATGGGGTGTTGTCTTTCCCGGGCGGCAATACCGGAAATCAGATGGGTGGCTGGTTCCAAAAAGAGATCGATTCCGTTGCGGACCTGGAAGGCCTGAAGATGCGCATTCCCGGTTTCGCCGGCGAGGTATTGGCCAAACTCGGCGCCAAACCCACCAATATTCCACCAGGTGAGCTCTATACAGCCCTCGATCGCGGAACCATCGATGCATTGGAGTGGGTCGGTCCCTCGCTGGATCTGCGCATGGGCTTCCACAAGATCGCCCCCTATTACTACACGGGCTGGCATGAACCAGGCACTGAATTACAATTCCTGGTAAACAAGAAGAAGTGGAACAACCTGCCCGCCGATCTACGGGAAATCCTGCGCGTTGCCATGCGCGTAGCGGCCTACGACACCTATATCTTGTCCTATCACACCAGTGCCGAAAATCTCGCTTCCATGAAAAAGGAATATCCCGATATCCAAATCAAGACCTTCCCCGCAGAGGTCATTGCGGCAATGCGCAAGGCAAACGATGAGCTATTGGCGGAATTTGCCGCCGCCGATCCATTATCCAAGGAAATCATCGACTCTCAGGCAAACTACATGGCCAAGGCACGTGCCTGGACGGCGATCTCCGATCAGGCCTATTTGAATAGTCTTGGAGACTGACGGGTAGCTTTCCATCATCTCCGAAGCCCGGTATCCGGATGACGGAGGCGGTTCCATCGGTAGGCTCGTTCGAACCGCCCCCGACATCCGGAAACAAACTCCGAGCATTCCCTCTCCTACCCCATTCCCGCGGATCTCCCGATTGGCCGCCCCATGAGATCCCGGGATGGACACGTGCGCAGACAGCCGCGCAGCCTACAACGCCGCCGTCACCACATTACTCCTCGCCCCATCCCCCGCCTTATTCACCGCCACCACGCAAAACTCGAACTTCGTCCCTTGCGGTTGGTCCGCTACCCGCGCGCTCGTCTCCATAGCCATATCGATCCGGGTCCAGGGCTCGGCCCCCAGCTCCCGACGCTCCACCCGATAGGCCGACACCTTCCCGCCCTCGGTCGGCGCCCGCCAGGCAAGGGCGATCCAGCCATCGCCCCGGTCCGGGGATTCCAGGTTCCCCACCTGCCCCGGCGCAGTCAGGTGGCCCGGCGCCTTGCGACCGCTCCAGCCGATGCGTTTCAGCTTCCCGTCATCGAAATTCACCGTATTTTCCGCATACCGCAGGTTGGTTTTGATATTTCTCTTCAATGCCTCCAGCTTCGCCTCCTTCTTATCATGGGCCTCCTTGGCTTCGGCCTGGAGCGCGATCATGGCATCCCGCGCCTCCTCGTACTCGCTAATACTCGCATCCAGCGCCGCCACCTCCACCGGTGGCGCCGGATAGATATCCGTATTCTCGCTAAGGCCCACCGACATCTCCTGGCCAAGGGTCAGAACACTCGCTTCGACGGTTGGGAATTTTCTCGATGACATGATTGCAAACTCCTATGATTTTACTGATTCCGCCGCAGTAAAAAGACAACTTACCATCGCAACCTACCGATTTACCATTGCAAGTTGCCGATTTACCACCGCCTATTCGCTACATGCAGTCGTAAATAGACTATTTACCATTGCTTTTTCCCAAATCGCAATGGTAAGGAGGGCATCTGCTATTGTATATACCTCATATGTAATGACGGATGAGGCATATACAATGACATATAATGGCATACGGAGATCATTTGCAGGGCCGTAGGTTGGGGTGAGGAACGAACCCCAACATAACCATCCTTCGATACCCCTGTGTTTGGGGTTCGCAAGCTCACCCCAACCTTCTATGAGGCCGTCCAAAGTCAACCCCCTCGTTAATCAAGTTTTCGTTAACC
>CAZSVE010000077.1:0-15695 GCA_964610175.1 uncultured Thiotrichales bacterium
CGACCCCCTCGCGGCAACGGGGAGGGAGTGGCGCAAGCCTCTCCCTTACCCAATAATATGTTCATCCTTACATCGGGCAAAGGATTGCCTTTTTCACCACTCCGTTAGGGGAGCTGAACGGGGATCAGGAGTTTTCTCGAGGGGGGAACCGAAATGCCGATAACACGACAACCGACCCCGGAGTCCGTCTGGGCGCTCATACAGGAAACCGCTCGGCAGATGCGGGAGACCGACCGGCAAATGCAAGAGACCGACCGGAGATTGAAGAAGGTAGAGGATCTTTTCACCAGCCAGTGGGGACGATTGGTGGAGTCCCTGGTCGAGGGCGCATTGGTGCCCCTGTTCCAGAAACATAACATCTCCGTACAGCGTACCATCCGCAGGGTCAGCGGGTGCTATGAGGGCCAAAACTACGAGTTCGACATCCTGGTCGTCAATGGGAACGAGCTTGTCATCGTGGAGGTCAAGACCACGCTGCGCCCGAGGGACGTTACCGGGTTCGTCAAAAAACTGGATCACTGCAAGGTTTGGATGCCGGAGTATAGCGACAGGGCAGTTTACGGGGGCATGGCCTTTCTTCAGGCCGACTCGGGGGCCGAGCGAATGGCCGAAAAACAAAGGCTGTTCGTGATCCGGGCAACCGGGGATTCAGCGGCCATCATCAATCGCAAGGGATTCGATCCACGAATCTGGTGATGGATTGGAAATCCGCGGATCGACCGATTTCGAATCGGACTGGAATGGAGAAAAGGCACCGTGTGAATAACGTGTTTATTTCCCGCTCAGTTTCACAAATGAGTCGAGTTTCACAAAACGCCAATTTTGTTCCAATATCAAATCATGCCTTGTCGGTTCGAGCACAAGCTTCACTAGGCCCGGTGCATCCGGGTCGCTTCAAAAACGGATCGACGGTTACCATGAAAGTTGGGGCAGATTGCCCCAGGACGAATCACATCAATCGAGCACCAGCCATGTGATCGAATTCCCCCAGCTCACCGGAATCCTACATACGGAGTCGAGATATGTATGAGAAATTACACAAGATAGAAAAAATAGTCTTCGATTTCCTGGCTGTCGGCCTCGTGCTTTTCTATTCCTATGCCGCCGTTCTCCAGCCCACCGCAACCCAGTACCACCGGGGAGTTTACGTCATCATCACCTATGTCTTGGTGTTTCTGCTCTATAAATCCACGAATCCCCTGATGCGGGTAGTGGATTATGTTCTCATTCTCCTTTCCATCGCTTCGGTCGGCTATTGGATTGTGAATTTCGAGGCGATCAACTACCGCAGCGGCGCCGAGACCCCACTGGACATGGCGGTGGCGATGGTCGGCGTACTGATCGGGGTGGAGCTGGCGAGAAGGGTGGTCGGAAACGTCTTCGTCATACTGGGCGGGATCATGTTGCTCTATGGGGTATACGGGGACTATGCGCCGGAACTGATTTCCCATGCCGGGGACAGCTTCCCCGAGCTTTGCACCAGCATCTTCTACAAGAGCGACGGGGTGTTCGGGATCATGGCCAATGTGCTGGCGACCTATGTGGTGTTGTTCGTGATCTTTGGAGCGTTCCTGGAAAAGAGCGGTGCCCAGCGATTCTTTATCGATTTTCCCCTCGCCGCCGTAGGTCACAGGATCGGGGGGCCGGCCAAGGTATCCGTGATCGCCAGCGGGCTTTTCGGGTCTATTTCGGGAAGTGCCATCGCCAACACGGTTTCCACCGGCGCCTTTACGATTCCGATGATGAAGAAAGCGGGATTCAAACCCCATGTGGCCGGCGGCATCGAGCCTGCGGCCTCACTGGGCGGGATGTTCATGCCGCCTATCATGGGCGCCGGCGGTTTCATCATGGCGGAGCTGACGGGGATACCCTATTCGCAAATCATGCTGGTGGCGATCTTTCCCGCGCTGATGTATTTCTTCAGCGTGTATGTCATGGTCCATTACGAGGCCAGGAAGTATAACATCGTCGGGGAGCGCTCCCCGGTAAGCGCCATGGCGATCCTGAAGCGGGAATGGTTCTATATTCTGCCCCTGGTCATCATTACCATCCTGATGCTGATGGGATACTCCCCGGCATACTCCGCGATTTTGGGGGTTGTTGCTTGCATCGTCGTCAGTTGGTTTGGCAAGGATATGCGGGCTGCTCTCAAGGAATTCATCAAAGATACGCGAACCAATGTTAATAAATTATTACCTTTGTGGGCTAAATCTGAGAACAAACTTAAAAACGATACGGTCTCTACTATAACCTGGGGGGTCGTCATTGCAGGTGTGTTAGCTTCTGTATCCAAGGATTTTATCAAGGCCTCGCGGACCGGGGCCGAGAACAGCCTCAAGATCGGCGCGACCCTGGGCGTCATCGGCATCATCATCGGCGTCCTGACGTTCAGCGGGTTGGTGCTGACCTTCGCGGACATCGTCATCGAATTGGCCGATGGCAATCTTTTCCTCACTATCGCGCTCATCGCCCTGGCCTCGCTGGTGCTCGGAATGGGTGTGCCCGTCACGGCGGCGTATTTGATCACCGCCGTGGTCGCCGTCCCTGCCCTTACCCACCTGGGTGTAAACCCCATCGCGGCTCACATGATCGTCTATTGGCTATCCCAGGACTCCAATATCACGCCACCCGTGTGCATTGCCGCATTCGCGGGCGCCACCATCGCCAAGGCGAATATGTGGAAAACGGCCTTCACTTCCTTCAAGTTCGCCAAGTTTCTCTACCTTGCCCCGTTTCTCTTCGGGTATGTTCCAGGTTTTTCCCTGGATGGGAGTACACGGGATATCACGATCACCTTCCTGCTGATTCTGGTGGGTACCTACGCCTATTCCTGGTTCCTGAGCGGTATCTGGCTTCGCCCGTCAAGAAAGGGTATTTCCAGCTGATACTCTCGTGTCGAAGTTGCGATGCCGGAATCCGGGAACCCGCGAGCGGGGTTGGCTTTGGGCAGCCCTATGGAAGAAGCTCGAGCCGCCAAGCGGGACCGCGTCCGGTATCGATGGGTTCTATGTTCTCGGGTTCGGAACCGAGTGATCGGTTTGGGGTCGATAGGATGAATAAGGGGGATAATCGATCGGTTATCCATGAAACCTTGAACAAAGCGATCAAGACATGTTGGTTGTCCTTTCGAGCAAAAAAGAGAAAGCCCGTGCGTTCGGCCCATCCCGGATAAGAAGATTTTTGTTGTTCGGTCGATCCGAAGGCCCGTTTGCCAATTTGTCGATTTCCCGATCATCTCGACAAAAGAGTGGAGGTTTGCGAATGCGAATTTTGCTTCATCGATGCTTCAGTCATGTTCTGTCGGTTCGAGCACAAGCTTCGCCAAGCAAGCAGATAAGCAGGCAAGTCAAGTCGCATTGGAAGGAAAAGGCGAACCGGTTGTAGAATGGTAGCGGTGGCAATGGTATCCGTTGTCGATTATTCACGGGTAGCCGAGCGGCGCCTCACATGCAAACCCGACACAAAGCCCCAAGAGATCTTACCCATGGCGCAAAAACATCGAATCCTCCCGGGTTATCCCCCGAGTCACCCCCCGAGTCACTCATCCCATGACTCATTCCATCACCCCATCTATGCCCCATCCCCTGGTCCATTTACCGCCGACCAAATCAGGGACGGCGACCGCTATGAACTGTCCAACGGACACCCCGTCTATTGCCTGCCCGCCGGCGAGCGTCACGCCCGACACAACACAACCGGGGCCCTGGTACTCGACACGGACCCGGATGTGGAATGGTCCGGGATAGATGCGGGGTTTTCACCCAAAAAGAATACCCTGCGCGCCCCCGATGTCGCCGTGGCGCCCCCGCCTGCGCCGGGAAAACCAGGATGGATCCCCGGCGTGCCGCCCTTGGCCGTGGAATACGCCGATCGCGGGCAGGACGAGGCCGACCTCGAGATCAAGATTCGGGAACTCCTGGCAGCAGGCACCCGTTATGTCTGGGTGGTGCGTCTCATCGGACCCCAGTGCGTGGAAGTGCACAGCAAGGACGCCCCCATGCGCCGCTTGTCGACCACCGATATCCTGGAGGCCCCCGGTATCTTGCGCAACCCCATCCCGGTGCATGCCCTGTTCGACCGGGAAGAGGCCCATCGCATCACCTTGAAGAATCTTCTGCAACGCAAGGGATACCAAGACCTGGAGGCAGTCCTGCGGGAAGGTGCTCGAAAGGGCAAAGTAGAAGGCAAGACGGAAGGAAAAGCCGAAGGCAGGGCGGAAGGAAAAGCCGAAGGCAAGCTCGAAGGCAGGCTTGCAGCGCTGGTCGATGCCCTGTTTCGGGTCCTTGCGGCGCGCAGCCTCGACACGGACGACCAAACCCGTGCGCGTATCCGCGACTGTCGGGACCCGGAACAGCTCGACACCTGGCTCGCCAGGGCGGCAGTGGCCGATAGACTGGAAACCGTCTTCGCGGAACACGTCAGCGCTTCGCGCCAAGACCGATAGGGTGGGTTGGGGTAGCTTCCCGGGACACGCACCGGTTCCCCAAGATCCTTGTTTTTCCGACACGTGAGCAAGCGTGACCCATTCGTAAAGACCACCGTGGCTCGAGCGGGACCCGGCAATCCAATTCTCTATATCATCGTCTTTCCCAATCCATCGCTGGCGAAGCTTGTGCTCGAACCGATGGGGCGTGATTTAGCATCTGTAAAGCAAAACTGGTGTTTTGTAAAACTCGACTCATTTGCGAAGATGAGCGAGAAATACACAAAATAAAGGTACTCATCATGGCAGGACATAGTAAATGGGCCAACATCCAACACCGAAAGGGTGCCCAGGATGCCAAGCGCGGGAAACTATTCACCAAGTCGATCCGCGAGGTAACCGTGGCGGCGAGAACCGGAGGGGCCGACACCACCGGAAATTCCCGCCTGCGCCTGGCCATCGACAAGGCATTGGCCGGTAACGTACCCAAGGACACCATCGAGCGGGCCATCAAGCGCGCCACCGGTGCCCAGGACCAGGAAAGCTTCGAAGAGATCCGCTATGAAGGATATGGGCCCGGAGGCACCGCCGTCATGGTGGATTGCGTGACCGATAATCGTAACAGAACCGTCTCCGAGGTGCGGCGGGTATTTTCCAAATGCAACGGAAATCTCGGAACCGATGGCTCCGTGGCCTATCTGTTCTCCAAGGTAGGGCAGATCAGCTTCGCAGCCGACACCGACGAAGAAAAGATCCTCGATGCCGCGCTGGAGGCCGAGGCCGAAGACGTGGTCACCAACGAAGACGGCTCCCTGGATGTCCTGACCACCGTGGACACATTCAGCGATGTGCGGGACACCCTCGCCAGGCACATGGAACCCGAGATGGCCGAAGTCACCATGCGCCCATCCACCAGCGTGGCCCTCGACATCGACGACGCGCGCCGCATCATCCGTTTATTGGAGATGCTCGAAGACCTCGACGACGTCCAGCAGGTCTACTCCAACGCCGACATCTCCGAAGAGGTCATGGCGCAACTGGATTGACACGATGAATCCCCGGATGGCGGATCTTCGTTGCGGACCGAAATCGCCAGGGCGCGCCTTCCACGGCCGCCTCCCCCTCCCCTTCCACCATCCGCCCCGAGGCCCCCGGTGACCCGCATCCTCGGCATCGATCCCGGCTCGCGCATCACCGGCTTCGGGGTCGTCGTCATCGAGAGCAATCGCGCCGTGCACGTCGTCGACGGTTGTATCCGAACCATGCAGGGGGACCCGGCCTCGAAACTCAAGACCATCTTCGACGGGATCACCGAGATCATCGGGGAATATGCCCCCCATGAGATGGCCGTGGAACAGATCTTCGTGCATCGCAACGTCGCCTCGGCGTTCAAGCTGGGCCAGGCCCGTGGCGCCGCCCTCATGGCCGGTATCCTGCATCCGCTGCCCATCTACGAATACGCCCCCGCCGAGATCAAGCAGGCAGTCACCGGCAAGGGCAACGCCGCCAAGGAGCAGATCCAGTACATGGTGCGCATCCTGCTCAACCTGCCGCACCCCCCCAAGAGCGACGCCGCCGACGCCCTCGCCGTGGCCCTTTGCCATGGTCACCGACAAGGGACCAATGCGCGCATCCCCGGACAAGCCACCCGGCGCCATGCCCGACGTTGGTCCGGTGACCACCGGAGTTGGCGTCGTCGGTGATTGCCTGCTGCAACCCGCCAGGATCACTTGAGGAAATCGTCGCATGAGTAACTCCACCAACACCAAACGCTTCGCTGTCGCCGTCTCCTTTCCCGACGAACACCGCCCTTTCGTGCGCAATGTCGTCAAGCGCCTCGCCGAGAAACTGGGGCGGGAGCGGATATTCTACGACGAATGGTACGAAGCAGAGCTCGTCGGCATCGATGGCGATCTCAAACTGAGACGATTCTATCGCGAACAAAGCGAACTGGTGGCCCCATTCTTTTCCGAACACTATCGGAAACCCTGGTGCGAGATCGAATGGAGCGCCATCCGGGCCATGCTCCCGGAGCGGCGCGCCGAAGGCGCCGTGATCCCGGTGCGGATGGACGGAACTGAGATCCTCGGCTGGGAACCCATCGATTTCGAGATACGCAGGAAAAAGCGCTCCGGAAAACAGATCGCCGATATCATCCTGGAAATCTACCGGAACCGTCACCCCGACGATGCGGCATCCCAACCGGAAGCCCCGCCACTTTCCCCTCGAGATCCCACTCCCCCCGCTACCCTTTTCCCCCACGGCATCGACCAACTCAAGGCCTATGGCGACGGTTTCGCGGGGCGCACGGAGAACATCGCCGCCCTGGACGAGGCCTGGGGGCATGGTCGACGGGTCTTCGTGCTCCATGCCGAGGGCGGCGCCGGCAAGACCCGGATATTGCTAAAGTGGCTGAAAGATCTCCGCGGCGACGAAGACGGCTGGCGGGGCGCCGGGGGTGTCTTCGTGCACTCCTTTTACAGCCAGGGCTCCGACGAGCGGCGCAGCGCCTCCTCCGAGGTATTCTTCCAGCAGGCCCTCGACTACTTCGACGTCAAAGGAGACGAACCCATCGGCGACCCCGCCGAGAAGGCGCGCAGGCTGGCGCAGGCCATCCTCGCAAAGCGCGGGCTCTTGATCCTGGATGGCCTGGAACCCCTGCAACACCCCCCGGCCTTCAATCAGGGCCGCCTCGAGGATCCGGCCATCTTCCATCTGCTGCTTGCCATGGCCAATGCGGCGCCGGGATCGGCTCGGAAACCCAGGGCCCTGTGCGTGGTCACCTCCCGGCAGCCCGTAGTGGAGCTGCAACCCCACGAGGGCCGGGTCGTGGTGCAGCGGGAATTGGCGCCCCTGTCCCCCGATGCCGGGTGCACCCTGTTGCGGGAACTCTCGGTCCGAGGCACCGATAAGGAACTCCGCGACGCCGTAACGCAATTCCACGGCCATGCCTATTCCCTCATGCTACTGGGGAGTTACCTCCGCGACGCCACGGAAGACCGGCACATCCGCCGCCACCAGGAGATCCCCCTGCTCTCCGAGGACCGCGAACACGGGAGCCACGCCGGGCGGCTCTTCCACGCCTATATGGCCCACCTCGGCGCCGACAGCCCGGAGGTGGCCGTGCTGCGCCTGCTGGGGTTCTTCGACCACCCTGCGAAGCGGGAATTGTTGCGGGTATTGATCCGTTCATTGGGGGATGCCGGATCACAAGACAGCGTTGTCGAAGACAATCATCCCTTCGCGGCGCTGGCCGGGCTCGACCCGGATGGACTGCAACGCCCCCTGAATCGTCTTCAAAGGCTCCAACTCATCATCTTCGGGGACACTGGGGCCGTGGACGCCCACCCCCTGCTGCGCCAGTGGTTCGCCCATGAGGTGAAAGGCCAATTCCCCGATGCCTGGCGGCGCGGCCATCGGGGGCTTTTCGAACACTTGACCGAGACCACGCCGCAGCGCCCCGATACCCTGGAGGGACTGGAACCCCTGTACCAGGCCGTGGCCCATGGCTGCCAGGCCAACCTGCATCAAAAGGCCTGTGATGATGTCTATTGCGAGCGCATCCTGCGCGGTACCGGGCCGGACGGCTTTTACAGCGCAAACAAGCTCGGGGCCTTCGGCGCCGACCTCGGGGCCGTCACTTGCTTCTTCACTCGGCCCTGGCGGGAACCCTCCGCCAATCTGTCGCCCGCGGACCAGGGCTGGCTGTTGAATCAAGCTGCCATACGTCTCCGCGCCCTGGGGCGGCTCCGGGAGGCCGTGGAGCCCATGCGGGCGGGGCTGGAGATGAATATCGACAGGGAGGATTGGCGAAATGCCGCGGTTAGAGTCAGCAATCTGAGTCAATTGCAGGTCACCCTGGGGGAACTGGGCGGGGCCATGGAAGACGCCAAACGGGCCGTGGAACTCGCCGACCGGAGTGGCGACGAATTCCAGCAGATGGGTAAGCGCACCAGCCATGGCGATGCACTGCACCAGGCGGGAAGATACCAGGAGGCACGGGCCCTGTTCGCGGAAGCCGAGGACATCCAAAGGAAAAGGCAACCCCAACTCCCCCGGCTCTATTCGCTCCAGGGTTTCCAATATTGCGACCTGCTGCTCTCGGAAGCCGAGCGGGCGGCATGGCAGTGCTGGCTTTCCCTGGCGCCCAGGCTCCCGCCTGGGCGCCTCGACGCAGGATGGGCAAAGGCGCGCAAGCACCGTGCCCATGGCCATGCCCACGATGGGCACGGCGCCAGAGGCACCTTTGCCCATCCTACCGCGCACGGCGAAATCGAGGACGCCCGAAAACCCCACCACGGCGCGTTGCCGCCGGGGGCGCCGCCCTCCAGGGCGGCATTGCCAACAAGACAACAATGCGATGCCCTGATCGCCCAGTGCGATGCGGTCATGGAGCGGGCCGAAGAAGCTCTATCAATCGCTGAACAAGGTGGGTTATCCCACCTCACCATCGCCCTCGACCAACTCACCCTGGCCCGCGCCGGGTTGTATCGGGACCTGCTGAGTGCCGCCCCTGGCCACTCCGGCGACCAAAAGGGCACGTCCCTGGCATCGGGTGCCGGCGATTCGACTCACCTCGAAGGGTCTTCCGCCAATGCCCCGGCGGACGGCACAACGAACGGCGCGGCGGACGATGCGGTGGGCGATACGTTTGGGGACGCCCCGGTTGGAAATACCCAGGGGAGCGACGTCCCCGGCGTCGACGTTGCGGAGCGGCTCGCCGCCGCCGTGGCCGAACTGCGCAAGGCGGGCGATATGACTCACCTTCCCCGCGGCCTGCTCACCCAGGCCTGGCATGGGGCGCTCATGGGCGACCTGCCGCGGGCGGCGCGGTCCGCCCTCGCCGAGGCCGAGGACATCGCCAGGAACGGCCCCATGCCGCTGTTTCTGGCCGATATCCTCCTGACGCGGGCGCGGCTTTTCGGCTTCGGGGGCGCGGATAATTACGGGGCACCATCGGCGCGCGCCGATGTCGCCGAGGCGCGGGCCTTGATCGAGAGACACGGCTACCGGCGCCGCGACGGGGAATTGCGCGATGTCGAGGCGGCGCTGCGTGGCGCGATGCGTGGCGATGGAAGCACCGATTGAAGGGTGGAATCGGCGCGCAGCGCCGTATTCCACGCGAAGATGGAATGCCTCTCTCCACGAGGCAGCCCTTCAGCCTTCGATCTTCGGCAGCGCAGCAGGCAATGTGGCCGTTTTCCCGGCGCGTCAAGGTCGGTTGCTCGCGTGGAATACGGCGCTTGTGCGCCGATTCCACTCTACAATCACTACTATAATCCGTTGGTAACGAAGGCCGCATGGGCATCAGCCTGGTGCGAAACATTTCTCGAGGCGAAACATTCACAAGGTGCACAGGAGGAAATCATGAAGGTGGCAATTCTTGGTGGAACGGGTTTTCTGGGTTGTTATCTGGTGGATACCCTGATCTCCCATGGTCATCGACCGGCGCTGTTGGTGCGCCCGGGGAGCCAGGACAAGGTGTATCGGGCAACCCAGTGCGACTGGACTCCGGGGGGGCTCCAGGAGGAGGATACGCTGCGCCGGGTGTTTTCGGGGTGCGAGGCGGTTATCTATAACATCGGTATCCTGCGGGAGTTCCCCCGACAGGGTATTACCTTCGAATCGCTGCAATACGCCGGGGCGCGTCGCGCCATGGATGTGGCGGCATCCCTCGATATTGCGCGTTTCCTGCTCACCAGCGCCAATGGCGTGAAACCGGATGGTACGCCGTATCAACGTACCAAGTACCGGGCGGAGGAATATCTGGTCGCGAGCGGGCTTGCGGGGACGGTGTTTCGTCCCAGCGTGATATTCGGCGACCCCCGGGGACGCATGGAGTTCGCGACGCGATTGCGCGATGACATCATCCGCCCTCCCCTGCCTGCGCCGCTTTTTCACGAGGGCCTGTTGCCCATGAACGCCGGACGGTTTCGCATGTCGCCGATTCATGTCAAGGATGTGGCGGAGATCTACGCAAGGGCCCTGGAGGACCCGGAGGCCGTGGGCAAGATGTATCCCCTTTGCGGACCGGATGCCCTGGAATGGCGGACGATCATCAAGACCATCGGGCGCGCGGTGGGACAGAATAAATGGACCGTCCCGGTGCCGGTGTTTCCGCTGCGCATGGCGGCAACGCTCCTGGATAGATCCCCGGATTTTCCCCTGACACGGGATCAACTGACCATGCTGTTGGAGGGGAATACGGGCGATTCGTCGCCGGTGTTCGCGGCCTACGGGATAGAACCGACTGCCTTCGATGAGGATTCCCTATCCTATCTGCGATGATGGCCGAAGGTGAGATGGGGGGCTGTCGGGTCGTGGTGGTGCCGGTCATACCCGCGCCCGATCGGTATTTCTTATTGATAATCGAGGTTCCCCAGCGTCGTATCGGGGAGATCGTGGCAGGTACGCGTCGCATCACGGCGGACACGGGTCTTCGCCTGTCGCGATTCTTCGAAATGTCGGAAGGTTTTTGGGTTGGTCTACAAATGGATCATGACGCGGCCCTGACCAGGGACGGCCTGGAGGAGACCCTGGCAAGGATCAGGCCCTGGCGGCACGGCGAGGATGCTTTGCTTTGCTTTGCTTTGCTAGTCGATTCCTTTTTGTATCACTCCGCGACCACCAAGGTGCTTTACGAAAAAGTGATATACCCTTCTCAACTTGAAGTCGCCAAGCATTTCCAAAAACAGCAGGTCGATTTTTTCTTTAGTAACAGGCACGCAATCCAAATACTGATAGAGGGCATCATGGACCAATGAAGCGTAGTATGTATAAGGCTTCATCGTTCGATGGTCGACATGGCCATCGGGCGTTCCAATGATGAAAAGATTGAGCATACTTCGCTTGAGCGAACAACCATCCCAACAATAAGGTTTTTCCTTACTCGCCTTTATCGTAATTCGACCAGAGGTGGAAATTTCCAACCACTCGGACACAAAAGGTTTTTCGAGTTTCCACCCGGATTCATAGGGATAGTCTTCCTTTATCTTGAATTTGTAAGGAAAATTTCCTTTCCGAATAAATTTTCTTGGAATTGGCCAACCTTCACACATACCCACCTCCCAAATCGAACTCCAGCTAGAACCAAAAAATCGGCTAGAACAAGATACTAGCCCGCAATTCTCTCCCCCACGAAGGCAACGATCTCATCGAGAGGAACCTGGGTGGTTTCCTGTTCGCCTCTACCCTTGTATTCCACTTGGCCGGCGTCGAGGCCGCGTTCCCCGAGCACGACGCGGTGTGGGAAGCCGATGAGGTCCATGTCGGCGAACATCACCCCAGGGCGAATGGCGCGGTCATCGAGAAGCACCTCTATCCCCGCGTCGAGAAACTCCCGGTAGAGCGCCTCCACCGCATCCCGCAGACGTTGCGATTTGTGCATATTCATGGGCAACAGCGCCACCTGGAACGGCGCGATGGCGGCGGGCCAGCGGATGCCGTTTTCATCGTGGTGCTGCTCGATGGCGGCGGCCACCACGCGGGAGACGCCGATCCCATAGCAACCCATGACGAGAGGAATGGCTTGCCCGGATTCAGTCAGGCAAACCGCATGCATGGCCTCACTGTATTTGGTGCCGAGTTGGAAGATATGCCCGACCTCGATGCCACGGGCGATTTCGAGCGCGCCTTTTCCATCCGGGCTGGGGTCACCCTGGACCACATTGCGTAGATCGAGGGTTTCGGGCTCGGGCAGGTCGCGTCCCCAATTGACGCCCACGAGATGGCGTCCCTCGACATTGGCGCCACAGACGAAGTCCGTAACCAAAGCGGCAGCGTGATCCACGAAGATGGGGATGTCGAGGCCCACCGGGCCGATGGATCCGGGGGGGACGCCAATTGTGTTTTGTATTTGCCCGGCGTCGGCAAATGCGATGGGGGCCTCCACGTGGGGCAGGCGGGCGGCCTTGACGACATTGAGTTCATGATCGCCCCGCAACACCAGGGCGACGAGTCCGCCGTCCCTGCCACGGACGATGATGGTCTTGAGGCACTGGGAGGGTGTCGTTCCGAGGAACGCCGATACCTCGTCGATGGTGTGCTGCTGCTTCGTGTCGACGACCCGCATGTCCCGAGAAGGGGGGACGCGTTCGCCCCGCGGCGGGGGTGCGGGGACGAGTTCGATATTGGCGGCGAAACCGGTCTTTCCGTGGTCCTGGCCAAAGGCGATGGCATCTTCCCCGGATTCCGCCAACACATGGAATTCCTCGGATTGCCGACCACCCATGGCGCCGCTGTCGGCGGCAACGATGCGAAAGTCGAGCCCGGCGCGCGTGAATATACGGCAATAGGCATCGCGCATCTCCCGATAGGTGTCGGCCAGGGAATCGGTATCGGTGTGGAAGGAATAGGCGTCCTTCATGAGGAATTCGCGGGCGCGCATCACGCCGAAGCGGGGCCTGATCTCGTCCCGGAATTTGGTTTGAATCTGGTAGAAGTTGGCGGGGAGTTGTTTGTAACTGCGGATCTCGCGGCGCACGAGATCCGTGATGACCTCTTCGTGGGTGGGACCGAAACAGAAATCCCGCTGGTGGCGGTCACGCAGGCGAAGGAGTTCGGGGCCGAACTGCTCCCAGCGCCCGGATTCCTGCCAGAGTTCCACGGGCTGCACCGCGGGCATGAGGATCTCCTGGGCACCAGCACGATCCATCTCCTCGCGCACGATGCTTTCCACCTTGCGCAATACCCGGAGCCCCAACGGGAGCCACGAGTAGAGACCGGAGGCGAGTCTGCGGATCATGCCGGCGCGTAGCATGAGTCGATGACTGATGACTTCGGCGTCCGTGGGGGTTTCCTTGAGTGTGGCGAGAAGGATTCGTGAACTGCGCATGGGATTTTCCTTGATTTCTTGTTGGTAGAGAACCGGGTCATATTCCGTTGGAATCGGCGTCACGCGCCTCGGAATAGGCGCTTTTGGCGATAGACATCGCAATATTCGGGCTTTCCGGATTCACGATAAGCGCCTGCTGCGAGGGCGACACCAGCACATCCATATCCTCCATGGGTATCGCCCCCAAAAGCACCTGATCGCCGAACACCATCGCGCCGGAAAAACAGGCACGGTTCTCGAACGTTACTATCAACGGCCCCATGTAGGGAACCAGGTGTTTTTTGCTATCCGCCGTTGTGACTTCACGTTTATAAAGCTCATCGAGTCGAAGTTGCAAGGCCACATGCTCCGGTATACACAGATGCAGCGCGCCCGTATCCACCAATGACGTCACATCGAGCGTTTTTATATTCTTGTCTCTTGGGTTCGACAGTCCGATTCGTGCACTAGCGAAACTTCGCCTAGAACCGACAAAGCATGACTCATGCATCGGTAAAGCGAAATAGGTATTTTGTAAAATTCGACGCATTCGCGAAGATGAGCGGAAAATAAACAAATCGATGAGACCCATGTTTTTTCTCCCAATTCACAACACCGCCGTCACCACATTACTCCTCGCGCCATCCCCCGCCTTATTCGCCGCCACCACGCAAAACTCGAACTTCTCCCCCTGGGGTTGATTCGATACCCGCGCTTCGGTTTCCATGGCCGTATCGATCCGGGTCCAGGCGTCATTCCCCGGCGCCCGACGCTCGACCCGATAGGCCGACACCTTGCCGCCATCAGGATAACCGCCCGCCACAATGGAACCAGGAACCGATGCCGGACGTTCATGACCGGTTTTTCGACTCAGAACGTTCTGCCATTCCAGCCCCACATGGAGGGCGAGACATCGGAGAAGACGATGTAAGTGCGATCTTGCGGGATACCGAGCTCCGCGAATAATAATTCACAGAGGACGCCGGATAGTTCCGTGGTCTGCGATTCGGACAGATTGAGCCCCTTTAGTTCCACGAAGGCGAGCGGTTCATCGCTGCCCCCGAAGGTCATGGCACAATCGGTGTCCAGATAGGTCATCATGTAACGTTCGGGTTTGCCGAGCTGCGAGGCAACGCTTGCGGAGGCCTTGGTGAGGAGGGATTTTTTGTCGGCGCTATCTACGGAAATGTTGGATTGAATCCTGAGGTATGGCATTTTTCTATCCCCCGAAATCGAGAATCGAGTGAATGTGATGCCCCTGTGGGGCGGGTTTCCGGTAAGTGTTGCCAATATATCAGAAGCTTCATCTCGACCGAAGGGAGAGGTGATATACCCACCCAGATGGGGAAACCTTCCGAAATTTTGTCTTGGGCATTTTGTCTTCTCGGCACATGAACCACCATGGCGCGGGGTTTTCTCCATGATTGCCGATATCATTGGCCAATCCCATTATCGTCCACGGATATGTCGAAGGGAACGAGCCAGATTTTTTGGCGGGTCTTGTCGAATTCGGCCCATAACCGCGCGAAGGTGCGCCCGTCGCTGGGATGGCGGTGCGTACCTGCAATCTCGGAGAGCGGCCTCAAGACAAAGGCATGAAGAAGAATGTCGTCACGCGGGATATCGATTCCTGGCTGCCGAATTTCCTCATCACCGTACAACAGGAGATCGAGATCCAGGGTCCGGGAGCTGTAACGCGCCCCATCTCGGGTGCGGTTGCATTGGTCCTCGATGAGATGAAGCGCCCGGGTCACGGCCCGCGGTGAATCGGAGGTGTCGAACCCGATTACCAGATTGAGAAAGCGATCCCCCTGGAATCCGACGGGATCGCTTTCATAGACTCTCGACGCCAGCAAGGGACCGTATTCGGCACGCAACCTGCCCATGGCAAAGCGAATGTTGCGTTCCCGGTCGATGTTGCTGCCGATGCCGATATAAACCCTTGCCATGGTGGTCACTGTTTCGATTTCCAGGTCTTGAATGGATGGGGGATCTTATTGGGAGGATGAGGAATCGAAAAAGAGCGCCGGTGCCCAGAGCGTCGGTACCCAGCCCCGTGCCCCGAGGGAGCTCCCGACTTCGAGAGAAGTGGGTGGATAGCACCACCATTCAAAGGCTTGCGCTCATCTGCGGACCGGGTTCGAGAACAAGCGGGATGGGAGAAATTCAGGGGAAGATCGGCTTCTTTTCTCCCGTGAAGCTTCGCTGATTTTGACGTTTCATACGACCTAACCCGGCAAAGCCGGAACCAAAATTCCATCGCATGGATAAAGGATATGTCATCTCGACCGGAGGGAGAGATCTTGTGCATTTGGAATTTTTCAAGTCAGAAGATTTCTCGCTACGCTCGAAATGACAGATTAAAAAATCTTTTGATCGTTTTGTTCGAGATCTTCCGGGTAACTGACTGATATGTTTTGACCTGTCAAGGTTCCTTATAGTGGAATGGATAAACCCGTG
>CAZSVE010000078.1:0-15472 GCA_964610175.1 uncultured Thiotrichales bacterium
TTTACGTTGGATTCACGTCCAACCTTCAGGCTCATGTGTCTTTGGATAAGGCTGTTACCAGCCTGTTGGCGAAATGTCCGGTACCCTGGAATGGGCCTTCGAGGCATGGTGCTCGTCGTAGCGCGGGCATTTGGACCAATCGCGGCACGATGATGGGCAAGCGAGGCGAGGGTGTGAGGGTTATTTTGGACAGCAGCGAACACCTTTCCGGGAAGCGGCCGGAATACCGCCTGATCGATGAGTCGGAATTGTTACTGGTGATATATGGCGCATGATCACCGTTGAAGTGGATAGCCCCCCGGAGAGAATCGGCGTGCGGCAATCACTGATCCGGTAAATCTCATCGATACAACAGTAAGAAAACCCCGAAGACCGAGCCTGTGATCATGAATACCCTTCTCGCGAAATGCCGTATCGAGGCGACATCCGGCACAGCCCCTGGCCTTATGGTATTGATGAGATAAACCAGGAAAATCACGAAGAGGGGCGTAGTCGCGAGGACGATAGCGACCAGGGACAACGACCCTACCGATAGGGCAAGCAGCACGGAGAAGAAGGCCAACAGATTGGTCATCTCGATACCAAGGATTACGAAGATCTTGTTACCGATCTTTTTTATTTCCCTGATGAGCGGGGATTTGAACAGGATGAATAAAACGGCAGTGAACAGAAATGCCCCGATTCGTTCCCAGAAAAATATGGAAGATACGGGAGCCAGGTTCGTCAAATACTTTTCCACGGTGATTACGGCGCTGGAAAGGACGGTTACGGGAATCATGAACAGGAGTGTCCTGGATAACGGGAGGTATTTCCATCCAAAGCCCCTTGGAAGTCCAGTGGTCCTTCCCGAGGTTGTCGAGGCCTCCATATTGAGGAGGGTTATGAAAATAAGGGTAATGGACATCCCGAGATATTGCGTCCATGCGAATCTTTCGCTGAAAAAGAGATGTCCCCATAGTACGGACAGCACGGATTCCATGGCCCATAGCGCGATGACGATGGGGGCGTCGGAAGTTGCCAGGGCCTTGAAGAATAGGAAAATATAGAGAAGGGTTACGATTCCGGAAATTCCGGAGAGAAAAATAACCTCGAAAGAATACGTTATCTCTCTATGGATGAATAGAACCGTTACCGCGGCTACGATCCCGGACATCCCGAGTAAGAATACGAAGATCCACGGTCTGATTTCATATCTGGATATCAGAATCTTATCCAGGATACTCGCGAAGCTCCAAAGGACGGGGGCCGTTATGGCATAGAGGAACCAAGTGTGCGTCATCTTACAAACCGCATGAACCGACAGGCTAGCGAAGCTTCGCCTCAAACCGACGAGGCATGGCTTGGTATTGGCAGAGCAAAATGAGCGTTTCGCAAAATTCGATCCAATTGTGAACCTGAGCAGAAAATAAATAGGGTAATGAAAGGTTCCTCGTTTTTTCATGCACCTGCGAAGCTTGTGCTCGAACCGACAAAGCATGACCCGACATTGGTAAAGAAAAAACCAGCGTTTCGGAAAACTTGATCCATTTGCGAAGATGAGCAGGAAATCAACGAATCGAACAAAACTCTCCAAGCAATAGAAGAGGGTTTATCGATAACGGTAAGGGAAGTAATAATACCAGGGGCGAAATGCCAGGGAGAAAAATCAGGGCTCCCCTCAAGGGTGCCACAAAAGGAAAAGGGTCGGCCTGAACCGGCCAACCCTTTTCGAGCATTCCAACTTCGATCATGGCAACGGGGAATGTCGATCATCCCTCCGATGAGGCTGCCATCGTGGGATCTTCGTCTTCCAGATGCTCTTCGACGGCATCGACGAATAACGCATTGGCAGCTTCTGCCTCGGCCATCTCTCGTTCACTCATCTCCTGATCCACCATCCTTATCTCTCCTTCCATCCCTGTTCCTTGTTCATCCATGTCCTCGTCTGTTTCCCAACGCTTTCGTCTTTTTTCCTGATGGTGCGCGTAGCCCGTCCCCGCGGGAATAAGGCGACCGACAATGACATTTTCCTTCAGGCCGCGCAGTTCATCCATCTTTCCGGTTACCGATGCCTCGGTCAATACCCGCGTGGTCTCCTGGAAAGAGGCGGCCGAGACGAATGAATCGGTAGCCAATGACGCCTTGGTGATCCCCAGAAGGATCGGTTGCCATTGGGCGGGCCGTTTCGTTTCGTCTTCAGCGAGTATGCGCTCATTTTCTTCCAAGACGCGGCCCCGCTCGACCTGCTCGCCCTGGAGAAATCGCGTATCGCCGGAATCGGTGATCTCGGCCTTGCGCAACATTTGGCGCACGATGACCTCGATATGCTTGTCGTTGATTTTGACGCCCTGTAATCGGTAGACCTCCTGGACTTCGTTGACGATGTAGATCATAAGGGCCTCGACACCGAGCAAGCGCAAGATATCATGGGGACTTGGCGGCCCGTCGACGATGGATTCACCCCGTTCCACATGCTCGCCTTCGAACACCAGGATCTGGCGCCACTTCGGTACGAGTATTTCGTGCCTGTTGTCGCCCTCGCTGATGATCAAGCGCTGCTTTCCCTTGGTGTCCTTGCCGAAACTAATCGTTCCGGTGATCTCGGCAAGAATTTCGTGATCCTTGGGTTTTCTGGCTTCGAAAAGGTCTGCGACACGCGGCAAACCACCGGTAATATCCCGAGTCTTGGTGGATTCCTGAGGTAGACGGGCAATAACATCACCGACACTGACGCCATCTCCATCCTTGACGGTAATAATGGCATCCGGTGACAGAACATATTGGGCCG
Organism: uncultured Thiotrichales bacterium; assembly: GCA_964610175.1. GTDB lineage: Bacteria > Pseudomonadota > Gammaproteobacteria > HK1 > HK1 > CAZSVE01. The sequence continues at coordinate 2,768 of CAZSVE010000078.1, forward strand.
GGATCTGGGTGCCGGGCAGACATAGATTTTCCCCGGATTCGTCCATCAAGGTCACCATGGGTCGAAGGTCTTTTCCGACCGAACCGCGCTGCTTGGGATCGGTCACCACGATGCTGGTCAGACCAGTGACGTCATCCACTTGTTTTTGTACGGTAATCCCTTCGACGATATCGGTAAAATGAACGACACCAGCCACTTCGGTAATAACCGGATGCGTGTGCGGGTCCCAGTTGGCAACCCGCATCCCGGCGGTGGCGACATCTCCATCGGCTACGGCCAATGTTGCCCCATAGGGTAATTTATAGCGTTCGCGCTCGCGTCCGTTGTCATCGAGAACGGCAAGCTCCCCGGAGCGGGATACGGCGACATAACTGCCGCTCGCGTGTTTCACCAGCTTGATATTGTGGAGTTTTATAAGGCCGTTGGATTTGACCTCGATATTATCCACAGCGGCGGCACGAGAAGCGGCGCCACCGATATGGAACGTCCGCATAGTGAGCTGTGTACCGGGTTCGCCAATGGATTGGGCCGCCATGACACCGACCGCTTCGCCGATGTTGACGATTTCCCCACGGGCAAGATCGCGTCCATAGCATTTTGCGCAGATACCGAATCGGGTCTCGCAGGTAATGGCGGAGCGACACTGGATCCTATCGACTCCCTTTTCCTCGATGAAATCGACCCAGCGTTCGTCGAGCAATGTACCGGCGGGGATAAGGAGATCTCCGGTATCCGGATCGATAATCTCCTGGGCGGTGACACGACCCAACACACGCTCCCGTAAGGGTTCGACGATGTCTCCCCCCTCGATGAGTGGGGTGATGACGGGACCATTGCGAGTGCCGCAGTCTTCCTCGATGACGACGAGATCCTGGGCAACGTCCACCAAACGACGGGTAAGGTAACCGGAATTAGCGGTCTTGAGCGCTGTATCGGCAAGACCCTTACGGGCGCCGTGCGTGGAGATAAAGTATTGCAGGACATCGAGCCCTTCCCGGAAATTGGCGGTAATGGGCGTTTCGATGATGGAGCCGTCCGGCTTGGCCATCAATCCGCGCATTCCGGCCAACTGTCGGATTTGCGCCGCGGAACCACGAGCCCCGGAGTCGGCCATCATATAAATGGAATTGAATGACTGCTGACTTCCTTCCCGTCCGTTGGTATCCATCACGGTTTCCATACCCAGCTTGTTCATCATGGCCTTGGCTACCTGCTCATTGGTGTATGACCAGATATCGATGACCTTGTTATATCGTTCACCGAATGTCACCAGGCCAGAGGCATATTGCGACTCGATCTCTTTTACCGCTTCCTCGGCCTTATCCAGGATTCCACGCTTTTGCTCTGGGACAACCATGTCATCGACCCCGATGGAAAGACCAGAGCGGGTTGCGTAATAAAAACCGGTATACATAAGCCGATCCGCGAAGACAACGGTTGCCTTGAGACCGACGCTCCGATACGCGATATTGATCAATGAAGATACCGCTTTTTTGTTCATGACGCGGTTGACCAGCTCGAAGGGCAGCCCTGCCGGCAGTAACTCGGATAACAACGCCCGCCCCACTGTGGTGTCAACCATTTCGACAGTCTCTCGATCCCCGTCGGATTCGGTCATACGGACCTGGATGATCGCATGTAAATCGACCGCCTGAGCCTCGAATGCCCGATGTACCTCGGCCACATCCGCAAACACCATGCCGTTTCCTCGCGCATCGATCCGTGTTCTTGTCATGTAATAAAGACCGAACACCACATCTTGCGTGGGTACGATAATGGGCTCGCCATTGGCGGGAGAAAGTATGTTGTTGCTGGACATCATAAGGGTACGGGCTTCCAACTGGGCTTCCAGGGAAAGCGGAACGTGCACCGCCATCTGGTCACCGTCGAAATCCGCGTTGAAGGCGGTACAGACCAGAGGGTGTAGCTGGATCGCTTTGCCTTCGACCAATACGGGCTCGAATGCCTGGATGCCGAGCCGATGGAGGGTTGGGGCACGATTCAACATCACGGGATGCTCTCGAATGACATCTTCGAGGATGTCCCAAACCTCCGGACCTTCGCGATCCACCAATTTTTTTGCTGCCTTGATGGTAGTTGCCAGACCTCTGCGCTCCAATTTTCCAAGCACGAATGGCTTGTAGAGCTCCAAGGCCATTTTTTTGGGTAATCCACACTGGTGGAGCTTCAAGGTAGGACCTACGACAATAACGGAGCGACCGGAATAGTCTACCCGCTTGCCGAGCAGGTTCTGCCTGAATCTTCCCTGTTTCCCCTTGATCATGTCGGCAAGGGATTTGAGCGGTCGTTTATTGGTGCCCGTGATGGCCCGACCCCGACGTCCATTATCGAGCAACGCATCCACCGATTCCTGAAGCATGCGTTTTTCATTGCGCACGATGATATCCGGGGCATTCAAGTCCAGGAGTCGCTTGAGACGATTGTTGCGATTGATGACCCGCCGGTAGAGATCGTTGAGATCCGAGGTCGCAAATCGACCTCCATCCAGGGGAACCAGGGGGCGAAGCTCTGGCGGCAATACCGGCAATACCCGAAGCACCATCCACTCGGGTCGATTCCCGGAGTCGACGAATGCCTCCATCAGTTTCAAGCGCTTGGTCAACTTCTTGATCTTGGATTCGGAGGAAGTCTCGAGCAGTTCCTGATGGACCCTGGCAACTTCGGACTCGAGATCGATGGCGTGCAACATGTCATAAATGGCCTCGGCACCCATCTTGGCCTGAAATTCGTCGCCATATTGCTCGATGGCGTCCAGATACATATCGTCGGACAGGAGCTGACCACGCTCCAGCTGCGTCAGCCCCGGATCAACGACGACAAAGGCCTCGAAATATAGAATGCGTTCGATATCCCGCAGCGTCATATCCAGAAGCAACCCCATGCGGGAAGGCAACGATTTCAAGTACCAAATATGCGCCACCGGACTTGCCAGCTCGATATGCCCCATGCGCTCGCGCCGCACTCGGGTCAAGGTTACCTCGACCCCGCATTTTTCACAGATAACGCCTCTATGCTTCAACCGCTTGTACTTGCCGCAAAGGCACTCATAGTCTTTTATGGGACCGAAGACCTTGGCGCAAAAAAGGCCATCTCTCTCGGGTTTCAGTGTCCGATAGTTAATGGTTTCCGGCTTCTTGACTTCTCCGTAAGACCAAGAACGGATTTTATCGGGAGACGCCAAACCAATACGGATTGCATCGAAGTCTTCTATCTGGCCCTGTCGTTTTAACAGATTCAGTAAGTCTTTCAAGGTTGTTTCTCCGGTCTTTAGTGGCCATGAAAATGCGCTGCGCACGGCAATGCCCAACTCCCCCACGCCCTCTTTCACCGTCGGGGTTGATGAGACTCGACGTAATTTGTTGTCATGAAAGTACTGTTGCGCGAGGCAAAGCACGGGGGAATAAAAGGTTCCGAGGGGTCGAAGCGGGAAAATCCCAACCGATCACGCGAGATCGATTACTCGACACCCTATTACTTTGTTTATTTCCCGCTCAGCTTTACAAATGAGTCAAGTTTATGAAACGCCGGTTTTACTATTCCTAATAGCTAAATCATGCTTCGTCGGCTCAAAGCGAAGCTTCGCCAGACCATTCATCGAACGACGACCCGATCCGATTTCGAGTCGATTTCAGTCCCCCTCCCGTCCCCGCGCCAAGGCTACGGGAACAGGAGACATGGACCACGGATATATCATTCCTGTTCCAATTCGATATCGATACCGAGCGATCGGATCTCCTTCATCAATACGTTGAAGGATTCCGGCATACCGGCCTTCATATGATGATCACCATCGACGATGTTCTTGTACATCTGTGTCCTCCCATTTGTATCGTCGGATTTCACCGTGAGCATCTCCTGCAATGTGTATGCCGCGCCATATGCCTCCAGCGCCCAGACCTCCATTTCTCCAAAACGCTGACCGCCAAACTGGGCCTTCCCCCCAAGGGGTTGTTGGGTAACCAGGCTATAGGGGCCGGTAGAACGGGCATGCATCTTGTCATCTACCAGGTGGTTGAGCTTCATCATGTACATATAGCCTACGGTAATCGGTCGATCGAAGGATACGCCGGTGCGCCCATCGTAAAGGGTGGCCTTGCCGTTGGTGGGTAATCCGGTCAACGCCAACATCTGCTTGATTTCGTCCTCGACCACGCCATCGAACACCGGAGTCGCCATGGGAACTCCTCCCCTGAGATTTTTGGCCAAATCCATAATCTCTTCTGCCGACAACTCGCTCAACGCTCCCGGCTTGCCACCGGCTTCATAGATGCTATCCAAAAACGAACGTACTTTTTCATGTTCTTGATTGTCCAACATACGACCGACCCGTAGACCCAGCGTTTTGGCTGCCCACCCCAAATGGGTTTCCAAGACCTGCCCAACGTTCATACGGGACGGTACACCGAGGGGATTCAATACGATATCGATGGGAGTTCCATCTTCCAAATACGGCATGTCCTCGATCGGGACAATGCTCGAAATGACTCCTTTATTGCCATGCCGACCCGCCATCTTATCACCCGGCTGTACACGGCGCTTCACGGCCAGATACACCTTGACCATCTTGAGCACACCCGGTGCAAGATCGTCTCCCGACGTAAGCTTGTCGTGCTTTTCCTTGTAGCGTTGATCCAATTCCTCCCGCTGTGCCTCGAGTTGTTCCGACGCCTGTTCCAACTGTCTGTTCAATGACTCGTCTTTTAGCCGGATTTCGAACCATTTTTCTTTCGGGAGATCGGCAAGATATTTTTTCGTTATTTTGGCATCGGATTCCAAACCGCCCGGTCCGCCAATTGCCACAGCCCCCACCAGCAGACGTTCCAGGCGTTGATAAATATCCGTTCCCAATATCCGAAACTGATCATGCAGATCCTTTTTTACCTTATCCAATTCCATTTGTTCGATTTCCGTGGCGCGCATATCCTTGGGAAGACCATCACGCGTAAATACTTGTACATCGATCACCGTGCCGTTCATTCCCGATGGCACACGCTGAGAGGTATCCTTCACGTCCGACGCCTTTTCCCCAAAAATTGCCCGAAGAAGCTTTTCTTCCGGGGTCAGCTGCGTCTCCCCCTTGGGGGTTACCTTCCCAACGAGAATATCGCCGGACTTCACTTCCGCGCCAACAAACACGATACCGGATTGATCCAATCTGGCGAGGGCGGTCTCACTAATATTGGGAATGTCAGCGGTGATTTCTTCCGGACCCAGCTTCGTATCACGCGCTACACAAACCAACTCCTCGATATGAATGGTCGTAAAACGCTCCTCCTCGACTACACGTTCCGAGATAAGAATCGAATCTTCGAAGTTGTAGCCATTCCAAGGCATAAACGCCACCAAAAGATTTTGACCAAGAGCAAGCTCTCCCAGGTCCGTAGCCGGTCCATCCGCGAGGACATCACCCCTTGCTATGACATCGCCTGGGCTGATGAGCGGACGCTGATTGATACAAGTATTCTGATTGGAACGCGTATACTTGATTAAATTGTAGATATCTACGCTTGGCTCACCCTCTACCGTTTCCTCATCATTGACCCGAATGACAACACGAGCAGCATCCACGGAATCCACGATACCACCACGTTTTGCCACCACCACCACACCGGAATCGATGGCCACGGTACGTTCCATCCCCGTACCCACCAACGGTTTCTCGGTACGCAATGTAGGTACGGCCTGGCGTTGCATATTCGAGCCCATCAATGCGCGATTGGCGTCATCGTGCTCGAGAAATGGAATCAGGGCCGCGGCAACCGATACGATCTGCTTGGGTGAAACATCCATGTAATGAATCCGATCCCGGGTGGTTACCGTGAATTCATTCTGATGCCGACAGGTCACCAACTCGTCTTGAAGCAAGCCATCCTCATCCACGGCCGCATTCGCCTGAGCGATTACATACTGTCCTTCTTCAATAGCGGATAAATAGTCTATTTGATCCGTTACCACACCATCCCGCACCTTCCGGTATGGCGTTTCAAGGAATCCGTATTCGTTGGTTCGTGAATACACCGATAATGAATTAATCAACCCGATATTCGGGCCTTCCGGTGTTTCGATAGGACACACGCGGCCATAATGGGTCGGGTGCACATCTCGCACCTCGAATCCAGCACGTTCCCTCGTCAAACCTCCAGGGCCCAAGGCGGAAATGCGACGCTTGTGGGTAACCTCCGAAAGTGGATTGCTCTGATCCATGAATTGAGAAAGCTGACTCGATCCGAAGAATTCCCTGATAACCGCCGACACGGGTTTGGCGTTGATGAGTTCCTGAGGCATCAACTCATCCGCGTCCGCAAGACTCAAGCGTTCGCGAACGGCCCGCTCCACGCGCACCAGCCCAACCCGAAACTGATTCTCCGCCATTTCACCAACGCAGCGCACCCGCCGATTACCCAGATGATCGATATCATCCACGGTTCCAGCTCCATTCTTGATATCAATCAACACCTTGAGCACATCCACAATATCTTCGCGCGTCAATATCCCCGGCCCCGTAATATCATCGCGACCAACACGCCTATTGAACTTCATACGCCCGACCATCGATAGCTCGTAACGATCCGGGCTCGAGAACAGATTATGAAACAGCGCCTGGGCTGCATCTTTGGTAGGAGGTTCGCCAGGGCGCATCATTCGATAAATCTCAATCTGTGCCTCTATTGCATTGGTAGTAGCATCGATGCGCAATGTATCCGAAATATACGAACCCCGATCCACCTCATTCATATACAACGTTCGAAAAGAAGCCATGCCGACATCACGTATCCCGTTGATAGCATCCTGGACCAGCACATCGTTTACCTTGACGATAATCTCTCCGGTTTCCTCATCGATCACATCATGGGCCAAAACCTTGCCAAACGCATACTCATCCGGGACATGCAGGTTTGTAATGTCCGCCTGCTTCATCAGAAGCACATGTCGTGAAGTAATACGGCGCCCGGCCTCTACAATGACCTTGCCACGGGGACCTACAATATCGAAACCCAATGTCTCTCCACGTAATTGATCCGGGGTAACCTCCAGTTCGAGCCCTTCTTCTCGCACAACGAAGGTATTGGTATCGAAAAACATCTCCAGGATTTCTTCCGTAGAATATCCCAAGGCACGTAGCAAGACTGTTGCCGCGAGCTTACGCCGTCGATCGATGCGCACAAAAACAAGATCTTTGGGATCAAACTCGAAATCCAGCCACGACCCGCGGTATGGGATCACTCGTGCCGAAAACAACAACTTACCCGATGAATGTGTCTTCCCTTTATCATGTTCGAAAAATACGCCAGGAGAACGATGAAGCTGGGAAACGACAACCCGTTCAGTACCGTTGATCACAAAGGTACCGGTATCAGTCATCAACGGGATCTCACCCATATAGACTTCCTGTTCTTTAATATCCTTAACCACTTTCGTGGTACTTACCGTTTCCTTGTCATAGATCACCAGACGCAGTTTGACCCTCAGTGGCGCAGCAAAGGTAAGCCCGCGCAACTGACACTCCTTGACGTCGAAAAGCGAGGTGCCAAGACGATACGACACATATTCCAGGGCGGCATCACTTGCATAGCTCTCAATAGGAAAAACAGATCTAAATGCAGCCTCCAAGCCCTTCACATCACGGGCATACGACGGAATATCGGCCTGTAAATAATTACGATATGAATCAAGCTGCATCGCAAGAAGATAAGGAACATCCAACACAGCAGAACGCTTCCCAAAATTCTTACGAATTCGCTTTTTCTCGGTAAACGAATAACCCATGTCCTATCCTCAATCAGGCATCCAAAGCGCAAAAAGGCCGGTGACCCTCAAGGGTCGCCAGCCAACTAACGGCTCCCAAGGAAAACGCCGCTTACTTGATCTCGACAGAACCGCCTGCTTCTTCAATCTGCTTCTTGATATCCTCGACTTCTTCCTTAGTAACACCTTCCTTGATAGCAGCAGGTGCGCTCTCCACAAGATCTTTGGCCTCCTTGAGCCCCAACGAAGTTATAGCCCGAACCACCTTGATCACGGCGACCTTGTTGGAACCAAAGCTCGCCAAAACAGCATCGAATTCGGTTTTTTCCTCATCGGCTGCCTCGGCACCACCGCCACCCGCTGCAGGACCGGCAGCTACCGCAGCCACTGCGGCGGAGACACCGAACTTTTCCTCCATCGCTTTAACCAAATCCACGATATCCATCACAGACATACTTGCGATGGCATCGATAATTTCTTCTTTAGACACTGCCATAAATCACTCCTAAACCCAATTCTTCAGTAGCACTACACAAAACAAATATAGCGCAGACATCCCCCACATAGAAAAAACATTGTTGTGCACGTAAAACAGCGCACGCAATGGCACAACTTGGCTTCCCCCGTCCTCTTGCGTACGACCTTTCCCGGGAATGACACAAGAACCACGAATGGAAAACATCCGTAACTATCTTCTATGCCGCTTGCCTTTGATCGCGGATTGCACCCAATGTTCTTACCAAACGACCATGAGGCTCGGCCAATGTGCGCACCATTTTCGATATTGGCGCCTTCATTACGGACAACAACATGCTCAATGCCACCTCACGCGTCGGCATCGCAGCAAGCGCACCGATATCGGCCCCCTTCAACAACTTTTCACCGTATACCGCAAGTTTGACAATCAGCTTTTCATTCGTTTTCGCGAAATCGGACAAAAGCCGTGCGGAATCTCCCGCTTCCGCTCTTGAAAACCCCAAGATCAGCGGTCCTACGAGATGCTCCCGGATACACGCAAATCCAGTACCCTCTAGGGCTCGACGCGCCAGTGTATTAGGCACTACCCGCAAATAAACATCCGCGCGTTTAGCTTGCTCCCGTAGCTCGGTAATCTCCGACACGGTAAGACCTCGATACTCCGCAGCCACCAAGGAACTGGCAATTTGCGCGATCTCAGCGACGTCAGCTACGACGGATTTTTTCTGTTCCAGCGTTAAAGGCACGCACTATTACCTCTTGATTCAACAAATGGTAAGAAACCCTCGCAAGGGATATCTCACCGACATCTAACAACCACACCCAAAACTCCTGGGTGTATTCTCTCTACGGCAGTCGATTTCCAGGCATGCCCTGTTTCGTGCCACCGTCTGCGCGGGCAGATGGAAGAAGTTTCTTTCTTACCTCATCGATTATGTGCATCTCACACACCCGCGGTCTTTGACAGGCCCCACAACACCTACGGTCGCTCGACGGGCTGCAAAGTTCACTCGGGACCGTTCAAAAGATCATCACCGAACTTACGGCCCCATATTCTTATATCATTCACTAAAAAACATTGATTCAACAATCCCTGACATGACCATATGCAAGCCAAAACCAGCTCACATGTATTAAAGTTAGCTTCCGGTAAATCCTCAAGGCGTTAGACTGGCCTTATCTATGGCAAGCCCCGGTCCCATCGTGCTGGATACGGCCACCTTTCGTAGATATATACCTTTCGAAGTACTAGGCTTCGCTTTATTAAGATCACCCAACAGCATCTGAAGATTTTCCCGCAACGCCGACACCTCGAAAGTAACCTTTCCAATACTACAATGGATAATACCAGCCCGATCGGTGCGATACCTCACTTGACCAGCCTTGGCATTCCTCACCGCTCCAGCTACATCCGGGGTCACGGTACCCACCTTTGGATTCGGCATCAAGCCTCGCGGGCCAAGAATCTTCCCCAATTTCCCAACCACTTTCATAGTATCCGGGCTCGCAATCACCACATCGAAACCCAGATCACCCGCCTTGACTTGATCCGCCAGATCCTCCATACCAACGCGATCGGCACCTGCCTCGGTGGCGGAAACGGCAGCATCTCCTTGGGCAAAAACGGCAACCCGAATCTCCTTCCCTGTTCCGTGAGGTAGGATCGTCGAACCACGAACCACTTGGTCGGACTTTCTGGGATCGACCCCCAAGTTGACACTAACATCGATCGACTCATTAAATTTCACCGAAGACAATTCCTTGATAACACCGAATGCCTCATCCACGGGATAATACATGCCGGGTGTGAGCCGTTCTTTAATCGCTCGAACACGCTTTGATCGCTTTGCCATTACGCCGCCCCCTCAACGTTCAATCCAATGCTCCGCGCGCTACCTGCTATGATACGAATTGCCATCTCCAAATCGTTTGTATTCAGATCGGGCATTTTCGCTTTCGCAATCTCCTCCAGTTGTAACCGAGTCACCTCACCGACCTTATGTGTATTTGGGGTTGAGCTACCTTTCTCCAGTCCAATGGACTTCTTCAATAAAACCGACGCTGGAGGCGTTTTGGTAATGAATGAAAAGCTCCGATCGACATACACCGTAATTACAACGGGAATCGGCAATCCCTGTTCCATTTTCTGGGTTTGAGCATTAAAAGCCTTACAGAACTCCATAATATTGACACCATGCTGCCCCAGCGCCGGACCAACTGGTGGACTGGGATTGGCTTGCCCCGCGGGAACCTGCAGTTTGATAAACGCCTCGATCTTTTTTTTCTTTGCCATGACTTTCCCAACCTCTAGTCCTTCTCGACCTGAGTAAACTCAAGCTCAACCGGTGTCGAACGCCCAAAAATCAATACAGCCACACGTAGCCGGTTCTTCTCATAGTTAGCTTCTTCCACAACGCCATTGAAGTCATTAAACGGTCCATCAATGACACGCACCACTTCACCCGGCTCAAATAGCACTTTAGGACGTGGTTTCTCGTTGCTATCTTCTACCCGTTCCAAAATAGCATCGGCTTCTCTATCGGAAATAGGAACCGGACGATCGCCACTCCCACCAATAAACCCCATCACCTTCGGTACGCTTCTGACCAAGTGCCAAGTCTCCTCATCCAACTCCATATGAACCAACACGTAGCCCGGGAAAAATTTTCGATCACTCTTACGCTTCTGTCCTCCGCGCATCTCCACGACTTCCTCGGTCGGCACCAGCACACCCCCGAATTTGTCTTGCATGCCACCACGCTCAATGCGCTCTTTCAGTAACCGCTTTACCTGATGCTCGAAACCTGAGAAGGCATGTACTACGTACCATCGTTTGCTCATGTTCCTTAGGTTCCTTCTTCTTTCAAGCAACTCAATCGTGATTCTTGCGATCCGTAATTCCGTTCCGTAGGCTGAGGATAACCCGCTACAACCGATAGCACCTCCGAACCATGTGCGGTTCAGCTTACCCTTTTTCTATGTCCAGAATTCGAAATATTAGATACTGAATCCCAATCGATAAAACGAAAAGTGATAACGGCAAATGATAACGAAGGGAAAATACAATCATCATATTTCCATCAATTGATCCTAACCTGAATCCGTAGTTTTCTTACAATTCTTTTCATTCTTAAAAGAGATTGAATTTTTCGAGTTCATCTTCAAAGACACTTGAATATCAGTTATATTCATATATTCTAATTTACCATAACCCTATAATAACCAAGAAAAACCACGGATATCAGATTTAGATATTATCGACTATATGACTTCCCTATGAACACCTAGCGAAGCTTCACCTCAAACCGACAAAGCAATGACCCATAATTGGTAAAGTAAAATCGGTGCTTTGTAAAATTTGGCTCATTGGCGAAACCGAGTGGAAAAGAAAAAAATCAATACTCTTTTCAGCAAGATCCCAACGTAGCTATTTTCACGACAGCAAGAAGGGCCTAGCATCCAAACCATTACGCAGTAAATAAAATTCAAAAAGAGGAAATATAATATAACCTACAATGATTTCATGACAATCCCAATGTAACTGCTTCAGTTCAGCACAAGCAATTAGCTACTATCCTATGCCCTCAGTCAAGTGCCTCAATACCATCATAAAATCAACATCGCCAGCAGTACCTATCCTCCCTGCCCAAGCAAATAGCGCATAATAAAACCAAGTAATCCATCCAATGCCCAAAGTATAATCGCCATTACAAATACCACAGAGACGATGATCATCGTCGTCTGCATCGTTTCCTTTCGCGTAGGCCAAACAACTTTGCGCACTTCCATTCTAGCCTCTTTCACGGCATTCCATGCTAACTGCCCCCGCGCAGTTCGTAAAATGATCGCTCCCGAAATACCGAATGCGATCAATAAACCAATCACCCGAAATAACCCGGACTCATCGGACCAATAATAAAAACCACTTATCGCCAAAATCAGTATAATAACGGCAGAAGACCACTTAACCAAGTCCGGTATTCGGTTATTCTTATCCGACTTGCTTTCTGTCTTACGTGTAGGCATCAATATTCCATGCTCAGCAGGGCAATAAAAAAATCACTGATAATTTTCCCCTTATCGACCTACGAAGAGGATCCTTGGCTGTTCCAAGGTTCTGGACACGATATCAACATTCGTATAACAGATCCCTACCAGCAATCCAATCGACGAACCAAACATTCACCAAAGATAAAACCGCAATATCCCATTTGGCAGGCCAGGAGGGAATCGAACCCCCAACCTGCGGTTTTGGAGACCGCTGCTCTGCCAAATTGAGCTACTGGCCTTTTTTACGCATACAGACTTTATACCTTATCGGAAACACCATTAAATCTCCGCTATCGAAGATAAAAATTTCAGGTACTTATTTTTACCGGGTTTCCAATAATAAAGCCTTGATTCTTACTCGATAATTTTCGACACGACACCTGCGCCCACCGTTCGCCCTCCTTCACGCAC
>CAZSVE010000079.1:0-15141 GCA_964610175.1 uncultured Thiotrichales bacterium
AAAACTGCCGGGATGACGGGATGGGTTGTTTCAAGCGATTGTGTAGATATTCAGCACCCCCGTCATCCCGCCATGGATTGGCGGGACCCGGATGCCAGGGATGGTAGAAACCACCCGTGAATTCTCGTGAAATCACAATCGCGAAAACCCTTTGGCCAACCACGAACATTCGCGCTCTCATGTCGATTGTCGAGGAGGAATGGCATAGCCACGCTAAGGAAACCCGGATTGAAGGGTGGAATCGGCGCGAAGCGCCGTATTCCACGCGAGGAATAGAAATTTCCCGTCTTGCCCGCGTGGAATACGCGCCTATAGCGCTATTCCACCCTACGTTTTTCGCGGGTTTCGTAGGGTGGAATGAGGCCAAAAGCCGAAATTCCACGCGGGTTCTTGGGAACGAGCGGAAACCCAACCCGGTCCAGCCGGAACCAAAGATCCTCGACCCGCCCTTTGTCATTTCGAGCGCAGTGAAAAATGACAACCGAGAATTTCCTGGAAGGGACTAACGCCCTCTTCTCTCGCGCAGCGCTTGCAACAAACCTCTCGTCTTCTCCACCTGCGGCCTCGCCCCCAGCGCCTCGAAAAGCGCCAGGGCCCGCCGGTAATATTCTTCGGCCTCATCCAGCTCCCCACGCGCCTCGGCGAGAACACCGAGATTGCCAAGCTGGTTCGCCATGCCCTGCTTGCGGCCCAGTTCCTCATCGATGGCCAGGGACTGCCGATAATACTTCTCGGCCTCGTCGAGATCGCCACGGGTTTGGGCGAGGGTGCCGAGATTGCCCAGGGCCGTGGCGACGACCGCCCGGTCGTCGGTGGCATGGCCAATGGCCCGGACCCGTTCGTAGGCGGCTTGGGCCTCGGCCAGTTCCCCGAGTCGATGCTTCAGGTGCCCGATTCGATTCCAGCCAATCCAATCATCGGGGTCGTATTCCACGGCGCGCCGGTAATGGACGAGGGCCCCGCGGGTGTCGTGAAGGAAGGCGATGGCGCCGCGGTGACGGGCGGCTGCCGCGGCCTGGCGCCGCTGGGCCAGGTCCTCGCGCGCTGCCGCGGCCGCCTTGCCCGCCGCCGAGTGTTCCAGTTCCGCGAAGAGGGCATCGGCGAGCCCGGTGTCGCCGCGCAGCAGGGCGTTTTCTGCATCGGCGCGCCGCTCGCGGTCCGGGGCGTCCGGGTCGCGCAGGGCCTCGATGGCCCGGGTGAGTTCGGCGATCTCCTGGTCCTTGGCCGTGAGGTCTCCGATGCCGGGATGTTCGCCGACCGAGCCCTCGACTCGGGGTGGTTCCTGGCGGTTCGCCAGGATTTTTTGAACCACTGCCTCGATCTCTTCTTCGGGCGGAGCGGCATCTTTCTCGCTCCCTCCGGTAAAGAGAGCGATCACGGAAGCAATGGCAATAATGACGGTGGCGATGGCCACTATCGAATTGGCATTGGGTTTAATGAAGTCTATCCACTTGAATACTGTTTTCATTTTATGCCTCGATGGATGAATCCAGGGGGGGGTATTCCCCCGGCCCCGAATGTAGCGGTTTCCGCTGGTTTCCAGGGTGGAGATTGGGGACCAACGAAGTGCTCCAACTTCGAAACCAGCGGAATCATTTCCGCCCTTCGTCCCGAATGTAATTTTGTAGGATGGGCAAAGCGCAGCGTGCCCATCGGGGATTTCCCATCGATTCCATGATGGGCACGGCCCATCGTGACGAATTCGGGCGCCTTTGCCCATCCTATAAAACCACGCTTGCCCATTCTACAAAACTGCCGGGATAACGGGATGGGTTGTTTCAGGCGATTGTGTAGATATTCAGCACTCCCGTCATCCCGCCATGGATTGACGGGACACGGATGCCAGGGACGGCAGAAACCACCCGTGAAATCACAATCGCGAAAACCCTTCGACCAACCACGGACATTCGCGCGCTCATGTCGATTGTCGAGGAGGAATGGCATAACCACGCTAAGGAAACCCGGATTGAAGGGTGGAATCGGCGCAAAGCGCTGTATTCCACGCGAGGAACAGAAATTTCCCGTCTTGCCCGCGTGGAATACGCGCCTACGGCGCTATTCCACCCTACGTTTTTCGCGGGTTTCGTAGGGTGGAATGAGGCCGCAAGCCGAAATTCCACGCGGGTCCTTGGGAGCGAGCGGAAACCCAACCCGGTCCAGCCGGAACCAAAGGGCCTCGACCTGTCCTTTGTCATTTCTCGCTACGCTCGAAATGACGGCCCTTTCGAGGTGAAATCATTCCTGTTTCGTAAAATGGCGACTCACTTGCAACGATTTCGGGTATTCGAATGACCAGCCCACCAGCGAACGAAAACCGAGCAAAAAAACCTTGCGGCCCGGCACTGCCAACCGATAAGCTGATGGCAGTTTCCCTATCACGCAACAGCGAGTTTTTTCTATGCTGATCTTCGAACAATCCCAACCGGGCCGCGTCAATGGGGCGCAGATGCCCGCCGAGCGCGCCGAGGCGAGGCTCCCGGAGCGTTTTCTGCGCAAGGGGCGGCCACAATTGCCGGAGGTGTCGGAATTGCAGGCGGTGCGCCATTACACCCTGCTTTCGCGCAAGAATTTTTCCATCGATACCGAGTTTTACCCCCTGGGTTCGTGCACCATGAAGTACAACCCCCGGGCCGGGAACGAGCTCGCCATGCTGCCGGGGTTTTCGCAGCGTCACCCCAGTGGGCCGGTGGCCACCGGGCAGGGTCTCCTGGCGTGCCTGTATGAATTGCAGGAGATCCTCGAGGCGGTAACCGGCATGAAGGCGGTTTCCCTGGCGCCCATGGCGGGGGCCCAGGGGGAGTTCGCCGGGGTGGCCATGATGCGCGCCTGGCACGACGCGCGCGGCGATCATGGACGCACCGAGATCCTGATCCCGGATGCCGCCCACGGTACCAATCCGGCGAGCGCGGCGATGTGCGGTTACACGGTGAAGGAGGTGCCGACGAGCGCCGCGGGCGATCTGGATGTGGCGGCGCTGCGCGGGTTGGTGGGGCCACGAACCGCTGGGGTGATGCTCACCAATCCCTCCACCCTGGGGGTGTTCGAGCGCGACATCGTGGCCATTGCCGAGGTGGTGCACGAGGCGGGGGGGCTCCTGTATTACGATGGCGCGAACCTGAATGCCATCCTGGGGAAGGTCATCCCGGGGGGCATGGGCTTCGATATCATTCATGTGAACCTGCACAAGACGTTTTCGACACCCCACGGCGGCGGCGGGCCGGGCGCGGGGCCGGTGGGGGTCAGTGAGCGCCTGGTGCCGTTCCTGCCCATCCCCATGGTGGCCAGGGAGGGAGATCGCTACGGCTGGCTGACGGAGGCGAATTGCCCCCGGAGCATCGGACGCCTGTCGGCGCACATGGGGAATGTGGGGGTACTGCTGCGCGCCTATGTCTACGCGCGAATGCTGGGGGAAGAAGGCATGAGGCGGGTGGCGGAGTTCGCTACCCTGAACGCCAATTATCTCATGGCGCGGCTGTCGGCGGCGGGTTTCGAGATGGCCTTCCCAAGGCGACGCGCCAGCCACGAGTTCATCCTCACCCTGAAGCAGGAGAAGAAGGCGCTGGGAGTGACCGCCACGGATTTCGCCAAGCGGCTGCTGGACTACCGACAACACGCCCCGACGACCTATTTTCCGTTGCTGGTGCCGGAGTGCCTGCTCATCGAGCCCACGGAGACGGAGTCCAGGGAGGTCCTGGATGGATTCGTGGATGCCATGGTGGGAATCAGGGAGGAGGCGGAACAGGATGCCGAACGGGTGAAGACGGCCCCCCACACCCTGCCGGTGGGTCGCCTTGATGACGTGAAGGCCGCTCGGGAGCTGGACATCGCCTGGCAACCGAAGGCGGAGACGGGATGATGGGGATGGGATGATTGGGTTCCTGGCGCCGGAGTCGTCATAAGCCTGGAGTCGTCATCGCCGAGGGAATGCCATTCCCGGCGACGCGGTGTTCACGGGATAAGATTGGAGCAGGTCGAAAAAGAGGCGCTTCGGAAAAATCCGCGGGTGGTTTCCTACCATCCATGGCACTGCCCGGCCATGCCGGGATGACGGCAGTGGTTTCAAAGTATCGGAAAAACAAAAATCCCGAGAGAACCGCTGGGTACGCCAAGACCCACCCCGTTTCGGCCTTGGCACGAAGCGCTAACATGTTCTCGGTGCATTCGTCGAAACCACGCCCGTCATTCCGCCAGGGACTGGCGGAACCCAGGACCAGGGATGGTGAAAAATGACCCTTTGGAAAAAGACAATGCCTCCTTCGCAATTCGAACGATTCCTGCGCGACAATGACCTGCCGATGACCATGCTCGATCAACTGACGAGCGTCTACCAGCCCATCGCCGACTTCATCGTCCAGTCGAATCGAGAGCGCAACGATCGGGTATTCGGCATCAACGGCAGTCAGGGTTCCGGGAAGTCCACCCTGTGTCGGGTGCTGCAATGGTTGCTGCATCGACGGGGCAGGCGGGCGGCCATTCTGTCCATCGATGACCTGTATCTCGACCAGGGGCGCCGCGCCGAGCTGGCCCGACAGGTGCATCCACTCCTCGAGACCCGCGGGGTCCCCGGCACCCACGATGTGGCCCTGGGCATCGACACCCTGGACGCGCTGCGAGACCGCCGGGCCGTGGCGCTGCCGCGTTTCGACAAGGCGAACGATGATCCATGCCCCCGCCATCGATGGCCGATACAGACCAAGCCCGTGGATGTGGTGCTGTTCGAGGGCTGGTGCGTGGCAAGCCTGCCCCAGGCGGAAGCCGACCTGGAAACGCCCGTGAATGGATTGGAGGCCAGGGAAGACGGTGACGGACACTGGCGCCGCTACGTCAATGATCGGCTGGCGGGACCGTACCGAGGGCTGTTCCGCCGCATCGACCGCCTGATCCTATTGGAAGTAGCGGATTTTTCCTGGGTATACGGCTGGCGTAAAAAACAAGAGGATCGACTCCGCCAACGGCAAACCGGCAGCCGAATCATGGATGATCGGACACTTGCTCGCTTCATCGAACACTTCGAGCGCATCACGCGACACAACGCCGAAACCCTCCCCTATCTCGCCGACATCCGCCTGTTCCTGGACCAGTCACAGCGGATCGAGCGCCATCTCATCCGGTGATCCCGCGTACCACATGTGCCTCCGGGAAAGGGGCCCCGGATGCCGGAGTGTTTCGATGGACGTGGAGGGCCGAGGATCATCCCGGAAATTCTCGAAGCCCCGATGGTGATTTGCCAGCCGCTCGAACCACGCCCGTCATTTCGCCAGGGATGGGCGGAACCCAGGACCAGGGATGGTGAAAAACGACCCTTCGGGAAAAACAGGAATCCCGAGGGAACCGCGCCAGGACCCACCCCGCTTCGGTCCCGGCGCGAAGCGCCAACATAGTTCCGGAGAAACCCATCATGCCCGACACCGATATCGAGAAATTCCGAGAGGAGGTCCGGGCACGCCTCATGGAAATCGGTAATCCCAGACTTTCCGCTGCCTTTGCCCTGCGGGTGGCGTTGATGGCGCTACCTATGTTGGCTCATCGGGCAAACGAAGAAGGCTTTCTGTGGTATTGGCCGGAAAATGACAGGGAAAAACACCTGTTGGCTGTCTGCCGCGCCTTTCAAGTGGGATGGTCATTACCTCTTTCTTCCGCCACAGTCCCTGATGCTGCTATAGCGGCCTCCACCGCACTCGCTTACGCAGTTTACGCTGGATTTGCCGCCCATTCCGCCTATGCCGCCTACGTTAGCAATGCCCACGCAAACAGAGCAGAGGACCTCCAAAACCGCGCCGACGATTACGCCGCAGGCATCCGCGATAATGAGGATTATGAATTTTACGATGAACCCGGTCTTGGCTATTCAGTGATGACCAAAGCTGCAGAGGATGCAACTAAGGCCGCGACAGCCGCAGCCGAAGCAGCTATCACTTACGCCGTTAAGGCCTACTCTACTGCTGTCGAAGTCGCCACAGGTGACATTGCCGAGTTGTTCCAATTTATCCGGCAGGAGTTGAAACGCCTATCTTCATCATCGGAGGCACACGCCTTATTGGCGATTCCCCTTCCTCGACTTTTCCCAGAAAAACGGGCGCAAATTCTCTCTTTCCTACGCCAACTCCCCACCTTCGACTACTGGGCCGATTGGCTGCAGGACCGCTACGACGGCAGGCCCCAGGACCCGAAGATCCTCGAGAAGACCCTGTTGTTGCCCGAGGAGATCGCGGCGCAAGATCCCAGGGCCATCAACCGCTATCTCGCGGAACTGGCCACCGGTGAGAAGGAACAAAAGATCAAGTGGGTGAGGGCCATCTTCATCGGCAATGGCGAGGCCGGCAAGACCTCCCTGATCCAGGCCCTGAACGGGGAGGATGTCGCCGAGGGCGACCCCGACATGACCTGCGGCATCGACATCAGCGAGTGGCCGGTGGGCGACAGCGGGCTCACGGCGCATTTCTGGGACTTCGGCGGCCAGGTCATCGCCCATGCCACCCACCAGTTCTTCCTGCGCGCCCGCTGCGTGTACGTGCTGGTGATCAATGCCCGCAGCGCCGACAACAATCCCAACCAGCAGGCCGAGTACTGGCTGGAGTTCGTGCGCGCCTTCGGCAACGAGGCCCCGGTGCTCCTGGTGGGCAACAAGTGCGACCTGACCCCGGTGGCCGTGGACACCCATCGCCTCCGGGAATCCCACCCCAACATCCGCGGCTTCCATACCCTGTCGGCCACCGGCTATCGTGGCAAATATGGTCGTGAATTCGGGATCTTTCGGGACGCTTTTGTCGCTGAACTCGAGAAGGTGGGCGAGGTGCAGCCGTGGTTCTCCCACAAGGAGTTCGCCGTCATCGAGCGGCTGCGGGACGAGTCCCGCAAGAATCCCTTTTTGGGCAAGGCGACCTTCGACGACGAGTGCGCCGGGCGCGGCATCGATGGCGAGAGGCGCGAGGGGTTCCTCACCCTCCTCGATCAGTTGGGGGAGGTGATCCATTTCCCGGAGATCTACCGGGCACGCGGCTTTCGGGAATATCTCCTGAATCCCCGCTGGCTGACCCACGGGGTCTATACATTGCTCTATTCCGAGCTCTTGAAGCGACAATGCGGGGAACTGCGTCGCGGCGATGTCTCGGAGATCCTGAGAGACCGCACTATCGAGGATGGCCAGGGCAATGTGTTGCGCTACCCGGAGAAGAGGCTGGATTTTCTGATTTGGGCCATGGCGCAATTCAAGCTCTGCTACCCGTCCGGCAATGGTCCTGGCAATGGTGCGAGTGATCGATGGATCGTCCCGGACCTGTTGCCGAGCGATCAGCCGGAGCAGATGGAATTCGACGAGCAGAGGGAGGGGGCGCTGCGCTTTCGGTTCCGCTTCGAGCGCTTCCTGCCCCGCCATGTGCTCAATATGTTCATCGTGGAACACTACCGGGACATCCACGATGGTCTGGCCTGGCAGCACGGGGTGCACCTCGAGAGCCGTGCCTGGGCCGGGACCGCGGCCCTGGTGCGCGCCGATTATCAGGAGCGGGTGCTGACGGTGGCGGTGTGCGGTGCCCATGTGGACAAGTATTTCAATGCGTTGTACGCCAGTGTCTCGAAGATCCTGGAACGCATGCCGAAGTTGCAGCACGAAAAACTGCTGTACCTGGACGAAGCGGCCAGGGTGGACGACGGGCGGGGGTTCCCTGTCGAGACCACGGAGAAACGGGGCGACAGGGGGGCCTGGGCCAATTTCGACGACCTGCTGGCGGCGGATGCCGCCGGGTCGCGCGAGTTCGTGTGCCGCTTCGGGCGTTATGACCTGGGAAGGGTATTGCGGCCCATGCCGAAGCGGGAGGGGTCGAGAGCCGATGCGGTAGTGGAACCTGCCACCATGGAGGTGTCTCTGCCGGTTCCAGAGATCCGAAAAGTGCCGATGCCGGAGCCGGAGCCGGAGACCCGCCCCGTGGAGGCTCGGTCATCTCCCTGGTTGAATACCATGGTGATTTTTAGTGGCCTGGGTGGGCTTGCCGCGCTCGTTGCCGGGATCGCCTCGCTGATTGGCTGGTTTTCCTCGTTCACCAGTCTGGGGTGGGGGATAACCCTTGTCCTCACCGGCAATGTCGTCCTCATTGCAGTGCTGCTGGTCATCGGATCTCGGAGCCGAGACAGACTCCGACAACGGTTTCCCCGTGTCTTTCGAGAATAGAATCACGTAGCGGTAGGGAGCGCCGTCAGTCTTGGTGTCTTTATCTTGGGATTTATACACTTGATTTCACGGCGTGGCCGATCCGCAACCAAACCTGTCGATCCATCCTGGATCTGTCCGGGATCGCCGAGTTGTACTCGGCATTCTTCTTCCTCTCTATACTCTTCCTGCCGAGTACAACTCGGCGATCCCGGACAAACAGCATTCTGCCGCGAAGTCAAGTATATAAATCCTTTTTTTGCTGGTTCTCGATGGGCAACGGCCCGTCGTGACGGACTGGATGCCTTTGCCCATCTACGAGTCGACTAGCGCAGGAATAATCCATAGGCGGGGTTTTCGGTCTCCTGCCAGTAGGGATAGTCGGTTTCGTCGAGGGAGGTATGGAATGCCCCGAGCTCGTGGTCGGGCACCTGGATCCCGGCCAGTACCCGACCATAGGCGGCACCGTGGTTTCGGTAGTGAAACATGCTGATGCTCCAGCGCTGCCCTATGCGGGTGAGGAATCGCAGCAAGGCGCCGGGGCGCTCGGGGAACTGGAAGCGATACAGGTATTCCCTGCCGAGATCGGGGTCGCCGTCGGGGCCGATCCCGGATACCCGACCGCCGACCATGTGGCGAATGTGGATCTTGGCCATCTCGTTGTCGCTCATGTCGAGTACCGGATAACCCTTGCCACGCAGATGGTCGATGAGTGCCTGTTTGTCGGCGTCGCCTTCCCGAAGTTCCACCCCGACGAATACCCGGGCGTCGCGGCGCTCGGCATAGCGGTAATTGAATTCAGTGATGGATCGTTGCCCGATGGCGCGGCAGAAGGTCAGGAAGCTGCCCGGTCGCTCGGGTATGGTGACTGCGAGCAGGGCCTCGCGCCGCTCGCCCAATTCGGCGCGTTCGGCGATGTGTTGCAGACGGTCGAAGTTGACATTGGCGCCACTGTCGATGGCAATGAGGGTCTTGCCGGATAGCCCCTGGCGCGCGATGTAGTTCTTGATACCGGCAACGGCGAGGGCGCCGGCGGGCTCGGCGATGGATCGCGTGTCGTCGTAGATGTCCTTGATGGCGGCGCAGATTTCATCCGTATTTACTAGTAACACCTCGTCTACGCATCGCTGGGCCACCGAGAACGGTTCCCGTCCGACCTGGCGCACGGCGACGCCGTCGGCGAAGATGCCGACCCGGTCCAATACTACCCGCTCGCCGGTGCGCAGCGCCTCATGCAGGCACGGGGCTTCGTCGGGCTCGACGCCGATGATCTTGACGTCCGGCCACAGGGCCTTGACGTAGGCGGCAATACCGGCGATCAATCCACCGCCGCCGACCGGGACGAAGATGGCGTGTATGTCATGGGCGCGCTGGCGGAAGATCTCCATGGCGATGGTTCCCTGTCCGGCGATGACGTCCACATCGTCGTAGGGGTGCACGAAGATCATGCCGCGTTCCGTCATGAGTTCCTCGGCATGGGCGCGCGCTTCGTCGTAGGTGTTGCCGTGAAGGATAATCCCGGCGCCACGGTCCTCGACGGCATCGACCTTGATACGCGGCGTGGTTTTCGGCATGACGATGAGGGACTCGACGCCGAGCCGATCCGCGGCCAGGGCGACGCCCTGGGCGTGGTTGCCGGCGGAGGCGGCGATCACGCCGCGCTCGCGCGCTTCCCGACTCAGCCCCGCGATCTTGTTGTAGGCCCCACGCAGTTTGAATGAGAAGACGGGTTGCAGGTCTTCCCGTTTCAGGAGGATGGTGTTGCCGAGTCTGCGCGACAAGATGGGCGCGGCATCGAGGGGGGTCTCGATGGCAACGTCGTATACATGGGATTTGAGGATTTTTTCGAGGTAGTTTCCAAACATGATTGTTTTGGGAACTTTTCAGATATGCTCTTAGTTTTGTCGATCGAGTACAACATCACCAAAGGATATTCTACCTGGTTTTATTGGACTGCTTACCATCCAATACCCACTTATATTTTTTGCGGCAGGTGGCATGTTCAGAATCATAAATCCAGACCAATAGTCACCGCTATCTGTTTCAATCGAATAGGTTATATGAGCAGTATTCCCTTCCAATGGGCCGCCAGCTGTTAATCTGCCCTTAGTCTCCGTGCTATCTTTTTCAGAGTGTAACATTCTCAGATCCGCGTCAAGGGTTACTCTTTCAATAGATCTCGATAGTTTGCCGTTTGTGACTTCATATCCCCAAAAAACGGCCTTATCCTCTATTCTTCTCTCGCCATCGAAAATGATGATATCCCTGCCTCTACCGGAAAAATTACTAACCTTTATCGGTTTTCTACGAAAGTAGTGTTTTGCATTATCCAGCCAAGGTGTATAGATATGTAAAATTGCTCCCCCAACTGCCGTTCCGATTATCGCTGTTACCACCGCGAGTATGATACTTATTGTCTGTATTTCCATTAGTCGAGTACCTCTTATAAATCCAGGTTTCCGATCTCCGATGATTACTATGAAAGTGCCCGTAACGCTATGATTATAATAGGATTTTGACGAAACGCGCTAGGCCAAGGCAGATTAGGATACTCAGAAAATCATTTCTTTTAGAGCCTTGAAAAGCAGATTGTATAATACCAGTCACGTTTCGCTATTTCGCGCGCAACCTTTCCAGATCTATTTTTCCGGTCGGTTACAAGCCGAAAGGGTTGTTCCGAGAAATGGCATGATTGCAAAATCAGAGTGTTGCCTGAAAAAGTTACACACGGAGGTAACTATCGGAAATTCGGTGAGACGGTGCCTGAAACTGGCGAGTCATTCGGAATCGGCATTGAACTTCCCTGTCTTTTCCTGGCACCGATTCCAAGTCCAATGGGAGAAATTCACGGGAAAAGCTCGCTGCGAACTAAGAGGCCGACTCATCCATAAAATAGGTGCCAATCATAAAAATCTCGAACGAATGAACGCGGCCCGAACCGTTCAACAAACCAACCCCCAAGGTAAATAGGTTATGTCACAAGATCGAAAGAAACAGTCCGCTGCGCGTGCCGCGCTAGAATACATCGAAACGGGCACCGTGATTGGTATCGGTACGGGGAGCACTGCAAATTATTTCATCGATGCCCTTGCCGACATCAAACATTCGATCGAGGGAACCGTCGCCAGCTCGAGGATCACCGCCGATTATTTGAAATCCCGCGGCATCCCGGTGCTGGATATGAACGGGGTGGATGAGATCTCCGTGTATGTGGATGGGGCCGACGAGGCAACGAAACACCTGTATCTCATGAAAGGGGGCGGGGGTGCCTTGACACGCGAGAAGATCGTAGCCGATGTTTCCCGGAGATTCGTCTGTGTCGCGGATGAATCGAAGTTGGTGGATGTGCTGGGGAAGTTTCCATTACCGTTGGAAGTCATCCCCATGGCCCGTAGTCATGTCGCGCGCGAGATCGTGAAAATGGGCGGCAAACCGCTGTGGCGAAGCGGCTTTATCACCGATAACGGCAATGTCATTCTGGATGTCCATAACCTCTCTATCCTCGATCCGCCAACGTTGGAATCCGAACTCAACCAGATTACCGGCATTGTCGCCAATGGATTGTTCGCGAGAAGACCCGCCGATGTCTTGCTGCTCGGCACGGGAGGGGGCATCAGGACTATCGATCGTCATTGACGGATTGGAACACGGATCGTTCGTAAATGCCATTTATCGATGCCTGGCGAAGCTTGTGCTCGAACCGACAGGGCAGACCCGAGCATCGGTAAAGCGAAACCGGCGTTTCGTAAAACCCGGCTCATTTACGAAGCCGAGCGGGAAATAAAAATAACCCAGAGTCGACCATAAGGCCATCTGCAATCCAAACCATGAAAAAAAGCAATCGATACGCCTGGCAACCAACACCGGCGTACGTCGAAAACAGCGTCCTCGCCAAATTCATGGACGCCCAAGGGATCCCGAATTTCGATGCGTTGCTTCGGCGATCCAACGAAGACCCGGAATGGTACTGGAACACCATCATCCAATACTTCGGTATCCGGTTCTACGAACCCTACCAACAATTGCTCGACACCAGCCAGGGCATTCCCTGGCCGAAATGGTGCGTGGGTGGTACCACCAACGTCGCGCTCAACTGTCTGGATGCGCACGAGGGAACCCCCGTCATGGAAAAAACCGCTCTGATTTGGGAGGGGGAAGATGGTCGTGTGCGTACTTGGGATTATGGGCGATTCATAGCCGAAACTGCCCGACTGGCGGAGGCGCTACGCGGACTCGGGCTCGAAAAAGGCGATACCATCGGCATCTACATGCCCATCATGCCCGAGACCATGGCCGCATTTTTTGCCATCATCAAAATCGGCGCCATCGTGGTCCCACTCTTTTCCGGCTTCGGTCCCGAGGCCCTCGTCAGCCGACTCTCGGACGCCCGGTGTACCGCGCTTATCACTGTCGATGGCACGAAGCGACGTGGCAAAGATGTAATACTAAAAACAATCGCTGATGAAGCAGCCGAACAAATCCCCTCTTTGCACCATATCATCGTGCTCGAAAGCCTCGGTGTCGAGGTCGGCTGGCGTCCCGAACGGGACCACTGGTGGGATAAGATAACGAGCGGATGCTCCGCGAATGCCCCTACCGAAGAAATGTCCGCTGAAGACCCCTTCATGATCATCTTCACCTCCGGCACTACCGGCAAGGCCAAAGGCACCGTCCATACCCACTGCGGCTTCCTAACCAAACTAGTGGCAGACATCGGTTTGTGCATGGATTTCAACCCGGACGATCGCCTGTTGTGGATGTCCGACCTCGGTTGGCTGATCGGACCCATGCAGTTCGTAACAAGCACCTTCTTCGGTGCCACGGTGGTATTGGCCGAAGGGGCCCCGGACTATCCGGAACCGGGACGTCTGTGGCGTCTGGTTCAAGACCACCGAGTAACCTACCTCGGTATCGCACCGACCATTGCTCGACTGATGATGCGCCATGGGGCCGTTCAAGTGGAAAAATACGACCTATCTTCCCTGCGCATCACCTTATCTTCCGGTGAGTTGTGGAATCCCGATTCGTGGACATGGTTCTTCGAACACGTATGCAAGCACCGGGTCCCCAACCTCAATGTCAGTGGTGGTACCGAAATCGGTTGGGGCATCGTCACCAACACAGTCATCGAACCACATAAACCCTGTGCCTTTACCACGGGCGTACCCGGGATGGGTACCGACGTGGTAGATGCCATGGGCAGCACCGTTCCACCTGACCAAATGGGTGAGCTGGTCCTGCGTCATCCCTCCATTGGCCTTACCCGCGGACTTTGGGGCGACCCCAATCGTTACCTGGAAACCTACTGGAATAAAATTCCAGGCCTTTGGGTCCATGGCGATTGGGCATCGAGGGATAAAGATGGGACGTGGTACCTACACGGGCGCTCCGACGACACCATCATGGTGGCCGGAAAACGCTGCGGCCCAGCGGAGGTAGAATCCCTGCTCATGGCAACCGGCCACATCGCGGAAGCGGCCGCTACCGCCATTACCGACCCCATCAAGGGTGAAGCAATCCTGTGCGTTTGCGTTCCCAAAACGGGTATTCTCATGGACAATAAAAACGATGCGGAATCTCGACAATTGCGTAAAAAGCTCGCCGAAACACTGCGCCAGGCGGTAGTACGGGCACTCGGCCCCGCTTTCCGGCCCGCCGCGGTTGCGTTCGTAAATGAACTACCCAAGACCCGTAGCATGAAGGTCATGCGCCGGGTAGTACGTGCACTCTATGAAGGCAAGAATCCTGGTGATCTAGCCTCCATGGCCAACCCCCACGTAATTGCAGATCTACAAGAAATTTTCAAAAGCAAAAAACAATCGAAACGGGAGGAAAACCAATAGAGAATGGGAATGGTTCGGATCGAAAGAGAGGGATTCCACCACCTGATTTACGGCGTTGAAGATCCAAACCGGGACAAGCATTCGGTTTGAATTCAAACTGAGCCACTACCCAAATTCAATTTGATTCCTGGCCCGCTTTATACTAGAGTTGCTTTCAACGAGACCCGCCAAAGCTATGGCTATTATTTATAATAATAGTTATCTTCATTCTGGCGGGTTATTTTTTTGCGCCTACCACGTTCACTACGTACCCTTCCCGTCAATGAAGTTCGATAAACCACCTAAAACATTCGAGGAGCAGATCGATCTGTTAGAAAGCAGGGGGATGATCATAAAGGATCGATCCAGTGCGCTCCATCATCTCGCGCATTTGAATTATTACCGGCTCACTCCATACTGGCTTCCTTTCCAAAAGGACACAGTTACCCACGAGTTCAAGCCGGAGACTGTTTTCGATAAGGTGATCGATGTTTATATGTTCGACAAAAAACTGCGCCTTCTTTTGTTGAATGCTATCGAGAAAATAGAGGTCTCTGTACGCACACAATGGGCTTACCATTTTGCGCATAAGCACGGGCCGCATGCTTATTCGAATAAGGGATTCTATCGCAAGGAAAATTTATTTTCTGCCGACATGGAAAGATTGGAAGATGAATTCAGAAGATCCAGTGAAGTATTTATCAAACACTACAAAAAAACCTATGATTCTCCAAATATGCCGCCAATTTGGGTTGTCTGTGAGATTATGTCTTTGGGACTGCTATCCAAATATTATTCTAATCTAAATTCAAAGGAAGTTCTCGAAGCCATTGCAAACACATATTCACTAGATAAATGTGTCATGAAGTCTTTATTACACCATTTAGCGCACGTCCGTAATCTTTGCGCTCATCATAGCCGCATATGGAATCGTGACTTTAAAATAAAAATAAAGCTTCCGAAGAAACCGCTAAAGTTGAGTTCTAATTTCAACACTGAAAAAAGCTGCAAGTTGTATAATACATTAGTGTTATCGATCCATTTAATGAGCGTGATAAATCCATCAAACAAATGGAAAAAACGTTTATTACATCTTATCGATGAACATAATATCAATACTTAGCCTTATCCAAAGACACATGAGCCTGAAGGTTGGACGTGAATCCAACGTAA
>CAZSVE010000080.1:0-15111 GCA_964610175.1 uncultured Thiotrichales bacterium
GGGTCTTGGCGGGCGCACTGGTTCTCTCGGGATTTTTGTTTTTCCGATACCTTATAAGGATATGTCATCTCGACCGGAGGGAGAGATCTTGTGCATTTGGAATTTTTCAAGCCAGAAGATTTCTCGCTACGCTCGAAATGACAGATTAAAAATTTTTCGATCGTTTTGTTCAAGATCTTCCGGGTAACCGACTAACGAGGCTACGCCTCGGACCTTCGATGCATGATGCTGCATAGTATACCGTTCTTGAACCGGCGCTACGCCTCACCCATCCCTTCGAGAGCGCTTCTCGCTACACTCCGTTCCGCTTCGGCGCTCTCTCTGGGACGGACGGGCTCCACGGCTTCCTTATGCATGAACTCGGGCGCAGCGAAACCCAAGGATGTCATCCAGACTGCCGGGCTCGTACCAGTCGCGGTAAGCGGCGCGCACGAAACGCGCGTTGTGGAACCACGAGCCACCACGGAAGACACGTACTGCGTCTGAATCACCCTCCCAGGGCGACCCATTCACTGGCGCACCTTCGTAGTTCTCATGCCAGCTATCCTGCGTCCACTCCCACACATTCCCCAGCATGTCGTAAAGCCCCCAGCCATTCGGCCCCTTCAACTTCACCGGGCGCGTACCCGCCTTCTTATGCGGATATTGTTTCTCCGGCCAGTCCGAGCTGTCATAACCATCATCCAATTCGAATCCCTCACCGCTGTTGCCGCCATACCAGGCTATGGCATCCAGCCCCAGGGCATTATTACCACCGAGAATCTCCATGGGACCGTTATAAAGCGCCGTCTGCGTTCCCGCGCGACAGGCATACTCCCACTGGGCCTCGCTAGGCAACCTCAGCTCCAAGCCGGGTATACGTTCGTTGAGCCTAGCTAGAAACTCCTGGCAATCCTCCCAGCTTACCTTCTCCACCGGTCGATCCGGACTCTTGAATCGCAATGGGTTAACTCCCATCACCACCTCCCACAGCGCCTGCGTTACCGGGGTATCGAACAGCCAGAATCCTTTGCTCAGAACCACTTCGTGTTGGGGACCTTCATTACCGTAACGTCCCGGTTCACCCCAAGGCGATCCCATGGTGAATTTGCCGGGCGGACACCAGCGCATGCGCTGGACCACGCCACCCAGCTCGAACTCCGACCACAGCCCGAATCCATCACGACCCATGGCGCTGCCCCAGGATGGCCTGGGGCTTCGCTGCAACGTCAGAATCTCTCGATCCGTACGGATCAGGAGAGATTCCTCACCTGGGACGATCGCTATGGACTTGCTTCTTTCCGATGGATGCAGCGCTATCGCTTCGCCTCGCCCGGCCTTGCGGGCGGCGGTCTCCGACTGCGCCGCTCCTCTCGGCCGGGCGGGCTTCGCTCCCTGGCTGGCTTGACCTGCATGAACTCGGGCGCAGCGAAACCCAAGGTCGTCATCCCGATGGCCGGGCTCGTACCAGCCGCGGACAGCGGCGCGCACGTTACGCGCGTCGTAGATCCACGAGCCACCACGGGAGACACGTTCCGCGGCTGCCTCCAAACCCTTCCGGGGCGTTCCATCGGACGGTGCGTCTCGATAATTGTCTCGCCACTGGTCCTGAACCCATTCATCCACATTACCCAGCATGTCGTACAGGCCCCACGGGTTCGGCTGCTTTTCTCCTACCGGGTGGGTCTGGCCATTACTGTTCCCGGAGTACCAGGCGATGGACTCCAGAGCCACCGCCTTATCTTCTCTGATCTCGATGGGACCGTTATACAGAGCTGTCGTGGTTCCGGCACGGCAGGCAATACTCCCATTGCGCCTCGCTCGGTAACGATAATTCAAGACCTGGAAGCTTCCCGTTCAGCCAGACGATGAATGCTTGCGTATCATCCCAACTCACCTGCTCCACAGGGCGATCATCGCCCTTGAACCGGGATGGGTTGTCACCCATCACCGCCTGCCACAACTTCTGCGTCACTGGCGTGTCGAACAGCCAGAATCCCTCACCCAGAACCACTTCATGTTGCGGGCTCTCATTATTCCAGCGTCCCGGTTCATCTTTTGGCGAGCCCATGAGGAAACGCCCGGGGGGGCACCAGCGCAGGCGCTGGACCACGTCGCCAATCTGGAAAGTCACCCAAGGGCCGTATTCATCTTTTCCCCAAGCTTGAGCCCAGGCGGGGGAAGCAGCGGTTTCCCAAAAGAGAGCTCTGTCTTCCTCCCAGCCCAGCACCGGTTCGCAGTCGATGAGACCATCCTGGGTTTCCAAACGCCCAAGCAGGCTGCCGGAGGACGTTTGCCTCCCTTCGCCGAACACCAGATCTTCCCCCTGCAGTATCACCGTCAGGGAGCGGATGGGATTTTCATCGATACCGGACTCCCCTCGCAGCGCCGCCGCGCGCAGGGGACGTAATTCCGGCTCGTCTGCCAATTTCCTCGGTGCGCGGCGAAAAAAACGCCCCGCCCAGGCCAAGGCCCCTGGGGAAAGCGGCGGATGCTTCCCCCCACGCGCCTGGATGCCGAGTTGCCGGAAACGGGCGTGGGCCTCTTCTAGATCCTGTTCGTATTCAGCCGGGAATGCTTCCGCCAGATATTCTTTCAAGGTCAGGATCTCCTCGAACCAGATCTCATCCGGGAGATGCGTGCGCCAATTGCGTAACAACGCAACGATCTCCTTTCGATATTCGAGTGGCGTGTTCTTTTCATTGGCAAAGTCCGTGCGCAGACCTTCGGCAGCGCTGACATCCAGGGTCGCGGCAACGCTATTGGTTTCTTGCAGATCCCTATGCTGCCAGAACAGGGCCTCTGCCGCCGCGGGCGGCATATCGTCGGGGAAACCCAGGCGTATGGTCCGTAAAAGCCCAGGTTCGATACGGATGGCGGAGGAAAGCAGGCGAAGGAGCTTTTCCACGCCTTCCATCAGGGTCTCATCCGTCCCCGTGGCACGGGGTTCCCAATGGAGAATATGGAAAAATTCGGAGAGTCCTTCCTCACGGTAACCGGGAATAGCGGGACTTAGCGCCACAGGCCGATAACCCGTCTCCAGCCATTTCCGGCCCAGGGTCAACCAACGGTTGCGGGCGATAGGGGTGCGGGAAAGGCAACCGAGATCGCTTAAGACAAGGATGCCCATGCCTGCCGATGGAGGGCAATAGCGAATGAGTCGATCGCCCGGTACACGAAGCAGCGGTTCCTCCAGCACCTCATCGATGAGTCCCCACTCCAGTGCGTAATCGGCAAATAGCCGGGAAAGGGTTCCGCCAACCCAGGCGTGGTCCGTCAGATAGGGTTCCAGGTGGCGGCTGCGGTCATCGATAACCTGCAAACCATTTCCCCATCCCGTACGACGACGCCAAGGCAGTCTCCCCAAAGGCTGAAAGCGACTGATTTTGGCAACGAGGCGTTGTATATCGAGCTGCCGCCTGCCCCGATGAATGGCGAGGGCATTGCGAAGATGGGAATGGAGCGCTGACCAGGGGGCGAGCGCAGGGACCGATGGCGGTGTTCGGTGTTTATCCTTGTGGCCCCATGAGACGGGTTCGGTTGCCAGGGCGGGATCGGTGGGCTTTGGTTCGGAGTACTCCCTATCCACGAGCCGAAAAATCACCGGTTGCCAGAAGGTGGCCCTTTCCAGCTTCTTATCGGCCTCCACTCGCAGCGGTGGAACAGTGTCACCGGATGACGGAACGGTTTTGCCGAGAAATTCGGCAATCTCCGCGGCATCGAGGACTTTGGGTGGGAGATCCGCGCGAGGATGAAATCCCAGCAGGGCCGCCATGGAATCAGCATCGGCACCCGTAGCCGGACCGATATGGCGATGGGTCTCCAGCAGCACCAGGAGATCAGCGCGCCCACAGCCGCCATGGGTCAGGAAATGCAGGCTCATGGGCCAGTTCACGGGGCAATGCCGCTTTCTTGCGCGCCGTCGCTTTTCTTGGCAGGACAAGGCCGCTTGCCAACCACGTAGCAGGCGATATCCTTCAGTTTCTTTTTCTGCATCTCGGGATCATCGGGGGCAAGTTCGTTCACGGCATGCAGCAAATCGATGAATTCCGCCTGTCCGGGCAGCGGGCGCTGGTGTTCTGATTGAGCCTCGATGCGATCATCGGCCACCTGTCGAGCCGCTTCCCGAATGACCTCCGGGTCGAGATCCGGCAAGTGTTGTTTTCCACGACGAACCAATAGCGCCTGGAAGGCAGCACGCTCACGGGATACATCGGGTAGGCCAAGATGGAGCACCAAACAGCGGCGCAGAAATGCATCCGGCATGGCCCGTTCTTCATTGGTGGTAATGAGGATAAGGGGTGGGGCGCCCGTGACGCAGACACGCTCGACAAATCCCTCCGGTAAGAAGGAACGCTCGCCCAAGGCCTCCAGGAGACCGTTGGGGACATCCAGTTCGGCCTTGTCGATCTCGTCCAAAAGTACGACAGCCCCCGCTTCCGGCTTGCCGCCATCGGGCTGTTGTGGGGTCAGGCGGGTCTCGGCACCGCCTGTTTCTCCATCGGCATGTGAGGCCGGTTGATATTTTTTGGCCTGCATCCGGGCACCATGCCAGTCGAAGGCCCACCACAAGGGACCAGGGGCGATGAAGTTCCGAAGGGCCAGCTCCCGAACAAGCACTTCTTTGTTGCTACCGAGAGCCGCGCCAAGTTGAGCATGAGCCAGACGCGAAACGGCGTCGAAACGCCATAGGAGATCGCGGGCCTCCGTGTGCGAGGTCACCACGAATGGGATATAGGCCCGTCCCAAGGCCTTGGCGGCAGCACGGGCCAGTTGGCTTTTCCCGATACCGGTCTCTCCGCGCACCAGCAAGGGGCGACTCGTGGCAAGCGCGGCGTCGATGGCTTCTATTTGGGCTTCGTCGAAAACGTGTACGGCCGCGGGGGTATTGCCGATGGGCGCCAGTTTTTCGACGTGGCCGGGGGGGTGGGTAAGGAAGTTCATTTTTTCAGTCCTCCTGGGCCGCGCATTCTGTCACAACACTCGAAATCATCGGTGGTGGCCCTGACCATGCAGGCAAGAGAAAGGTAAAACACAACCTCTTCGACATCACTTCCGTCTTCGAGCACGACTTGCTTGAGATCCGGATAGTGCCGATTCAAGTCGCGCAGCTTACCTTCGAACTCGCTCTCCTCACCCGGATGCAAAAGCAAATAGTATGTTCGGTGCTGTTTGTGCCGTTGGTAACGTAATACAGCTTCGGTAATTTCCCGCTCATCTTCCCGAGTCCTTTTTTTTCGAGGATTCGGGAACGCGAAATGCAAGATGAGGTTGTCCTCTATTTCCGCGTAGGTGCTACCAGGATCAACGCCCGGTTTCAGGTGCGCACGTACATTCATTCTTCCACCCTTCAGGTGAGGATCTTCCCCATCGGGCTTAATGAAAAGTGCCTCTCGCATATCGGCTGCGGCCATCAGGATTTCCGCTTGAATAGGGGTCCTTGCCGGCAGAGTGTGATAGCTGACGTTGCCGGCCATCCGGTTATTGCGGATGGCCTCGACAACATCCTCGTAATCACGCTCAACTCTGGCAGGAAGCAACGAGCAAGCGAGTTCCCCGATAATACGGGCATCTTTCCGCCGTGCCCGCCTGCAACAATATTCAAAAACGGCCCCCAGGCGCTCAATGAGTTCGATATAAGGGATACCGAACAATTCCCGCGCCGTAATCTTTCCGTTTTTAGCTTTTCCAATATCACGAAACGCCGACTGTACGCCTTCCTCATCGAGGTGCTCATCGATGAACTGCAACGTCACACGATGGCGTTCTTCCCATTCACGCTGGTCGGTAAATCCAGAGGCGCCAGGGCCGGGCTCTCCAGCCGAGGGACCTTCGCTTTCCTTCGTCCGGGAATGTTTCGGTTCGGCCGCCCGGATATCGCCCGCGGGTATTTCATTCACTTTATTTTTCCCGGGCCGGCGGTTTTCCGATTTCCTGAATATGGCGGTCACGATGCTATCTTTCACCTGGAATTCCAGGGGAGGATTGCCATTTTCCTCCATTTTCCGCCGGGCCGTGTCGATACCGACACCGAAGCGCTGGATGTAATCGAGTTCCTTGAGCACCACGGCAAGGTTGGGATTGCGGTAGTCGTATTCGCCCGGGGTGCCGAAATTTTCCCGGTTGATCCGGCCGAAGGGACCGCCCGGGCTGTATATTTCCACGCGTTCGGCGAACCAGAAGATTTTAACGGGGGCATGGGTATGCTCGTAGGAACGGTGCAGGATGGCGTTGCGAACGATCTGCTGGAGCGCTGCCAGGGGATAATCGGGATAGCGGATCTCCACCGGGCCGGAGGTAATGTCCAGGTTGTTATGGATGTTTATCTCCAGCAACGCTTCCAGCTCGCGAAGCAGATCGGGCAGGGGGAGGTCGAACTCCCGGCCGATCTGGATCGGATCCGTGGTCGTGTTCCCCTCGAACCGCACGAACTGAACCAATGCACAGGGGACCTGATGGGTGGGTTTTTTACCGATCACCAGTTCACCGAGGACCGTCGGACAGGCGGGCGAATACGCATCGCCCGGATGGGCAAATCTTGCCGCAATCAACTGGTGTTCGAGGCTGCGCCGGTTTTGTTCCATCGCCTCGGGGGACAGCGCCCTGGGGAGGTAACCGCGCCGGAATAATAGCTCATCGAGGGTATCCATGGACGCGGAGGGAAGCGGCCGGATGTCCGCCGAGATGTCTCGATAACGGCGTTTTTCGTTGAGGCGGCGCTCCTCGTCGGGATTGGCGATGGCGCGCCGGGGACCGACGCGAATATGAATATTGCCCTTGAGTCTGACCGGCGGAGCATCGGCCGGTTGCACCACGACAACCGCCACGTCGCACCCCTTCAGGGTCCGCTTTTGCACCGTCATGGCGGGAAGCGGCAGGATATTCCCGTCCAAACGCATCTCGGAGAGCGTCAGCAGCAATTGGTCCGTGACGTCGATACCAGCCGCCTGCCCATCGTCCGTGACGCCGATGAATATCACGCCCGGCAGTTCGTGGTTCGGCATGTCGTTGGCAAAGGCGCAGACTGCCTGCCGAATCTTGTCCTTCTCGGCGATGGACGCCTTGCGCTCGACCCGATCCGACTCTATATCTTCCAACAGTTCGAGTAATTCTTCATCGGTTGGAGGTTTGGAAGAAGTCATTAACTGGTATCCTGCTCAATTATCGAATTTTCTCACCTGCTTCGGGACCTTTCCGGAGCTGAACTATTCATGCTTTCCTTCGTATTGCTGCTGGAGACGACGGCAGGCCTCGTCATCCCCCAGGTAGGTTTTAATCATATCCACCAACATCCTGTAGCGCCCGATTTCCCGGCGGCGCTGGTCCCTGTCGTCTTTTGTCCGCAGCAGAAAGAAATCGGGAAAAGCGGTCAGCAGATCCCTCGCCCAGCTGCGAAGGTCCGGGGCTTCGCCCTCGGAGACAGGATGATAGTAGACAATGCCGTACTCTTTCCGGATAAACTCGAGTTCGTCGGCCACCAGTTTTATCTGTTCCTGCGTCGGTTCATCATTATCGGGAAAATCCTGAATCGTTTCCCCAAAGCGATTTACCATAATCCTTTTCGCCGTGGCCCGGCTGGCGGACATGTCCTCGTCGATTCCCGTTTCGACGCCGAAACCGAATTGCCGCTCGGAACGCAGCCGGTTTCCGGTCAAGGAGAACTCCGCCTCGCCGCGCCCCGCCGCGTGTATCGCCATGGCCAGGGGAAGGAGCGTCGCGAAGGGCGTGGGGATAATACCGGCACCCGACCCGCGCGCTTCGCGCAGCGCCTCGATCAACGCCGGTGCATCCAAAACCGCGGGCAGGCAAACCAGGGCGAGCCGAACTGCTTTTTTCGCCGCCTCGGTCTTCCCTGCCCGGCACAGATGGCGGAATGTATCCTCCAGACAATTCAATCGTGGAGCGTCCTGTAAATCCAGCAGATAATTCGCTAATTCCCTGCCTTCGGGAAAAGTTTCCGTTTCTTTTTTCCCAATAACCTCACACAGGGCTTTGTGCACATCCGGCGATGCACCCAGGATTTCCTCGATCCTGGGCAGCATGGCCTCGCGGCGCTCGGAACGCTCCCGAGAATCATCGGGAAACTCATCGGCATTGCCGAATGGGGGGGTATCTCCGTTCCGTCTTTTGTCATCCCGACTGGATTCCAAGATCTCATGTGTTGTTTCAGGGCTAAGAATATGCTTTCTCAGCAAACCACAGGCCGCCTGGTATACGAGGGAGTCTTGGTGAGCAGGCTTGGCAATGGAAAGGTGATTTTCTGGCAATGCAATCGGTTCCTCACCAACGCCGGGATGGGAGGATGCCGGGGAAACGATTCTTATACCGGAAGTGTCGTGCCCCTCGTAGTAAGTTTTGGTATGAATACCCGCCTTTTCCGAATGGTTACGGTACCACCCATAAAGATCGAGTGGCTGATCGGTATAGGCCTCCAACGCTTTAATACTGACCGTTGTTGAAAAATCCTCTTGAAGGCACGCGCCAAAGAGGCCAACGCCGCTCCCATATGGGGAGTTGCAAGAAACAATACGGAACGGGTTTTCTCGAAGATGGCGTGTTTTTCCTCATTCGAGGCATCATAGGCTTTCAAAAGAAGTTGCTTGGCCAGAAGTCCACCAAGGCTGTGGCAAATGAATAGAATCGGGTATTCACCAAGCTTGTTTCGTACCAATTCCTCCAGTACCTCGGTAGCCTGCTCTGGCAATGACATGGCCTGGCCGCTCTCGATGCGACCACGAGTCGCTTTGCTTATCAGAGTTCCCAGGATGCCTGATTTAACCGGGCTCGCCGCGTAATCCAACGACCAGACGCATACCTTGGGAAATTCCTCTGCCAGCCAGTATGGCCAGGAATCATGCAGGTTTTCTTCATCATGGCACCACGTCTTGAATGCATCCCCGCCCAGCCCATGCACGAATACGACATCCGCCCGCACTGGAGATCCATGTTCGGAAATTCTGCGTAGTTCGCTCATCACAATAGCGGTGAACAGAAAGTCATTCTGCAAAGGGGTGATTGGAGGGAATGCTGAATATCCGTGCGCCCAAAAGCAACATCAGAATTCCGCATAATAGTCAAACAGACAGTTCGTCTATCTCCCCATTTTTATCTTGACGCCAGTCCCCTTGCAATTGGACGGAGACAGAAAAGACGAACCAGGGTGCGTGTTCCGGCGAAATCGATCAGTGATTTCGGAATGAAACCGATCACCGATTCCGGTGAAATCGATCACCCGTCGGAGCGATGCGACGCGGGAGATTTATTATTAAAGATTTTGCTTTTCCTGAAACTTCTTCGACATTTTGTTCAAGGTTCCGCGGACCAGGAATTAATATGTTGAATGGATATGTTTCAACTCATTTGGAATGTGTAGCAAGTTAAAACATGGGTTCCAAAACGCGAAGTTTTGTTTCGATACATATAACCCTCCTGGGAGGGAGAATAAATCGAAATAGTCTGCTGAATTCGGGCTTACGGTTCATCCGATTTTGCGAAGAAGATCCTTTTCTACGAGTGCAGCTCCCTATGCGATGGTAATTCCCTGGCCCAAAGATCTTTTGTCTTTCCGAAGCCGAAGATTTCGGGTAGAAATAACACGGATTCGGACAGCGATTGATGAACCTACCCGAAATCTTCCCCAGGAGAGTAATTGAAGATCAACGTTTCGACCATACCTTGAAAGGATATACAGGTTTGGCGGTAGCGCTATCTTCCGGTAGCACCAACTCGCGCCTGTCGCCGATCCATTGAACCGCATAGGCGGGTTTGCCTATCTGTTTCCCGGTTTCGTCGGCCTTATAGCGGCCAAAAATGGTGGTAATATCCAATTGGAAAAGGGCCATGCGCACCTTATCCGGTTTCACGGAGCCAGCTTTCCTCACTGCTGCCTCTACCACCTGACCTGCTCCATACCCCCCTGCCGCATGATAGCCGGGCAAATGACCGTATTTTTCCTTGTAGGCTTTCGTGAATTCCGTTACGCCGGCTATGCCAAGGTTAGGTTCCCACTGACTGTTTCCCATGACACCCTCCGCATCCGTTCCCAGGTTCTTACCGAAATCAGGCAGACCTGGCCCAACGGCAAAGGCGAAGACTTTGGCATAGAGCTGATTCGCTTTGGCTTGTCGTATAAATGCAGTCGAATCGGGTAGATAGGACCCACCGATAATTATGTCTGGTTTTTTACGGCGCATCTTTAGAATGATGGCCGCAAAATCGGTGGAGGCCTTACCATATTCCTCCTCGAAAACCAGATCCATCCGCAACGCGGCCATTTTTTCCTTTACGCCGGTGGCAACTGCTCGCGGGAAGGTTGTGTCGGAGTAAATCAAAGCGACCTTGGTAAGGCCTTTCGATTTGGCGAACTCCAGGATCTGATTCATATAGTCTTCCGCTGGCGTGTAAAGACCGAACACATTTTTATAGCCACGCGACCAGATCTTGGATGCGGACGCACCTGCGGACACCATGGGAATACCGTACTTTTCCGTTACCGTGCTTGCAGAGAGGGTTACACCGGAAGAGTAGGGTCCGATGAGGAGATCGACCCTGTCGTCCGTGATAAGCTTCTCATAGAGTTTCGCGCCCGTGGCTGGTTGGGATTCGTCATCATAATGCACAAGACGTACGGGTTGCTTCAACAATCCACCCCGTGCATTCACGTCTTCCACCCACATTTGGATACCATTGAGCTGCTCTTGTCCGGTACGCGAGTACTTACCGGTTTGCGCTACCGATGCACCTACCACGATTTCCTTCGCCGCAAATGCCGAGACTGATGCCGCGCCGAATATTATTCCTAGAAATATAGAACGCCATATATGCCGTATGCTCATCTGAAACATTCCTCGAGTTTTTTACCTTATTTATATTACTTGAACGAACTCTCAAGGGTCACTCGGACTACCCCAGACCCCCGGATGATCCCCATCGACCCCGTCGAAAGTCTATTTTCAAACAATCTCAAAAGAAGATACGCAATCGAAACATACTCGTATACAATCATGCTTTTTCCATGATTGCGGTCAATTCGATATACGTTGACTGGTTTATCCGAGGGAAAGAGGTCGATATCCGGATATCGCGTGTTTTATCGACATGTAGCGAATGTGTTTAGCCCGTCATGCACATGCAAAGAGAGCGGGTTCGAAAATCCTGTATACAAACCAGTTAGCGAAGCTTGGCCTCGAACCGATGAAGCGCGATTTGGCATCAGTCAAAGCAAAACCAGCGTTTTGTAAAATCCGACTCATTTGCGAAGAGAAGCGGAAAATGAACGAATCGAATAAACATGTCGAAATAACAGTGTTTTCTAATATTCCGGCTTTTTACTCTTCTTCGGAGAAAGAACTTTTTTCCAAACACACTCTTGCAAACACAACTCTGGAAAAAGCATGGGGCAGTTTCCGGATAATCTGTTCATTTCCCGCTCAGTTTCGCTGATGAGTCGAATTCCACAGGACACCAATTTGCTTTACCGATGCTATGCCTTGTCGATTTGTGGCGAAGCTTCGCTAGAATGTCGACAAATCCCCGAAATTATATAGCAAAGCCGTTGCCTCGCATGAATGCTTCCGTAGATACATTTCGAAATGCACTCAAGGCCATCCGCGACACCTTGCGGGATCGATTTCTCACCGGAGAGGCAGCCGACGTCTTGGTTCGGCAACAAGCGGAGCAAATAGACGCATTGCTGCGCCGGATTTGGCATGTGCTCCCATTAACCGAAATTCCCCGTGTTGCATTAGTGGCAGTGGGAGGATACGGACGTGGCGAACTACACCCAGGGTCAGATATCGATCTATTGATCCTGTTGGGCGAAAAGGCCGATTTATCCACCGAGCGGAAAATTGGTGAATTTATCACCACACTCTGGGATATCGGGCTCAATATCGGCCACAGCACCCGAACCTTACCCGAATGCGAAACCGAAGCTCGCACCGATATCACCATCGCCACGAACCTCATGGAAGCACGCCTCATCGAAGGTTCCCAGGCGTTATTCGATGCGCTCCGTGAATGCGCCGAACCGAGCAACATTTGGCCAAGCCGTGAGTTTTTCGAGGCCAAATGGGCCGAACAACAAGTCAGACATCACAAATTCCACGACACAGCCAACAATCTGGAGCCCAATATCAAGGAAGGTCCAGGCGGATTGCGCGATATACAGATGATTGGCTGGGTGGCCAAACGTCATTTCGGCGCAGATACCCTACAGGACCTGGTTGGGCATGGCTTCCTGACAGAATCGGAATATCAAAGTTTGATAGCAGGGCAAAACTTCCTTTGGAATGTCCGCTTTGCGCTGCACATACTAACGGGTAGGCAGGAAGATCGACTTCTGTTCGACTATCAGCGCACGTTGGCCGAAGAATTCGGGTACCGGGATCAGGATCACAATCTCGCCGTCGAACATTTCATGAAGCAATATTACCGTACCATCGGGGAACTCTCCCGACTCAATGAAATGCTCTTGGAACTCTTCCAGGAAGCCATCCTGTACCCCGACTCCTCTGCGAAGATCACACCCATCGGGCGGCGTTTTCAAGCGCGCAATGGATTCCTGGAGGTTGCCGATGACAAGGTATTCAAGCGTTATCCCTTCGCACTATTGGAGCTATTCCTGATTCTGCAGCAGCACCCCACGTTGGCTGGTGTGCGCGCCACAACCATTCGCTTGATTCGCGATCATCGGTATCTGATAGACGACGAATTTCGAGGCGACATCCGCGCACGCAGCCTGTTCATCGAGATTCTGCGTCAGCCACGGGGTATTACCGACGCACTGCGCCGCATGCATCGCTACGGGATCCTCGGTGCCTATCTGCCCGCTTTCAAGAAAATCATCGGACAGATGCAATACGATCTACTCCATGTCTATACAGTGGATGAACACACATTATTCGTAGTGAGCAATCTGCGCGCCTTTGCGTCCATCGGGCACGATAAGAAATTCACCCTTTGTGCCAGGGTATTCGCGGAAATCCCGAAACAAGAGATCTTGTATATAGCCGGCCTGTTTCATGATATCGCCAAGGGTCGAGGTGGCGATCATTCCAGGCTCGGTGCCAAGGATGCCATGGAATTTTGCCTTCGACATGGCTTGAGCCAGTACGACACCATGCTCGTCGCGTGGCTCGTGGAACACCATCTGTTACTGTCCACGACATCTCAGCGCAAAGACATTCACGACCCCGAAGTGATCAATGACTTCGCTGCAAAAGTCGGGGATCGGATACATCTCGATTATCTGTATCTGTTGACGGTAGCCGATATCTGGGCTACCTCTCCGGAACTTTGGAACGAGTGGAGACACACCCTTTTACGCGATCTGTACGAGGCTACCCTGCTCGCGCTTCGTCGAGGGCTGGAAAATCCTATCCGACAAACCGAGCGTATCGTGGAAACCAAGGAAGAGACCCTCCATATCCTGGAACAGGAAGGTCTGTTACGGGACGGTGCCAGAAAGGCTCGGATCGAGACCCTGTGGCAAAGCGCCGGAACCGACTACTTCCTACGTTACCGACCCAACGAAATCGCCTGGCATACACGCGCCATTACCGATGGACGAGGTCGGATTCTCCCCATCGTTCTGGTACGGGAAGGGCGTGCTGGAATAGATATCTTCGTATACACACGGTATCAGGATTGTCTGTTCCAGGCATCCACCACCATTTTGGATCGTCTTCATCTAACCATCCAGGATGCGCGCATCGTTACCGCCGACAATGACATGACACTCAATTCATATATCGTCCTGGAGGCACCCGGGTACACCACCATCGACAACAGCATTGAACACCGCGAACGTAAACGCGAGATCCACGGCACCCTCACCCGGCAACTGCGATCCCCCGAGGACGCAGTCTCCCCCGTCTCGCGGCTGCCGAAACGGCAATTACGCCACTTTACTACCAAGACAGCCGTACTCTTCCATGACAATGACGCCAACCAATACACAATCATGGAGATAAGTACCAGTGATCGACCTGGTCTCCTATCCCGCATCGCGGAAATCCTGACTCGTTGCGAAACACGACTACACAAAGCCAGGATCGCTACGTTCGGGGAACGGGCCGAAGATATCTTCTTTATTACCGACAAGGCTAACCAACCCCTGACCGAGTCCATGCAAAAGTGTCTGCGTGCCAAGGTTCTCGAAAAGCTGACTTGAAACATTCCAAATCGAGCCGATGGATTCAGGCCAATCGATTCGTAATCCTCACGACTCGAAATCAGGGTGACAAACCCGACTCGGGGCTCGTCCTCCATCCAAAAAATACCGAAACTCACCCCCGATGAGATCAATCGACACGAACCAGTCCATATAAATACGTTGGTTCAACGATGATTATTGGGTTAATATTCCAATCAGTGGTTTTCTCCGCTGCCTATGATGTTGGCTTTAGGAGTTCGACCGAAGAAATTGTCGATAATATTTGACGAGAGGATGAACGAAAAATGCGTAAATTCATGACGCTTGCGGCATGTGCCGTGTTGACTGCCGGAACGAGTGGTGTAGCGATGGCCGATGGCGCAAAGCTATACACAGACAAACTGTGCCATACCTGCCACGGTGCCGATGGAAAGACCACGATAATGCCCGAGTATCCCAAGATTGCCGGACAGAATGAGAAATATATCGTAGATCAAATAAAAGCCATTCGAGACGGCAAGCGTACAAGTGGCCTGGCTGCCGCCATGAAGCCCATGGCCGCCAACGTTTCCGACGATGAAGCGAAAGAAATTGCAAAGTGGTTGGCAAGCCAATAAATAGCCCGACTCCAAAAACAGTCTCGATTGAAAATTGAAAAAGGTGCGGAGAAACCTCTCCGCACCTTTTTTTTTGGACCTTGCGTCTCCTGTATCCTAGCGAAGCTTCGCCTCGAACCGACAAGGCATGATTTCGCGTTGGTAAAGCAAAATTGGTTCTCGTAAAACTCGAATCGTTTGCGAAGAGGAGCAGGAAATAAAAAATCAGTCGTGGCAACGATACTGGCCTGTCGTAGTTACCAGCGACAATCGGCTTATTTCAGTCGGTTTACTTTGGATGGCTTATTTCTCCTTCACGAAAAATAACGGTTCATCCGACTAAAGCGTACTTTGTTTCATGGAGGCCCTTGATTTTCAACT
>CAZSVE010000081.1:0-14543 GCA_964610175.1 uncultured Thiotrichales bacterium
CCGACATGGACGCCAAGATTCGTAGAAAATTACCCACGAATTTTTCTGAAGAGCCCCCTTTTAGTCCCTCACGGGGAGAATCTTCGACAAAACGATCGAAAAAGCGGATTGTCATCTTTCGCTGCGCGAGG
Source organism: uncultured Thiotrichales bacterium (assembly GCA_964610175.1). Classification (GTDB taxonomy): domain Bacteria; phylum Pseudomonadota; class Gammaproteobacteria; order HK1; family HK1; genus CAZSVE01. The sequence continues at coordinate 132 of CAZSVE010000081.1, forward strand.
AATCTTTTTGTTCTAGTGGAACTCCGAACGCACAAGCTCTCTCCCTACGGTCGAGATGATAGCGCTTTTTTTGCGATGGAATTTTGGTTCCGGCTTGGCCGGATTGGGTGTCGAAAAAGCATATCCGGAGAAGATGGGTGCGCGCGCCAGGGCCTATCCCGCTCCAGTCTTGGTGTGAAGCGCCGATTTGTTTAAGGTATCGGAAAAACAAAGACCTCGAGAGAACCGGTGCGCGTGCCTGGACCCATCCCGCTTCAGTCCTGGCGCGAAGCGCTCACATGTTCTTTCCCGCTCGGCTTCGGAAATGAGTCGAGTGTTACGGAACAGCAACTTTGCTTTCGCGATGCCGGGTCATGCCTCGTCGGTTCGAGCACAGGCTTCGCTAATATGTTCCAACGTCAATTCCCATGGAAGACTCGGATTGCAGGAAAACTCCAGGCTATTTGTTAAGATAACCAGCCAGGGTCGAAGTATCTTAGTGCGTAGAATATTCGAACGATTACGGCCAAGACGCTAGGAAATCAACGATGGAAAAGAAACAGAAAAATCCCAAGGAAGGAAAAAGAACCATCAAGCACCGGGGAGAGATATTTACTATCGATAGCATCCAATCGGATGGTGGATCGAGCAACGGCTCCGAGGCCGACACGATCCTGGATAAAGCGGCATACAAAAGAAATCTGCATCACTACGAGATAACGTTTTCCAGGGCGTTGCAGAAGGCATACCCCGAGATCGATAGGGCGGTGCGGGAGCAACTCCAGCGACGAAGCCAGGCACTGGGACTGTCGGCGGAGGACGTCGCGAGGATCGAAGAGCAAGTGACCGTCAAGGCCGTGGCTTATCGGGCAAATCTTCAGCAATATCGGCAGATATTCAGGAAGGTCATTCGAGATCGGTACCCCGTGGATGACCAGGAGCGTTACAAACTCAAGCAACAGCAACGAATTCTCGGTCTGTTGGAGGCCGATGTCGCTATCATCGAAAACGAGGTTACCAACGAGAAGGTCGCGGCTCGGATCGAACAGCGCCAAAGGAGTTTACGGCGCGGCTCGGAAGTGGCCGCCGGGCCCAGGGGTAAGAACCAATCTCGGAAAACGGGAGACAGCGAACATAACAAAGCCACGATCACTACATCGGTTGGCCCCGGATGGTTCTTGGCGGGAAAGGTGGTCGGGATCGTTGTCTTACTGCTTGCCGTCGGGGTGGCAACGTATCTTTTGGTTCAAAGAGAGCCGGACTATTCTTCGTGGTCCGTTGCATCATCGGAAAAGGAGCCCTCGCATACCAAACCCCAACTCGGCAAATCCAGCCAACCCGACGAACCAGGCGGACGACTGGTAATACGTTCCAATGTTTTGGAGGATTCCGTCTATATAGACGGCCACTGGGTAGGTAGCACGAGTCCGAAACCCTATTCTCTGACTGCGGGTAAACACAATATCCGAGTCGAGAAATCGGGCTACGAGCCTTTCGAAACACGGATTACCGTGGCCCCCGACGGAAAAGAGATCATATATGTGCGGTTGATAGCCGAAGTTCCACCTCCCGGCCAGACCTTCCAGGATAAACTGAAAGATGGATCCTTGGGGCCGAGAATGGTTGTGGTTCCACCGGGTAAGTTCCTGATGGGATCGTCTACCGATGAGGCAATGCGCTATGATGGGGAGGGTCCGCAGCACCCGGTGCGGATAGCACGATCCTTCGCCATCGGCGTTACCACCGTGACCTTCCGAGACTACGATTCCTTCGCCAAGGCCACCGGTCGCAAATTACCGGACGATGAGGGATGGGGACGTGGCAAGCGACCGGTGATGAATGTCAGTTGGTACGAGGCCAATGCCTATGCCAAGTGGCTCACCAAGCAAACCGGTAAACAATATCGCCTTCCCACCGAAGCCGAGTGGGAGTATGCGGCGCGGGCCGGTACTACCACGCCATTTTCTACCGGCGAGTGCATTCATACCAATCAAGCCAATTATAAAGGTAATTACGATTATGCCGATTGCGGCGCCAAGACCGGGGTGGCCCAAGGAAAAACCCTCCCAACCGGATCCATGCCGGCCAACCCTTGGGGACTTCATGAAATACACGGTAATGTATGGGAATGGACGAACGATTGCTGGCATTACCATTACCACGATGCCCCTGCCGACGGTAGCACCTGGGGCGAGGAAGGCAATGGTTATTGTTCGGAACGCGTGGTTCGCGGTGGCAGTTGGCGCAGTGGACCGAGGGATATCCGATCGGCGGTTCGAAGCTCGGATTGGGTGGATATCGTGAGTACCGATCTCGGTTTTCGCCTCGTCAGGGTCCTCGAGCCTTGAGCCGGGAATGGCAAGGATCTCCTCCGGCGATTCTCCGTGACTGTGTTTGTTTTCCGCTCGGCATTGCCAAATGAGTCGCCATTTACAGAACACCAATTTTGCTTTACCGATGCTTGGATCCGTTTTGTCGGTTCGAGCACTTTTGCCAGGGATGAGGCTTGTGGCTTGGTGAGTACCTTGATTGGTAAGGGTAAATTCCCCGACAAGGTTCGCGTCGGCGTCCTTCATGTCGCGACGGCGACAACGAATGGGGTCTCTACCGGGTTGTGGTATCTCCCCCAGTGGCGCTAATATTTCGGCGTATTGCGGTAAACGATGCCTTTTCTTGAACGTTGCTCGGCCGGGGAGGCGTCTCCAAATGCCAATCGGTTTGTCGATTTCCCGCTCAGCTTCACGATTGGATCAAGTTTTACAAGGCAGCAATTCCGCCTTACTAACGCTCAATCACGCTTCATCGGTTCGAGGCGAAGCTTCGCTAGTGCTTGATAATTAGCACTTGATGGCTGGTGCTTGATGTATAGGAGAAACAAATTTATAACGTTCGAAAGTAACACGCGCGTTCCGATTTACGGAGGCAGGGAGATCGGAGTTTTGTACTGGGATCGCGCCATATCGAAGATGGTATTTTCAAAATACCATGCAACCTCTCGAGTTATGGAAACCCACGTAAATGTCCACAAAAGTTCCTGAAAAAGGGGAGGGTTCGATGCCATCCCGGGAAACACCGCCCGAATCGTCATCATCGACCGCGGCCAAGGCCTCTCCCAGGCGTCCCCAAATGGGAGGAGAGGTTTACCTGGAACGGTTCGCAGCGACATTTCAGGCAAGCGCCCGCCGCTGGGAGATGATCGTTTATCCCTCTATGCTTGCCTTCATCGTATTGGCAGTGTACGGATTCTACCTGGTCTACAGTCTGACGCGAGACATGCATACGCTCTCGCAAAGTATGGATCCGGATATGCAACCACATATGGATACCTTGGCGGAGACCGTTACTAACTTATCGAAAAGCATCGATGTCATGAGCGGCCAGGTCGTCAAAATGACGCAAAGTGTTCAAAACATGGACAAGACGATGACAGCTATCAATACCAACATTACATTTATGCGGGAAGACATGTCCCGGATGACGAAAAGCATGGATAATATGGAGCCGATGCTGGTAAATCTCTCGGAAATGAATGTGGCCATTCACAGAATGAACGACTCCGTGGTTTCCATGACAATGAACATCGGCAGAATAGGCCGCGATGTAGGAGCGGCAACCTACCAATTCGTCCGACCTATGTCGGTCATCAATTCCTTTGCCCCTTGGTAGCCTGCCGTATTCGTCATTTTCGTCGTTTATACCCCAACCCGGCCAGGCCGGAACCAAAAATCTTCGCACGCTCCCAAGCCAAAGCTTGGGAGCGTGCGGGAGTTTTTCGATCGTTTTGTTCAAGATTTTCCGGAGAAGGGACTAGCGAAGCTTGGCCTCGAACCGACAAAGCATGATCGAGCTTTGGTAAGGCGGAATTGGCGTCTCGTAAAATTCGATCCAATCGTGAAGCCGAGCGGAAAATAAACGAATTATAGGGTCGGTTTGTTGTCGAAACGAATTACCCAGGTAAATCGAGGTGCGAAGATATGACACCGTTGCCGATGCGAGGTCTATACGCGTTAACCGATAATTTGCTATCCACGCGCGGGCATCTGACAAGTGCCGTGGAAGGCGCCATTCAGGGTGGGGCCGCCATCGTCCAATATCGGGATAAGGGGAGCGATAGCAAACGACGCATGGAAGAAGCACGGGGGTTGCTTGCAGTGTGTCGATCCCACGGGGTGCCATTCATCATCAACGATGATGTGGATCTTGCCAAGGCCGTCGGGGCCGATGGGGTCCATATTGGGAAGCATGATTTACCGTTATCCCTTACTCGGAAGCATCTTGGCAGGGAAAGCATCATCGGGGTTTCCTGTTACGACTCCATGGAGAACGCCGAACGCGCCCAGCGGGACGGTGCCGATTACGTGGCCTTCGGACGATTTTACCCCTCCCATACCAAACCCGATGCGGTACCTGTAACTATCGATCAGCTGCAGGAATTTCGTCGGCATATCCATCTACCCATTGCCGCCATCGGTGGTATCACTCCCGAGAATGGCGCCCCCGTGCTTGCTGCCGGTGCGAGCTTTCTGGCGGTTATCCACGGCATTTTCGGCCAACCGGATGCGGAAACAGCCGCACGAAAATATGCCTGCTTATTTTCGTGATTTCCCACGATCGCTTACCCGTTTTCGGATGAAAACCGAATCCTGCCATTGCTGGAACATGGAATTGTCGCGTCCATTCGGTCCAGTTCATGGCAGGATTTCGATGCCTTGCCGTAAATTCGGGGAACCCATCGCCGGCGAAGCTTCGCTTCGAGCCGATGAAGCACGATTTGGCATCAGTCGAAGCAACATCATCGTTTTGTAGAATTCGACGCATTTGCGAAGATAGGCGGGGAATAAACGATGAAGGCAAGCATAGAAAGTAACCCCGTCGTCCCTGAATCGTAAAGATGTGTATATGAAGCTTATTTCACTATCTGAGTTTTGTACTTATGTATCAATATAATTCGCCTTTTCTCCCGTTCCATGACATAAAAATTCTTCGCGTACCGGCCCTGCTGTTCTTTATTGCCTTGTCTCTTTTACCGTTCGTAGCGGCAGCAAGGGATTCCTCCCCCCCCTCGTTACCCGATATCGATGTCCGGGGATACTTTCTCCTGGATGCCTACAGCGGCGCTGTTCTGGCGGAAAAAGGCGCCAATATGCGGGTCGAGCCCGCCAGTTTGACCAAGATGATGACCTCTTATGTGATATTCTCCGAACTGCGCGCCGGCAATATCACGTTGGATGAAGAGGTACTCATCAGTGAAAAGGCATGGCGCACAGGTGGATCGCGCACCTACGTGGAAGTAGGCACCCGGGTTCCCGTTCGTGTATTACTGATGGGCATCATCATTCAATCCGGCAATGACGCCAGCGTGGCCTTGGCGGAACATATCGCAGGAGACGAATCGGCCTTCGTGGAACGCATGAATCAGCAGGCGGAGCGCCTGGGCTTGAAAGGATCCCACTTCATGAATTCCTCGGGTCTGCCTGCCGCGAATCACTACACCACCGCGCGAGACATGGCATGGTTGGGCGTCTCGCTGGCAAGAGATTTCCCCGAGCTTTACAAGACACATGCCATCAAGTCATATGAATACAACAACATCAAGCAATACAACCGCAACAAACTGCTATGGCGTGATGAAACCGTCGACGGTATCAAAACCGGCTACACGGAGGCCGCGGGTTATTGTCTGGTTGCCTCCGCCCGGCGTGACGACATGCGTCTCGTGTCCGTCGTTATGGGGGCAAAAAGCGTAAAATCCCGCACCAAGGCGACTCAAACACTGCTCAATTACGGATTTCGTTTCTTCAAGACCCGCAAGCTCTACGATGGGAATACGCCACTTACCACAGTGCGGGTGTGGAAGGGTGACAGTGACAATCTCGATGTGGGGCTTGCGGAGCCCCTCTACATTACTGCACCCAACGAACAGTTTGCCGATCTCAAGGCCAATATAGAATTCAACACCAAGATTATCGCCCCGATCACGGTGGGGGATATCCATGGAAAATTACGCATCATGCTCGGCGAGGAAACCATATTGCTGGAAAAACCCCTGATCTCGCTACAATCCGTGCAGGAAGGGGGACTATGGCGACAGGTATCCGATAGTATGAAAATGTATTTTTATTAGTCGTTCGGCGAGGCTTCGCCAGCCTGTAACTCCAAGGAAGCAATCTCTTTGAAAAAGTCCGGCCCATGAGCATTGCTTATTTGAATGGCATCTACCTTCCGCTGGAGGAGGCCTGTGTATCCGTATCGGATCGCGGATTTCTGTTCGGGGATGGTGTGTACGAGGTCATCCCGGTATATGGGGGAAAGGGCTTCCTACGGGACCAGCACCTGGCACGCTTGGAAAGGAGTCTTGCCGCGACCCGTATTCGAAATCCCCATACGCGCACCCAATGGGAAGCTCTGCTCGATGAACTGATCGAGCGCAATGGCGCTGGAAATCAAGGGATTTACCTACAGGTCACACGGGGTAGCGCGCCGAGACTGCATGCCTTCCCGCAAGGGGTATCCCCCACCGTCCTGATCACAAGCCAACCTCTAACGCTTTCTGCCTGCGCGAAACCCGCAAAGGCGATTACACGGCCCGATATCCGATGGAACCGCTGCGATATCAAATCCATTGCCCTCATCGGCAACGTATTACTTCGCCAAGAGGCCATCGATGTGGGATGCCTGGAAACCATCCTGATAAGAGACGATCAGGTCACCGAGGGTGCAGCGAGCAATGTCTTCGTCATTCACCAGGGCCGTGTCATGACACCCCCCGGTACGCCGCTACTCCTCCGTGGGATTACCCGAGACTTTGTCATCGATCTCTGCGCGGCAGTGAACCTTCCGGCCCATGAGGTCGATATCTCCGAGACGACACTGCGCGATGCCGACGAGATATGGATCACGGGCTCCCTGATGGGTATCCTACCGGTGATAGAACTGGATGGATTACCCGTTGGATCGGGTCGGACCGGCCCTCTTTGGGAAAAAATATATTCCCTTTTCCGTAGTAGCCAGCTTCGATAACTCACCTTCACCTCCCCGAAACTTCGTATGGTCGTGCGGCAGACAGTTCGTGGCTCGACTGTTCGTGACTGAACCTGGAAGTTCCCCTCGATCATTTATTTATTTCTCGACGGGTATTTCAAGCCGAGCAATCACCAAAGAATGCCCCTGTAGTTCGCGGGGGGCCTCGCCTTCATGCATCGGTTGCCTCGACGGCAACGAATTGCGTCGAGTCGTCATCGCCCGGCGATGGTGGAGGAGGTCATGGGGAATCGGACATTGCCGTGCGCAGCGCTTCCGTGGCAATTGTCGATCATAAGAGTGCCTGTAGCGTATCCAAAAACGCCCGATTTTCATGAGGTTTGCCCACGGTTACGCGCAGACAGTTCTTCAAGAGCGGATGGCTATCATGGAGATTCTTCACCAGGATATTCGACTCCCGGAGCTTGGCATGGATTTCCTCGGCACATTTGGTTCCGGCGCGAAACAGGATAAAGTTCGCATGGCTTGCCCAGGCTGTTATCCCATCCATGGCAGCGAGTTCATCGAAGAGGATTTCTCGATCCCGGAGGATCCAGGCGACCTGCTCTTCGAACACGCCGATGTTTTGCAGGGCAAGGGTGGCACTCACCTGGGTCAGCGTATTGATGTTGTATGGCAGGCGAAGTTTGTTCATCTCGGCTATCCAGGCCGGGTGCCCCACCGCGAATCCCAGTCGAAGCCCGGCAAAACCCAGCTTCGACAGGGTGCGCAACACAATCAGGTTGGGATGGTCATGGAGCCAATTCATCTTGCTGGTTTTGGCAAACCACGTGTAGGCCTCATCGATGATCACCAGTCCCGGCGCCTCTGCAAGGATGGCCGATATATCACCGCTATCGAATAACCCTCCTGTCGGATTGTTGGGATAAGAAAGAAAGATCGCCGCTGGGCGGTATTCCCTTATTGCCTTCAGCATCGCCGCGCCGTCGAGGGAGAAATCGTTTTTCAAAGGGACGCCGACGAACCTCAACCCCAGGGCAATTGCGATCAGCCGGTACATGGCGAAAGTGGGTTCCGGCGCCAGTATGCAACGGGAAGGCCCCTGCAGCATCAACCCGATGAGTTGAATCAACTCATCGGAACCATTGCCCAAGAGGATCTCCATGTCATGGGAGATCTCCATGGTTTCCCGTAATAGCTCCTTCAGGACATGGGGCGAAGAGTCGGGATAGCGGTTCATGGAAACCTTTTCAAGCCGTTCCAGGCACGCCTGCCGCAACTCGCTCGGCCATCGATATGGATTTTCCATGGCATCCAGTTTGATAACATCGGAACCGTCGGGGACATGGTAGCCGGATAGGGCGCGTACTTCCGGGCGCACCCATTCGTCGATCAGCGTGGTGGGGGACATGACTATTCTCGCATATGAGAGGAACGGGAAATAAAACAAAATATTCGGAAAGGACTTATCTACTTACTGATTTGGCCTTCGAATCTGTCAGCTGGAAGTAGAAATGTCAACATGGCCTGGCGAAGCTTCGCTTCGAGCCGATGAAGCGTGATCTGGCATCCGTCAAGGCAAAATCGTTTTGGTAAATGGCGACTCATTTGCGGATGATGAGCGGGAAATAAACAAACGACTCCCCTACATGCCTACCCTTGAATCGACTTCGGCACGCTTTACTCCCTTGGGGATGGAATCGAAAAAATCCTCGTAACGGGAGCAGCAGGCTTTATCGGCGCTGCCCTGTCCAGGCACCTACTCGACAGGGGTAGTCAGGTGATCGGCATCGATAACCTGAATGACTATTACGACGTTTCGTTGAAGGAAGCTCGCCTGGAGCGGTTGACAGAATACGAGAATTTCCGTTTTATCAAGCTGGATATCGCGCATCGCGATGCGGTCTCGCGGCTGTTCGCCCATGAAAGGCCCACCCCATGTCGTCAACCTGGCGGCCCAGGCAGGCGTACGCTATTCATTGAAAAATCCCCATGCCTATATCGACGCCAACATCGTCGGTTTTTTGAATATCCTGGAGGGATGCAGATATTGGGATATCGCGCATCTGGTATATACCTCTTCCAGTTCCGTCTATGGTGCCAATATGCAACTTCCATTTCGTGTGGACCACAGTGTGGACCACCCCATCTCGCTGTACGCGGCCACAAAAAAAAGCAATGAGCTAATGGCCCACTGCTATAGTCATTTGTATGGTTTTCCTACGACGGGATTGCGATTTTTTACGGTCTGTGGCCCCTGGGGCCGTCCCGACATGGCCTTTTTCGCTTTTACGCGCAATATCCTCGCCGATAAACCCATCGATGTATTCAATTTCGGCAAACATCGGAGAGACTTTACCTACATCGACGATATCGTCGAGGCCCTCGTTCGAATCCTGGTGACGCCGGCCGCACCCAATGAGGCATGGTTCGGGGAAAACCAAGATCCCGCTACCAGTTCCGCCCCATACCGGCTCTACAATATCGGTAATAACCGCACCGTCGATTTGGAAGACTATATTGGGTTGTTGGAAAAGGCCCTTGGCAAAAAGGCAAAACGGAACCTGTTACCGTTACGAGAAGGGGATGTAGTCGATACCATGGCGGATGTCGATGAATCTAGCGAGAGATTTCGGCCATCGCCCACGAACCCCCGTGAAGGTGGGAATAGAGCGATTCGTGGCGTGGTATCGGGGGTATTACGGAGAAAGCGTGGATTGAACATCACCATCATCGGTACCGGATATGTGGGTCTGGTCTCCGGAGTCTGCTTCGCGGAGTTTGGCAACCAAGTTGTCTGCGTGGATGTGGACGGGCATAAGCTTGGTAACCTGAACCAGGGAAAGGCTCCCTTTTATGAGCCGGGACTCCATGATCTACTCTCGCGTAACATCGAAGCCGGACGACTGCACTTCTCCAGTGATTTTTCCGCATCGGTCGGCGCAGCCGATATCGTCCTTATCGCAGTGGGAACGCCGCCTCGTCGGGGAGACGGTCATGCCGATTTGTCCCACGTCTTCGAGGCAGCCCGGATGATCGCGCCGCACCTTGTGGGATATACCGTGGTAGTCGATAAATCCACGGTCCCGGTCGGCACGGCCCGGCAGGTGCACCGGATCATTCGGAACATGAATCCCACGGCCGATTTCGACGTTGCGGCCAACCCGGAGTTTCTACGGGAAGGGAGCGCGATTTCCGACTTCATGCATCCCGACCGAGTGATTATCGGCGTGAAGAACGCGCGCGCCGAGGCCTCTTTGCGGGAGCTGTATCGGCCATTGCACTTGGCCAAGACACCCCTCCTTATCACCAATCCGGAAACGGCCGAGCTCATCAAATACACATCCAATGCATTTCTCGCCACCAAGATAACCTTTATCAATGAGATCTCTGCCCTGTGCGAAGCCGTGGGCGCGGACGTGCATGCGGTCGCCCAGGGCATGGGGGCGGACAACCGCATCGGATACGAATCTCTACAAGTGGGTCCGGGCTACGGGGGTTCCTGTCTCCCCAAGGATACCCTGGCCCTGATCAGAACCGCCCGGGATCGTGATACGCCGCTTCGAATCGTAGAGGCGGTAGTGGAAGCGAACATGACCCAAAAGATACGCATGGTAAAAAAGATCAGGCAGGCACTTGGGGGCAACGAGGCGGGAAAACGATTAGCGGTGTTGGGGCTTACCTTCAAACCGGAAACCGATGACATGCGCGAGGCGCCGACGCTGACTATTTTGCCTCCCCTATTAAAGGGCGGGGCGCAGATTCGCGCCCACGACCCGCGCGGCATGGAAAAAGCAAGGAATCTTTTGGAAGGCATCCATTATTGTGAAGATCTCAATGAGGCAACGGTTGGGGTCGATGCTGTCATCTTGCTTACCGAATGGAACGCATACCGGGCGCTTGATCTGGAACGGATACGGAAGATCATGCGGGGCAATGTATTCATCGATCTACGCAATGTATATGAGCCGGATCGAATGAAAGAGGCCGGTTTTGCGTACTTTTGTGTCGGACGACCTGATCTCGGTCCGAAAATGGATTGATAAGCGGCTTCCACGGAGGAGAAAAATAGGCTCTATTTCAATTGAGTACAATTATTATGTCTAACAATAAATATCCCATCGCGTTCTTATCATATTCCCGATTCGACGACAAAGCTGAGAATTCCTATTTAACAAAATTCTGCAAAAAACTTAGCCAGACAGTTGAGCAATATACGGGAGATGAATTTCGAATATTCCAAGATATTAAGAACATTGATTGGGGAGGACATTGGGAAGATAAAATCCAAGCAGCTATTGATGAAGTATTTTTTCTTATTCCGATAATTACTCCAAAATTCTTTAAAAGAAAAGCATGCCGTGACGAGGTAGAGCGCTTTCGGTATCGTGAGCGAGTCTTTACCAGAAATGATTTAATCCTTCCAATATACTTTATTGATTGCCCTATTCTTCACAATGAATCCGCTCGTGAATCTGACACTATCGCAAAACTTATATATTCACGGCAATGGGAGGACTGGCGAGAACTTCGATTTCAGAACTTGAATAGTCCAACATCATTAAGAGCCTTTTCTAGACTTGCAATTCGACTCCGAGATGCAATCGCAACTGAGTCTGAAATTAGTCTGCCGGATGAGAATGTAAAAAAAGAATCGCTAGCAACACGCCTAATATTTCCTTACTTACATCATTATAAACAAAGCCTAAATTTATCTATAAGTATGACATTTACGATCGTTAGTGGAGAGGGGCCAGATCAAAAGATACCAGGAGTGCAATTTCCAGGCCCAGGAGCAGTGAAAAGAGCTGAAGCTGGACTAATGGCGTTGGGGATAAAAGCGGGTTTTGAGGATGAACAGCTAATGCTTGTGAATGCTACTCGAGATTTTACAAAACTTGAGATGGAACAAGGGTATATCTGTACCATCGCTTCACCAGCTGTCAATCCATACACTGACCACATTCTTAATCAAATAACAAATAACACGATCGGTAGCGACCATATGAGATTTGTTATTGATGGTTACCCAGAGCAACCTGTTCGGCTTTCTCTGAGCAAGTGGCTTCTAGACAGAAAGGAGATGGAATACTTACCTAGTGATACCTATGATTTATATGGAGAGAAAATTCTTTTTTATCCCCGTATTACTTCCGATAAGCTTGAAGGAATTGACTATGGTCTCCTCGTACGAAGAGTTATAAAGCAAGGTGAAATTCCACAACTCCAAATCGTACTTGCAGGGTGTAAGAATTATGGTACCTGGGCCGCCTACCTCGCAGCGACTAACGAAGCCTTAATTGAAGTGATCCTAAAACGTTCAGGGATAGTCTTAGCGGACTTAGAGTCTGAACGAACGATTTGGGCTCTATTAAAGGGTGTGGGTCATGGCGGTCTTCTTGATCCGAAAGATGTTTCCGTTATTTCCTGTGGTTTCCTGGGGCCTTCTAGTCATCGACTGGTTCCCACACCAGCAACCAACAATACTGTCACGGATCTTGAGATTCTCCAGTTCAATGTCAATCGCACTGGTTATTTGTCCTGTGGGATAGCTGATATACGTAACATTTACCAAAATCATGAAAGTTCGGTACCTTATAAAGTAACCTTTGTATATAAAGATGGATATGATTCTGTTGCCATTCTCCTATACTTCATTCGTGATAAACATATCCACGTTGGTACAATCGAAAATCTTCGACCTGCACTGCATATCCGCAAATTATTCAATCTGCCCAAAAGAGATGAAAAAGAATATGTATATTTTCGAGGAATAATTGCAGGTGCATTGGAGAAACTCGAAGATAACGGGGGTGAATATGTGAATAGGCGGGCAGCCCAGGAGATAATGGAAGAATCTGGTTTCAAAGCAGACTCTAAAAAGATTGTAGATCTCGGATCGTATTTCGTATCTCCTGGATATTGCCTTGAGAGAATGTTCCTTCGAGCATATGAGCTAGAGGATTTTAAGCAAGAGATTATCCAAGGTGATGGAACTTTATACGAGGAGGGCATAAGGGTAATATTTCACGAAGTACGTGATGTTTTATCATTTTATTCTGACGGAACATTCGAAGATCCAAAAACAGAAATTGCCATTAGACGCCTATGTTCTAAACTTGGTTATATTCCAGAAATAGATATGTGGTATAACGAGTTAGATATCTCTACTAGGAAGAAATACAGAAGATTATTTCCATAGGGAGACACTACCCAAATTTAGTTTCTAAGAGTCAAAGAACTGCCGCACAAAAGCTTGTGTCCACCGCAGCCGTCCTTTCCAACCCACCGTTACGTCAATTGCGCAACGCGGATCTTTCCCTCGAGAAACTCGCCGAGGAATATGATCGTCTAGCACGAGAGGAAGCTCGGCGTTGGGACGAGATAGATCGCAAGGGCGAGATCGGCTATGCCGATGTCTTCGAGCGCATTGCTGATCGACACAGGGACCGAATTGCCGTTATCGAGGTTTCATCCAACCAATCCTATACCCTCACGGAATTGGATCGGGCTGCGGATAGGATCGCCCATTGGGTCCATGCCCATTTCGACCTGGACCGGATTGGAATGAACCAAGTTGGAATGTACGATAAAAACGGTTTTGGCTTTCTTGCCGCGGTATCGGGACTCGCCAAGGCGGGGAGATCGGCGGTGCTATTCAATCAGCGCGAGCCACCCCGCAGTGTGGCCCGGTTGGCCGGACGTTATGGCATCGACCGGATTTTGGGCAATCCTGTGCCGGGCATTTTATCCCAGGAAATCCCGCCGCTCCTGAAGCGAGACTGGTCGGGTAGGGTGCCAAGGACGTGGCGCCGAAGCGTGGATCGGGAGGATCCGGTTGCCATCATCTTCACCAGCGGCACCAGTGGCGTCGAAAAACCCGCTCTCTTCAGCCACCGGCGCATGATCGGCGCGGGGCCTGCCTGGCCTGGTCATTGCGGACCGATATGGGAGAACAGGACCGCTGCTACATCACGTTGCCGCTTTGTCACGGCAACGCCCTGGCCGTGGCCTTTTCCAGTTGTCTCATGGTCGGTGCATCGGCGGTGATTCGGGAGAGGTTCTCGGTGCGCGATTTCCTCCCGGATATTCGGCGATTTCGGTGCACCACCATGATCTATGTCGGCGAACTGTGGCGCTATCTGTTGGCCGGTTCATCCGACTAAAGCGTACTTTGTTTCATGGAGGCCCTTGATTTTCAACTTGAGGAAATCCATATCTCGAAATCCATAAGCCATTTTTTGAAGGGTTTTAAAATAACACCCACCCGGTACATAATAAGCACGACGATAATAGCTCATGCTTTCCCCCAACCCACATCGAACATCTGCCCGGAACCGTAGAAGGATGGAATCGGCGCGCGCTCCACAAGCGTTTTGGACTTGCGTGGGATTTCGGGCGCGCCGTATTCCACGCGAAGAGATAGGTCCGAAAGCCATTCGGCACGCACCA
>CAZSVE010000082.1:0-13877 GCA_964610175.1 uncultured Thiotrichales bacterium
ACCCCATTGCGACAACGGGGAGGGGGTGGCTTTTGCCTCCCCCTTACCCACTAGTAGTTCGTCGTCTTACCGGAATCGATAAAGATGGTAAACACAGGGGACGCTATCACTGGTTCTGCCACAGTGATAAGGAACCGCGATATCTGCCGGTAGTTCGGGTAAGACTCCCTGAAAAATGCGAACCGGTGACAGAAGGGACGCCTGTCCCGAAGGGAAAAAATACCGTATCCACTAACTTCGAGGCTGGATCGGTATTGCGTTATGCTAAAGGAAATGGACCAAGAACCGATACAGATGGCTATATCCCGCAATCCTGGGAGGGATTATCCTGTGGCACTGGATTGGTAACCAAGGGATTCGTCGAGGATGGGAGAAGCCATGCCCTTTCCGTTGGTGGTGCAAATGATCTTGCTGGTCTGTCTACTTCTCTCTCCGCCGAGAATACACCTACCTTTCATTTCTCGGTTCCGCGCGGGCTCCCCGAAATCCGGTTTAAGGACGAAAATAGTGACTGCAAATGGACTCGGGGTAAATACTCCGACAGCAATGATCTGATCGAAATATATTGCAGTCATCGCTATTTCCACTTGCAAGGCCTTACACTCCCCAATGGCGCCAGATTGTTTCCGAAGGCACTACGCGCACAAGGGCAATCGTCATGGTCGCCCTGCAAGGAACTCCCCGATAAAAAGGACAGCTACCGATGCGAAGTGGATGTCGACCCCGACGGATTGTCCTCACCAAAGGGATTCCAGCTTCGCTTGCATCGCAAACTCGATTCCCAAGAGACCAAGGCCGAAATCCCCATAAGGGAGGTTCGTCCCAATCATAGGCCAGTCGCATTGGCCCATTTTCTCGAAGATCGGGAATTGCCCGTGACCCATAGCCAAGGTCAAGGATGGTTACCTGCCCTATTCGACGACAAAGACTGTCTCCGACGGTCCAGGTCGGATGCCAAGTCCAGGGCAAACCAATGGATGCGTCTTTCCCGAGTCGATGATCCTGGGTATTCCAGCGCATGTGTATCCATTCCGGCGGATGCACTGGATATCGAGGGAGAGAGATTGGTTCGCAAAGTAAATTTCACCGAATTCTATCGACGTGTTGCTTTGCCGAAACTACCCGAGGCCGTCTCTTGGAGGCCGGGATACACCCTGCGATGGAAAAACCTACCGGACACCTGCAAGGAATCCAAGGTCTTCGGAGGCAAGGAACCACCCAGGCTTCTCTGTAAAGCCATGAAAGACGCTTCGTATTCCGATAGGGAGCAATGGCCCCGGTTTACGATCACCGATACGGAGAAACGTGACGTATTTACGGCAATACTAAATCTTTCCGATCTATCCGAACCCCGCCTTTCCGATGAACGGTATGTCTATTACTTCAAGAACCTGGCTCATCTGTTCCCGGATAAGAACAACGAACAGGCATGTGAACCCGACACGAATACTTCGCTTTGGCGTTGCGAGACAGCCAAGATCATGCAACGGCTCGCCATCGAGGATAGGCAAGACCAAACCACCACCATTTCGGTTCCGCCCGATGTGCTCGAGCCGGGAGGCGTTCATGACTGGACCAAGTGGTTGACGGAACCCTTACCCCTGATCTGGGAAGGTGAGGGGGGGTTTCTCGTGCGCTTCCCCAAGTCACACGGGCGAGAACTCCAATTATATGGGCAACTAGACTGTAAAGAATTGAAAGATACTTCGGGGACAGATACCAAATACGCTCTTTATCTGTTACAAGACCCGAAAGCTGATGGTTTTAGGGGCATAAAGCATTTGGGGAGTAGCCTGCGTTTGAGGTTAGGCAGCAGCCTGCGTTTGATGGGGAGCAATCCGGATCAGCGAACCAAGTGTGTCTCCTTGACCGGAGAGAACCTGCGTATCGAGAATGGAAAGCTGAAATTCGCCTTTACCCTGCAACCGAAGGACCGTGAACTACAAGCCGATGAACGTCTCCTCTTGATTGTGGATGTCAGCGATCGCATGGCGCAGTATTCCAAGGGCATCCTGAATGCCCTGCGCGACTATGATCCCCCGACGGATGGCCCGATTACCCTGGGTCTCATGGGGAATCGCCTCTATGTCCAGGCCCATAGTGAAGATTTCGATGCCGCCACATTCAGGGTCGATATAGAACGCTTGCAATTCAACCATCACCCGGAGGACCTGCTCACCTTCCTGGCTCTCGCCCTGGAGCCTTTCCAGGGGACCCGCGGCCATCGCTTACGGATACTCCTTTCCCCTCGCTGGGCGGAGTTGCCCGATGGGTTCCAGTATCCCGTGCGCAGCACCGGCTATTTGGAGCGGGTCCTGAAAATTCTTGAGATACAGGTCCCCATAGATCTCTATCTGTTGGCGGGTGGAGAAGGGAATTGCGGTTCCCTTCGAACATCATTACCCCAAGATCTAAGAAATAGATTCACGTGCAGCACCCTTCCCACGGATAGAATTGATACTTTTTTCAACAACCCATAAAACCATGTTTCCTTTCTCGAATCGTCAGCAACACATTTCCCGCGCTATCGGGTTAGGTTTTCTCCTGCTTTGTTTCCTCCCTTCCTCGATCCTTGCCGAATGCACCGATGGCGAGCTACGTGTCTGGCGACAGGGGGATGGTTGGAAAGCCGGCGCACTTATCTGGGCCGGTTCCGATAACATCCCGGTCTATACAGAACCCAATAAAGATGCCTTCAAGGAAGAATATCTAAAATTCAATGATCCCGCCCTGCCTATCCAGGACAAAAAGGGAAGAGGCAGAAATATTTGGGTCCAGGTTCGGCGCGCAAATGAGCAGGTCTGGATCCGCGCCAGGGAACCCGGTGTGTTGTGCCGCAGCACCCCGCTCGAGGCGGAACACAGCCAGCTGCTGCGCAAGGTAGTCCCGCGCGTGGAAAATCGCGAGGGGAAAGAGCCTTTCGTCCCGGCGCGGCTGCGACCGAAGGATGCACAAGGGGTTATAAGGCAAAATATTCGTATCTTCGATTATTTCTTCGTCTATGCCGAACAGGGCGACTGGCGACTGTTGGGACGGGGGGACTTCTTGGATGCCTTCGAGCCCCGCCTATTGGGTTGGGTACACGAAAAGGACCTGATCCGCTGGGATACCCGCAATGTCGCCAAACCGAAACCGCAGGCCAGGTTCCTTGCCGACCCCCACGGCGAGAGGAAACCCATTGCCTGGTCGACGGGTGACGCCTGGGGGACCTCCACGCGCCGCCCGCCGATTACCGGCACAAGGATGGCAGATAAGCAGAGATATCTGCGGGTGGTCTTGCCGGTGGATTTCGTGGCCCACCGCCGCCACAGCGACAACCTGCGCCGCCTGGCAAGGGCGGAGGGCGCCTGGCGGCAACCCATCATCGTATTCCTGGTGGATGGCACCCACAGCACGGAGCCCTATCTCGCCGAGATCCATGCCCTGTTGAACAGCTTGCTGAACGACCTGGAACGGGAAGGGCGTAACCGCAATTTGACGTTACGTTACGCCCTGTATGCCTATACGGATGCCGCCTATGGGCCCGGCTATCACACCCGCCGCTACCAGGGCGCCACGGAAAACACCTGGTCTATCCGTCGCGCCTTCGGGCTTCTCGAGAAAGATACCCGGAAGATCCTCGCCAATCCCGTCTCGGATGACTACCCCGAGGATATCTATGCCGGGATCCGGCGAGTGCGGGAAGAGGTGTTGACGAGTAGGAAGCTACAAGCGGCATTGCCGATCCTCATCGTTATCGGCGACCATGGTAGTCATGAGCGCAAGATCCTCCGGAGTACCATCCGGTCTCGGTTGAAAGACATCGTGCCCTATTTCATCCAAATGGGCCGCCAGGACGGGCATGTGTCTCCAGACTGTCGAACCCCGGCAGAATTCAACCAACGAGAAAAGCGCTATTGCGCCTTCCAGCGTTTCGAGGAGGATGCAAAAGACCTCTTGGGAGCGCGTTTCGAGGAGAATATCACCTTCTTCCGAGGAGAAGACCCCAAGCGGCTCGCCAGGCAAGTGCAGGGAGTGCTCGAGGACATCTTGACTCAGCAGGGACGCACGCCGTTGGCGGTGGATTCCCTGGCCACCGGTCAATCCTGGGAGGAGGCCAAGCGCGCGGCCGAGTGGCCCCTGGTCTACACCCAGGCATTTCGCAACCTGTTGCTTGCCCAGGGGTACGACGAGGCGGTACTGGACAGCGGTGATTTCGTCGCCGTGCAAGAGACCTGGGTTCTCGATGAGGAGATCGTCCCCGAGATATTCATCACCAGACCGGATCTTTCTCGCTGGATCAACCTCTTCGAGCGCATGGCCCGGTCCGAGAATTGGAATGCCCAACGGGTAAAGGAGATCTTCGCAAGCTCCATCGGCGTATATACCAAGGAAAAGAGTCTATGGCGGCGTCCCCTGGCCGAGGTGTTCGAGAAGCGCGCCGGTATCCCGTTCCGAAATACCGCCTTATTGGAGATCACCCCGGAGCAGATAGACAGCCTGGCGCGCGAGGATGTGCGCTATTACGCATCGTTGTTCGCGCGTTTCCGGGAAGTGCTGGATGGGATTTACCGCGGAGAGCTATCGGAAATAGGGACCGGTTACTACGGTGGAACGAAGAAGGAATTGATAACGATAAGAAAACCTACCCCAGCAGACCTTTGGTTCGAATTCGCCCCCGGCATCGAGGCCGCCTACATAGAACTCCGTCATCTTCCTTGAACTATCGTCTGACCTTGATACGATGAGGGGATCATGTCCACAGACGAATACCGAATACGCATCGCCAAAGGGCTCTGTCGCACTTGGCCGGAGAGCCCGACAAGGGTGATTGTCGCCGAGGAGATCCGCCTTCATGGCGGCGATCGGGTGGCGATCATGGGTCCTTCGGGCAGCGGAAAAACCACCCTGCTGCGCATGCTGGGGGCATTGGATCGCCCCAGCAATGGGGAGATCGAGTATCGGTTACCGAAGCGGCATCAATCGATTATTTGGGCTGACAAGAATAGAAGCTCTTGCAATGCTTCCATGGAAACCTTGCGAAGCATTTTCGGCTTCGTCTTCCAGGATGCCCGGCTGATCCCTTATTTCACCGTATTGGAAAATATCCTTTCCATACCTTTGTCGCGTGGTGCCGCGCATGAGGACCTGATTGAGCGAACCAAGAAAGTCCAGTTACTGATGAGGGAAATTCGACTGGGTACCACCACTTATTCCTCCAAGAAGAACCCATTCAAACACCGGAATCTCTTTTTGGCACGGATCTCGCGCACCATGGATCGACAGAACAATGGGCGATTTCTCGAAAGATATCCCAAGAATCTCTCCGGTGGAGAGAAACGCCGCATCGCGTTGCTCCGCGCCCTGCTGGCCGATCCCCTGGTATTGTTCGCCGACGAGCCCACCAGTGGAGTAGATACAGAAACCGGGGCGATTGTCATGTGCAAACTCACGGAATGGGCCCGTAAAGAGGATAGAGAACGGCTACTGATCTTCGTCACCCACTCCCCCGAAGAGACCCGCTTCTACGCCAACCGGTGGCTGTCCTTTTCTTATGCGAAAACTGGTTCCCACCACTATCGATTGGAAGAGACAAGAGATCCGTCGGTTCTATTATCGCGACATCCTAAAGGTGCATCGTGAGCCCTTTCTTCCGGATAGCGAAGTTGTTCGTTCGAGAGCTTTTTTGGGGGTTACGAAATGGTGCGCAGCACCGCTATCTGGTGTCTGGGCTTACCCTGGGGCTCACCCTGTTGCTGCTACTCGCCATCGGTCTTTCCGTGCTGCATATCCGGGTATACGACACCATCCTGGGACGGGCCGGCGGTCCTCGGGTATGGATGGATTCCCCGACCCCTTTATCGACAACGCAAGACGGGTTGCATCTGGAAGATGGTCGCCCCCTGCGTATCTACCCCTATACGGATATCACGCAAAAGACCCTGGCGTTTCCCGGTAAACGAACCCGCGACCTTCGCGGGCGTCTCATTCCCACCGATCACCCGCTGCGCAAGGTGCTGCAACCGGTGGTGGGAGCCCGGACGGTATTGAATTCGGGTTTTCTCCACGACCCCGAAGCCCCGTCCCCATCCCCAAGCAATGATTCCGCTTTGTTGTCGGAATCCCGTCAGGCCATCCTCTATCTCGGTCTTCGCGCCCTTCCCGCCATCGACTGGCAGGCCCAGATCGAGCGGGCCTCGGCACTATTGAAACCCGATTACCGCATCCTCCATGAACTGGCCGGAGACTGTCATTTCAGCGCGGCCCTCCGAACCCCTGGCGGTGTGGCCCATCTGTATGGGAAAGGTGATGAACCGGACATGGCGCGGGAATGTGGGGAATCACCGAGCAACTACCGAGAGGCCTTTTCCGACTGGCAAAGGCGGCTGGCCGCCGGCGGTAATGAGACGAGTGGCCTTTTCCTCGCCAACGGCGATTGGATCCGCGTCGTGTGGGTCCGGGAGATCCCCTTGCCGGGGGGATTCGATTACCTCATGGACTTCGAGTTCGGTCAGGCATTGAAACTGCGATCCCGGGGAAACGAGGATACTTCGGTAATCTGCCGCATCAATCCGGGGAGTAGATATGACGAGGTCTATGTCCGTTCCGATATCGAACCATTGCTGCCGGTGGAACTGTATTTCTGTCTCGATCCCTGCTTCGAGGAAGGTCACCCCGGCTGCCGGGTGGAGGACACACCATACGGCGAGCAAAAGATAACCGGACCGCATCTCTATCCGGCGTGGCTGATGGCCTGCCCTGCCCTGGCGAACCGACTGAGCCACCTCTCCCCCGGAAACCAATCCCCCACCATGGATCGTGCCTGTGTCGGTTCCGGGGTTTATGAGATGGATGTATACCTGCCCGATTACGGGGTGCTGCCGGAGGCCGAAAGGTTTCTGAAAGAAAAATGGGGCATGCGCCCCGGGCCCGAGGCCCGCGATGCCCTGGTCCGGATCTCCGAGCTGGTGGACACCCTGGATGGTCTGGCGCAAATTGGGCAGGTTGCCCTGTTGGTTTATCTCTGTGTAGTATTGCTATCTTTGCAGGACAACCTGGCTCGGAGGCGCCAGGGGGCATTGGGGCAACTGCGCGCCCATGGCTTCGGTGTCCGATACATCCTCGTGGGAGGGATGGTGGCCGATGTTGTCTCCTGGTCGTTATCCGTTGCACTCGCCCTGGCGATTGCCTGCGTCACAACTGTTATCTTCCTGGGCATCGGGCAGATTTGGGGACACTACCTGGAGGGAATAATCGGGGCGTGGATATGGTTGGCGATTTCTCTGCTGTTACACGTGTCGGCGAGCGCCGCTATCCATTGGTGGCGGGTGCTGCGCGTCGATCCGGGCAGGAATCTCGATGCGGTGGACTGAAATGTGCGATCAGAAATACGACAAAAGAATCAGCAACTTGCAGGCCAGGACCCAGATCACCCAGAATTTGGTGAATGGGACAAACGATGCCTTGCGAACCGTTAGTAAGCTATTCATTATCTTATTAACAGCCTGCGCCTTTGCGTTCATTACGGCCCTGGCTACCACACAAGAGGAGCTATTACGCGGCTCGGTATCATTCGATTTGCCGTTTTTCCGGGCAAATATCGGCTTGAAATCCTTTTTGCTATCTTTTCCCTGGATAGTAGTCGCACTACATTTCTATTTGTTGATTCACCTTCGTCTCGCCCTGCCCAAGGTGCGTCGATTCAAGTCCACGCTGAATAATACCTTTCAGGGGAATAAGGAAAACCTGCAACAATACCTCCACAACGCGCCCCTGGCCCAGCTTGTAGTCGGTTCCTGGCAACGAGACAAATTTACCTACTCTTCCTTGCATTTCATCTCTCTTTTTACCCTGGTATTCCTGCCAGGAGTCACCGTGTTATTCATGGAGTTGCGTTTCTTCGATTTCCATGACAAGTGGATTCTCTTCTCACAAGCCATGGCGCAAACCTTCGATGTTATCTTGATTGTATTACTGTGGCCGAAAATCATGTTATCCGAGTACGATGGCCACAGTGCCTGAAGGATTCCAGTCGACAAATAACGAAGGGATGGGAAAGATGGGGTGGGGTAACCTGAAGGAAATACCACAATGCATGTGGTCGATACGACGGTTCCGGTGGTTGAGATCATTGTCTCCGAGCCTTTGGCGAGCACGGGGGGGAAAGTCGATCACATTTCTGGGCGTGTTATTACTCTCCCTCACCTGGGGATTGCCGAAGGCACCCGAGTATTCGAAATCATTCGAGTGGTCATGGACATTGCAACTGAAAGATACCGTCGAGTGGTTATGGACATTGCAACTGGAAGGCAAAGTTTTAGCAGACGGAGATAGCGACGCCGTCTATGAGCTGGTAAATAGAATGCGTTTCGATACCCCACCGGAGACTTGGCGGGAATCGGCCCTGAGGGTCGGTGGCCTGGAACTACGGGAGCGCGACCTGCGTGGGGCCAACCTGAGGCGCACCAAGCTCCCCAATGCCATCCTCGCGGATGTCGATCTGCGAGGGGCCGATTTGACCGAGGCAAAACTCCCCTGGACGAAACTAGAGGAGGTAAACATGCAGGAGACGACGCTTTCAGGTACCGTTCTGTACGAGGCGAAACTGAGCGATGTCGATCTGACCGGGAGCGAGGCGGAAAATATAGACCTCAGGGGCGCGAAAATCATCGACGTCATCCTGGTGAATGCCAAGTGGAACAAGGCGCGGCTGGATGATGCGAGATTGGACTCGGTCGATGCCACCGACATCGATTTGACCCGTGCATCCTTGAGAAATACCGATTTGGCCGGCGCGCGCCTTGATGGTGCGCTTCTGACCAACGCCACCATGCAGGGTGCCATCCTGGACGGTGCATCCCTGGAAAAGGCGGATCTGAACCTGGCAAAGATGCCGGGGGCAGTGCTTTCCAGGGCAAACCTGAAAGGAGCATACCTCAATGGGGCAGACCTGCGGGGTGCCGCTCTGCGGGCAGCCATCTTCGGTGATGATACGGAATTTCAGCGAGCCGACCTGACGGGCACCGACCTTCGCGAAACGACGCTTCGCCTGGCGGATTTGGAGGAGGCCAAACTGGGGCTTGCAGACCTTCGTGGTGTCGACCTGCGGGCACCTCTCCCGATTTCCCTGAAACGAACAACCCTCGAATCGCGGCCCGGAACGTGGGATAACATCCAGGAAACACCTTGCCGTTCCAGGGCTGGCAATAAACAAGACCAATCCTGTCTGGATCAATGGAAGGCCCGTATCCCGCCCGATCAGCCCTGTCTCATGACCAAGGCCTGGGGCCCATGCCTGGGAGAACAGGATCTGGAAAAATACGACGAACACCTTGCCGGTTTCCTGACCGATCTTGCCTGCGAAAACCAATCCATCGCCCGCGCTGTTGTCAAACGCATTGAATTGGCTGGCAAAGAGACTTCCGAACGACCTTTGGTCGATCTGTTGGCCAAACGTCTGCATGTGCGGAAATGCCCTGTGCTTAGCGAATTGTCGACAAAAATCGAAGGTGCGTTTGAAGGGAGGTAAACCGCGGGCATCGTGGACTCGGCCATAAACGATGCAATATGGGAACCGAATCCACGGCGTCATCCGGGATAAATCGAAGATCGATGCGGTGGGTCATCGCGTCGCCCATGGTGGCGAGATGTTCCACGCCCCTGTGATGATCGACAAGGTGGTCATTGCCGCGATTCGAGGCAACATTCCCCTGGTTCCCCTGCACAATCCTGCCAATCTATCTGGGCTAGAGGTGGCGCGATCCATCTTTCCAGATGGCCATGTGACTGTTTTCGATACGGTCTTTCACCAAAGTATGCCGGAAAACGTCTATCTTTATCCCATTCCCTATGAGCTGTATGAACGCCATCGGATCCGACGCTATGGTTTCCACGGCACTTCCCATGCCTATGTTTCCGAAAAGGCGGCGGAGTTCTTGAATATCCCGCTTGATGGGCTTTGCCTTATCACCATCCATTTGGGTAATGGGGCGAGTATGGCTGCGGTAAAACACGGAAAGTGTGTCGACACGACCATGGGCATGACGCCCTTGGAGTATCTGGTCATGGGTGTACCCGAAGCGGCGATATCGACCCTGCCATACCGTTCTATTTTGCCAGCCAGCTTCGGCATGGGACTCGCGGAAGTGGAAAGCCTGCTGAATAAAAAGAGCGGGCTGAAAGGGGATCTGCGGCGTAAACGATATGCGCGAGGTCCTGGAAAAACGGAATGCCGGCGATGCGCGCGTCGGGCTTGCCATCGACATCTATTGCTACCGGATCAATAAATATATCGGCGCCTATTATGCCGCCATGGGTGCCCTGGATGCCATTATTTATCTTCATGGCGGGCATCTCGCGAGATCAGCACGGATGGAAGCCAGGTCAAGATCCTGGTGGTACCCACGGATGAAGAGTTGAAGATTGGCGAGGAAACCCGGAGATTGATTCATTCTTCATCATGACGCGGGTCGGCAGCCTTGCTTTCCTCCTCTTCCCAATGCTGGAACAACCGAAAGGCGCCCGATGCAATAAGCAAGATGGTGTTGGCAATGAACAAAGGGTAGATCAACAGGGCATCAAGCATGGTACCGCCGGTGGTGAGCTTGAACAGGCACCAAAGGGCAAGAGAGACCGCGAATAGCATCGCGCCGCGATTGAATCGTTCCCTGTGATCGGCCGGATCGTTCACGAAGGAAACGCCGAACCGCCCAGTGGCGGCTACCGTCAGTACGAGCGCAATCAGCCAGAGGAAGAGTAGGGCGGACTGTTCGGGATTCGGGTTATCGTCATTTCGCATACCTGGCTCGAATGCGTCATCGGCGAGGGCAGGTACTCCGGCAATCGGCCCTGGCCCTGGAAGGCATCCGAGGCATGGACGGTTGAAGACTGTGTACCGAAAAACAGGCCGAGCAGTGCGCATAAGGTCAAGGTTCGTAACCGTTTTATCACCGCAACTCCAAAAATTGGTAAGATGGTGAAAAGATCCATTCTTCCGGACTTTTCTCCATCGGCTGGCGAGGCTTCGGCCAGCTGTTTTATCGTTACTTCGCGCTACCGAAAAATACAACGGGTATTCTGCAATGAGTAAGGGAGCCGAAGAACAGGTTCCGCGCCGTACCCAGGCCAAACAAGTTTGTTGATGGTACCGAGGATCTCGGGCCTAGGCTAAACGATCGATACGAAAATTTTTTGAAGAGCTAAATTAAGCTCTTACTGAATCCTATTTATGAGTTCTGACCCTAGCCTCTGAGCACCAAGTCGGGTTCCTCGACCGTCCGAAGCACGTCATCGTAGTACCCCGCAAGATCATTATGATTCTCGACAATATGAAACCATCGCTTACGGGGAAACCGAATCTGTATGTTATTGACTGAATGGACGATGTTCATTTCCATGCACTGTGGGCTCGATATAAGGGGCGGCTTGAAGGTTTCCGTGACGAAGCCGTTCCGGCGCACGGTATAGATTCCCAGGGGCGCAATCCATTCTTTAATATTTGTTTTTTAGTTTCTCTTTTGCTTCCTTAATGGCATCCTCAATAGGACTATTTTCGCCTGTCAGTGAGGATGAATCCATATTCACATATATATTAAATTCAGTATTTTTATTTTCTGAAGTTAGTTTTTCCAACTCTTTCAGTAGGCCGGCTCGTATCTTTTGTGCCTTCACCATCCCTGCCAGTCGTTTATTTCCAACTTCTATTTTTCCTGTTTCTCCGAAGCTGAGCAACATCCAGTAAATCAAAACGAATACCCATGAGACAAGATCCGGCAGAACGGCAATGAGAAATTTAAATGCAAATAGATGATCGCTTTCTTTATTCAGCAATAGGTTTACATCGTTTATTATGGAGATCAGTACTAGATTGCTATCCGTAAGAATCTGGCCGGTTCTGTCGGACAAATATCCTTCCAATTGTTCCCCAATCTCTTTTACCCTCCGATCAAGCCAATCGTGAGGTTTTCCAATCTCCTTGCAAAACTTGGCGTAATCTGTTTGTTGGTTAGATAGTGAATATAGATTATTTTTGGCCGCTCTTGCCGCATCATATAAGTCGGTTTTGTCCTTGGGTATTTCCGAAAAAATAGGCATAGTTTTCAATGTTGAATCGTATCTTTCGATAATACTTTCCCTCTTTCGAAGATATCCTTTACAGTTCGGGCCGCAACCTGATTCCCCTGTTCTATCTTTACCGACCGATGAATCATCTGCTAATTTTTCAAGGGTTCTCACGTATTCATTGTATTCCTGTACTATATCTTCTCTTGTGCTTAGTATAAATTCGTTAATCTTTACAATATCTGTTCTCTTACTAGCAACAAGTTCATTCGAGTCTGCATTATGTGTGAAGGAAGGCGACCAATAATGGTATTGTCCTTATAATATTCTTCAACCTTAAGTGTGGAATGATAATATATGTAGCAAAAATCCCTGCTTGCACCAAGGTGGCCGCAAGAAAAGAGATAAATGTTTCGTTGGCGATGCCCCCCGGTAAATATTTCGTAACAAGGAAGCCGTTGGCAAGGAAGACCCCTATGACTGCCATAAGGATGAAGGCATGAGATGGATCTCTTCTTGATCCAAGCAAGCCTTTATAGGCATCGAAGATATCCCGCATATCCTTTCCTTATCATGGCCTCTTTGATTTCAGTGGAGGGAAAAGCCATCCGTTAGTTTTTTGCCAATCTACTTCTATGAAAACGAAACTCAGGAGTCATGCTATGTCATCTTGGGCCGAGATGTATTCCTGGAATAGCTCTAACGTTTTCTGAAGTCTCTGTTTATTTGTGTTGAGGAGTGACCCAACCCTATCCTCTGCTTCTTCTTCAAGCCTTTTTACCAATCTCTCTAAACGCCCCATTGAACTCTCATACCGACTTTCGTCAATCACACCTTTCTTTAAAGAATCGTCCAATCGCTTTATCTCTTTATGCCTCATTTCATATACGTTATTTACAGCATCAAGCATGATTTCGGTTAATTTTTGTGCTGTTTCACCGGCCTTTCTGGAAATGTTTTCATCCATTTCCGCGACTTCTACCATATAAGCCTGATATAGCCGTTTTTTGTCGGCATCCAGATCCAACAATAACTTATGCTCTATTTGCTCCTTCTGCTTTTCCAGTAAGTTTATGGAAATTTCTGCAATTCTTTTACTTATCTCTTTTCCTGCCATTCCTTCTAACTTGAACTGCTGTATGATCCCCATTGCATTTTTCGCTTCAGAGATATATACAGCCACTTCCTTGATGTTGCCATCAGAATCTGTCAGATCCGGCACAGTCATGTCTTTGTTTTCGGTTTCTTTGTTCATTTTTCTCTCCAGATTTTCTGATTGATGAGTAGAGGATTGTTTTATGGGATATCTTTATCAAATCCCCTCCGGAGCCTCGATAATCAACGAGCCAAGTGTTCCTATTCTGGATAATAGTATTTTGTCCGGCTCGCTTTCTCCGACATCGATTGTAGGTGGTGGGAAGGTTCCTGGCGTTATCAGGAGAA
The DNA here is from genome assembly GCA_964610175.1 of uncultured Thiotrichales bacterium. Lineage (GTDB taxonomy): Bacteria > Pseudomonadota > Gammaproteobacteria > HK1 > HK1 > CAZSVE01. Next base: position 13,483 of record CAZSVE010000082.1, read on the forward strand.
ACGCTACACGGAAAGCTTGGTATCCTCTCCAAACGGTATCGATTTCCCATGTTCCGTCCTTGTTAACGGCTGCATATCCTTTTCCTTCCGTGTTTTCAGACCAAGGGTGGATGTACCACTTATCCGTCAAGACATAGACCAAGATATTGTATTCTTTGTTACTATCTGCTGGTAACCCGTGAACTTTGCCGGATATATAATTATCGCTCTCAAAGCTCGTCATTTCGATACTATACGGCCCGGAACTGGTTATAGTGGAAACAAAAGATTGCAAATCATCCTTATTCAAGGAAACTTGATATTTGTCGTCTTTATATTCTGCCTCTTTTATGATAAATCCTGGCTCTTCAAAAAAATTTGTGGGTAGAAGTTTGCCATCCCAATAGCATTTAGGG
>CAZSVE010000083.1:0-13822 GCA_964610175.1 uncultured Thiotrichales bacterium
GGGGCCTTTCACTATTTTATTCACTTTACCCACACGATCTGGGGAAGAGCCTAATATTTAACCTCACCAATAGTAAGCACATTTTCTTGGTTGTCTTTAGCAATTACCGTCCCTCCTGCCATACAGAAAATCAAAGAGACGAATATTGCTAACCAGTAACTATCGGACAATTTGTGGCGCATTTAGAATCTCCTTCAGTTGGAAACCACTAAGGATCCCTCCTTAACATCTTCGAAAAGCATCATAGGCCAGTATCCTGTCACTCCACCAACCTCCCGGCCTTTTCCTCATCGTACCACCATCGATGCAGAGAGACGCCGGTGGGCGCGGTGTGTTTTGGGCGGGAGAATTTGTCCCAGTACAGGATGCGATCCGCGGTGTGGTGCCAGTTGGGGATCACGTAATGCCCGTGTAGCAGCACGCGATCCAGGGCGCGGGTGCGTGTCACCAGGGTGGGGCGATCCGGGGACTTGATGAGGAGTTCGATGAGTTCGTCGACCACTTCGTCCCGGATGCCTGCGAAATTGCGTGCCGCGGGGCTGTCGGCGCTGGCGCTCGACCAGTAATTGCGTTGTTCGTTGCCGGGGGAGTTGGATTGTCCCCAGATGCCGACGAACATGTCGAAGTCGAAGGCGCGCAGGCGATTGATGTATTGGGAGGAGTCCACGAGCCGCACGGAGACCTCCAGCCCCAAGCGTTTGAGGTTCCGAACGAAGGGCAGCACTACCCGCTCGAATTGCTTGCTCACCAGCAGGATCTCGAATCCCATGGGCTCTCCGCTATCCATGCGCACCCGCCGCATGTCCCGAATTACCCAACCGGCTTCCTCGAGGAGCCTTGCCGCGCGCAGCAGATTTTCCCGTGGCCAGCCATCGCCACTGGTGGTCGGGGCGCGGTAGGGCGTGGTGAACACCTCATGGGGGATCCTGTCGCGATAGGGTGATAGTACGGTGAGTTCATCCGTGGACGGGAGACCGGTGGCGGCGAGCTCCGAATTGGCGAAATAGCTTTCGGTTCTCGTGTACTGACTGAAGAAGAGGTTCTTGTCGATCCATTGGAAATCCATGGCGAGGGAGATCGCCTGGCGTACCTTTTTGTCCTTGAATACGGGGCGGCGCGTGTTCATGACGAATGCCTGCATCCCGGCGGGGCGACGATGGGGAATGGATTCCTTGATGAGGCGGCCCTGGCGCACGGCGGGGATGCGGTAATCCAGGGCCCAGGCCTTGGCCTGGTTTTCCAGGCGGTAGTCTATGTCGCCGGCCTTCAAGGCCTCGCGGATCACGGTGGCGTCCCGGTAATAGTCGTAATGGATGGTTTGGAAGTTGTAGTGGCCGCGGTGAACGGGTAGATCGGTCCCCCAATAGTCTTGGATCCGTTGGAAGATCACGCGGCGCCCCGGATCGAAGGAGGTGATTCGATAGGGACCACTGCCCAGGGGTGGTTGTAATGTGGTGCGGGAAAAGTCGCGCCCCTGCCAGTAATGTTTGGGCAACACACGCATTTGTCCCACGATGAGAGGGAGTTCCCGGTTGCCCGATTCCTTGAAGGTGAATTTGACGCGCCGCTGGTCGAGCTTTTCCACCCCGGCGACGCTGGCGTAGTAGAAACGGAACGAAGGGTGCCCTTGGGTGATGAGGGTATCGAAGGTCCAGATGACGTCCTCGGGGGTGATGGGCCGGCCATCGTGCCAGCGGGCATCGGGGCGTAGGGTAAAGATGACCCAGCTGCGGTCTTCGGAGGTATCGATACACTCCGCGATGAGGCCGTATTCCGTGAAGGGTTCATCGGCGCTGGCGACGAGCAATGGGTCGTAGAGGAGGCCGAGCCCGCTGGCGGCATTTCCCTTGGGGATGAATTCATGAAAGCTGTCGAAGGTGCCCTGGACGGCAAGGCGAATAGCGCCGCCTTTGGGGGCATGGGGGTCGACATAATCGAAGTGCTTGAAGTCGAAGGCGTATTTGGGTTGGCCGTGTAGCGCCAGGGAATGACGGCAGGCGGGGTCTGTGGCTGCCGAGGCGCCAAAGGCGCCATGGGCGAGCGCTATGGCGAGGAGGATGGTCAGTGTCCGGTGTAAAGGGAAGTCGATGGTGTTTCGAGGCATGGAGTCGAGGCCCCTGTCCTTTTTGTCATCCTTGCCGGAATGACTGTTCGATTTGCGAAGAGCGGAGAAGGGATATTCCCTTGCCTGGGTTGTCTTCATCGTAGACTACTGGAAATGATTTTCCACGGATTCCAATGGTGTGAAATTCGTATTGCGTAAGAATTCCGGTCGCGGGTTTCGTGCCCCGAATGGTTCGTCCTCGGGTGTGTTTTCCACACTGTTGTAGACGAACATGAGGTTGATTCGATCCCAGGGAGATATGTTGTCGGGTGAGCCGTGCATGATATTGGCTTCGTGAAACATCAGCGTGCCTGGTGAACCGTAGGCACCGATGAGCCCGCCTTGTTCTACCAATTCTCGAATGGACTTTGCGCTCGGAATGCCGTATTCCTGTTTGCGCAACGAGGCCTTATGGTGTTCCCTGGGGGTCTTGCCCGCACAGGAGACGAAACGTTTATGAGACCCGGGCACCAGATAGATCGGTCCATTGAATTCGTTATTGGTCGTCAACATTAGCCAGCCGGTTAGCATGCGGCACCTGGGTACACCGTCTTCGGCATGCCAGGTTTCGAAATCGGAATGCCAGGGAAAAGATTTGCCATGATAAGCCGATTTGATATTGATGCGCCCATGGTGAATATAGACTGGGCTTCCCAGCAGTTGAGTGACTTTATCGAGAATACGATGATCACGGGAGAGACGATCGAATAGGCTGCTGAATCCGTGTGGATTGAAGATAGAGCGCACCACGGCATTGCCGGGTTCCCGGATTACTTCCTGGCGTTCCTGCAACTCGGGTAATTCCCGGATCCTGTGGAGTTCCTCGATGAATAGTTTTACCTCGTGTGGAGAGAAGAAAGCGGGAAATATCAGGAAGCCGTTTTTTTCGTAGAGATCGATCTGTTCTGGATCCAGACCGAGCGGTGATTGTTTGTCTCTTTCACCAAAGACGATTGGGTCAGGCCTTTCCAGAATGATTTCCGTTTCTCCCCTTGTTGGGTATGAATCTAGTTTCGGATTCACGTTGGCACTCCAAATTTATTCCTGGTGGAGCTTTGCCTCGAGCGGGCAGAGCATGAGTTGGAAATTTACGTAAAATCGATACCATAACGACTCGGCACATTTACGGGGATGACCGGGGGATCGACAAATCGAATGATCCAAGGGAAATCTCGGTATATGGGTCGGTATATGGGGCTGTGCAAGCATTCCGTCCGACGGTATTCGATTTGGCGGTTTCAATCGGCAGCCGCTGTATTTTCTTGGATCGACGGATACGAGCCCTCGCTGTCATGCGTTTCTGTACCAATCAAGGCCGGGTTGAAGACACAGATGAGACGCATGTTGGATTTTGCGCGCAGATAGTGACGTTCGTGGTTGTCGAGGGCATACAGGACGCCATCGGATATGGAATGTATTTCTCCGGTTTCCAGATCTTCGATCTCTCCTTCACCGGCCACACAATAAACGGCTTCTACATGGTTTTTGTAATGGATGTAAGTCTCCGTACCGGCAAGAATCGCAGTGTCGTGAAGTGAAAACCCCATCTTTTCGCGGTGCAGAAGCAATCTCCGGCTAATCCAGTTGCCGTTGTTTGCCATTACCTCCCGTTCAGTTTGCATGATTTCATGAAGTCGCCGAACGATCATGAGACTTTTCCCCCTACGGTTTCTTTTCAAGGATTTTTGGCAAGCTTCTTTAGCAAAGCCCTGCCGTGGGAATTCTACTACCCGGATCATTCCTCGACCGTGGATCGTTCTACCATCTCTTCGAGGCCCGCTTCCAATTCTTCATCGGAGAAACTCGTCGGCGTGGACATAGGGGGCTGTCCCGGTTTGTTTATTTCCCGCTCGGCTTCACGATTGGATCAAGTTTTTCAAGGCGTCGATTCCGGCTTGCCAAGCCTTGATCATGCTTCATCGGTTTGAGGCGAAACATCGCTGGATGACTGATTTTATCCAGGACAGCCCCTTTTTATAAGTCGTCGGAATATTGGCCGATGCTGCCAGTGCGGCCGCGAAAACCCTTGTTCCCTTTGTCGCAAGCCGATCGCGTTTTTTCGACTCCGTGGGTGGAAAAGCGGGCTTTTTTGCCATCCTGTTCTCCGGTCTTGGTGGTATTGAATAGTATCGAGGGGTACCTTCGGCATTGACAACCGATATATCCGGATCCACGGCCCTATTCGGTTCGGAGTTCCGAGCGATAATAAAAATGGCTTTGCCACTGGGTATCGGATATGGAGGTTGGGTACTGATTGGGATTACGGATGCCATCATGCTCGGTCGCTTCGACCCACTTGCATCGAGCGCTGCCGGACTTGCCCTGTCCTTTTACGACATCATCATCACCATCGGGTTCGGGATATTGTTTCCTGTCACGATACTTGTCTCCAGGCTGATCGAATCGATGCGGTCACGGATGGTGCCAAAGCTTATTCGACAGGGATTGTGGGTTTGTGGAATCCTATCCGCGACCGCGCGCGTGGCGAGTGTCTGTGTTCGTGATCGACAAGGTTGCGCGGGTGTTTGGCGCATATTCGATAGCGCTACCTCGATGTTCCTTTTAATCACATTGCCGCTGATCGCGATGGTTTTTACTTTCCCGGAATGGATTGTCATGTTATTTATCGATTCCGACACGCCGACAACCGGGAAGCTTGTGTTATCGGCTATTCCTGTCATCATATTGGCTGCCACCTTCATTGTTGTCGATGGTCTGCGCGCAGTCGCCAACCACACATTGGCCGGGCTATCGGACATGAAGGTCCCGGCCCTGATTTCCGGCATCGTTTATTGGGGGATAGCGCTCCCCGCTGGGATGCCATTGGGATTCGTGATGGATTTCGGTGTCTCGGGGTTTTGGATGGGACTGATACTTGGCATGGCTATCGTCACGGTATGTTACGTAGTACGCATTCGCTGGGTGATGCAAAGAGCCCGCTCATGAACCGAATCGATTGGCAACCCGAATCATTCGTTTATTTCCCGATCAGCTTCGCAAGTGCGTCAAGTTTCAAAGTATCGGAAAAAAAAATCCCGAGAGAACCGCCGGGTGTGCCAAGCCCCACCCCGCTTCGGCCTTGGCGCGAAGCGCTGACATGTTCCAAAACAATGATTTTGCTTTTTTTTCTACCCTGCCAACGCCAAACCACACTGAGTTTTTTCCGATATTCGTCCCATTTGCCACTCCCATTGCACAGTGTGTCATGTACTCGGATAATCATTCGACCTGCTGCGATAAGTTCCCCGAATAGATCCGAATCATGCTCCCCGATACAACCATAACGTTCCGCTCGCCCAGAATCACCGATGGCGCGGCCATATGGCGACTGGTCCGGGAAATCGAGGCATTCGATCTGAACTCCCCGTATGCCTACTTCGTGTTCGGCGAGCACTTCGCCGGAACCTGCGTGGTAGCGGTGCGCAATGACGCGATTGTGGGGTTCGTATTGGCCTATATCCCGCCGATTTTCCCCGATTCTCTCTTTGTCTGGCAGGTGGGCACCGCGAAAACCACACGCAGACAAGGACTGGCGCTGCAGATGATACTGACCATCTTACGACGGAGATCTTGCCGCCATATCGAGTCTCTTCGAACCACCGTTACACCATCGAACAGGCCATCGCGGGCATTGTTTACCGCCGTGGCGCGGTTGGTGGGTGGTAAGCTCGAGGAGCAGTCGGAATACCTGCGCGCCGAGTGGTTCCCGGAACATAACCATGAGGCGGAGTCGCTGTTCGTCATCAGCCCGATTCGATTGGCGTAACCCAGAATCGTTATGACAGTCGCCGACATTCCAAAAGGCATACGACTTTTTTTATGGAAATCTTCGAGGAACTAGAATCCAATGTACGGAGCTATGTCCGTTTATTCCCCGCCGTTTTCGATACCGCGCAGGGGAGCTGTTTGTTCGATGATCTGGGTAATCGCTTCATCGATTTCTTCGCCGGCGGCGGCGCGCTCAATTACGGACACAACCATCCCACGGTCAAAAAGGCCCTTATCGATTATCTGAAAAGGGATGGCGTCATGCACAGCCTGGACAAGGCCACGGTGGCCAAGCGCGCCTTTCTGCGAAAATTTCGAGACACTATCCTGACGCCGCGGAACCTCACCTATAAGATACAGTTCATCGGCCCCACGGGCACCGATGCGGTGGAAGCCGCCCTGAGGCTGGCTCGTAGGGTAAAACGACGCGCTAGTATCGTTGCCTTCACCAACGCTTATCACGGTATGACCCTGGGATCGCTGGCGGTAACCGGAAACGATTTTTACCGGAACGAATATGATGGCGTGCAAGGCAATACCAGCTTCTTCCCCTTCGATGGCTATCTCGGCCCCGATGTGGATACGATCGACTATCTGCGCGGGTTCATCTCGGATGGCGGCAGCGGCGTGGATTTGCCCGCGGCCATCATCGTCGAAGCCGTGCAGGGCGAAGGTGGCGTCAATATCGCCAGACCGGCGTGGCTGCGCAAACTGGAAAGGCTCTGTCGCGATTTCGACATCCTGTTGATTATCGATGACATCCAGATGGGCAACGGGCGCACCGGCGCCTTCTTCAGTTTCGAGGAGGCCGCAATCCGGCCCGACATGGTCATTTTGTCCAAATCCATCGCCGGTGGCCTGCCCATGGCCATTCTTTTGATGCGACCGGAGCTGGATCGGTGGCGGCCGGGTGAGCATACCGGGACTTTCCGTGGTAACAACCTCGCCTTTGTCGCTGCAACCGAGTTATTGGCCTATTGGGACGACGACCAACTATCGAAATCCGTCGCCTACAGGGGTGAAATCATGGACAAGGCATTGCAAGGGATCGCCACTGGATACCCGGAATTATCCATGGCGGTTCGGGGTCGAGGCATGATCTGGGGGCTGGAATTCCCGCAGCGAGGCCTTGCAGCCAAGGTGTCCAGGAGATGCTTTGAGGGTGGACTCCTCATAGAAACCGCCGGCACCAGAAACCAGGTACTGAAATTCCTTCCCCCGCTGATCATGGAGGAAGATCTCCTGAGAAAGGGGCTGCGGATCATCGACGATGCCATCGCTGCCCTGGCCCGGGGGTAACATCGGGGAGAATCGCATTTCCCGACCTATTGATTTGTTTATTTCCCGCTCGGCTTTACGAATGAGTCGAGTTTTAACGGTTCTTTACTAGCGCAGGATTATGGTTCATCGGTCCGAGGCGAAGCCTCGCTAGATCATGGTCCATCGGGGGCCGTTTGGGGAGCGGTGCGAACCATACCATTGGAGATTTTGCAGGCAGGACCTTCCGCCCACGGGGAAAGCCGCGTTAGAACGCCCTCGGGTTGAAATCGGTGGCGTTGGTGAGGCTGGCCGAGTCGCCTACGGCCCGGATGGAGAAGAGTCCCCGATTTTCCGCCATTCTTTCCGCGCCGGCGTTGGTCTGAAGCCAGGCCATGGCCCCGTAGATCACGTTGTCCTGGTACCTGGGCATCCAGGTTTTGGCGTTGTCCAGTTTATTCATGAACTCCCGGACGTCATCGGGTCGGAGGGTGGTTTTTACCTCGACGATGATGATCTCCCGGCCATTGTGGGCGATGATATCGAATTCGTAGGAATGTCCCTGACGGTTGCCCCGTACCCGAGTGGACACGTCATCGACCGGTATCCCTTTCCCATTGAAGATCTCGATAAGAGAACCGCTTACCAGCGACTCGATCAATCGCCCCCACTGCGTGGTGAAGAGATCCTCGGCCTTTTTGAGTCTCCGATCGGTCTCCTGCATCTGTTTGCCGGTTTCCTTTATGAGTCGATCGGTTTCCTTCATTCTCCGATCGGTCTCCTGCATTTGTTCCGTAGTTTCCTTTATGAATCGATCGGTTTCCTGCATTTTCCGGTCGGTTTCCTGCATTTTCCGATCGGTCTCTTGCATCTGCTTACCGGTCTCCTTTATGAGTCGATCGGTCTCTCGCATTTGCTCCGTGGTTTCCTTCACGAATCGACCTGTTTCTTCCGTCTGCCGGGCAAGCTTCTGTAGGTAGGCCCAAACGGATTCTGGGCTGGGTTCTTGTGTGCTCATGGACATCTTGGATCTCTCCATTACGTTTGGGTAAATCTAGCGTCTATCGAGGGATAAGCCACCCGGTATTCTTTTCCATTTTGGCATTATTATATAGGCAGTATCGAAAGAAATACTGAAATATTCATCGGTTATCGACACAGGAGAACAACCCGTGTTCGATACCACGAGACTATCCAATGCCTCCCACGGTCTGCGTAGCCCCACTTTACATTGATGGCAAGCGCACTGTTGTTCCTTTCCGCCACGCCTTTTACGAGGCCTGCTTCCACTCGATGTGTAATCTATTCGGCCCGAATTTTGGTTGCTTCGAAGGTGGCCAGCCAGAATGACCATGAACCAACCCTACACCACTCTGGAATCACTTCCAGAGCCTGGCGCACGGGACATGAAAAGAAGCCGCGCCCTTGTCGCTCGGATTGGCGCAGAGACAAGGGGTGCCGGGCAATCCATGATCTCCTTTCAACGATTCATGGAGCTTGCCCTGTACGCGCCGGGCTTGGGTATTATCAATCCGAGAGGCTGGAATTCGGGGAGGCGGGCGATTTCATCACCGCGCCCGAGATGTCGTCATTATTTTCACGATGCGCGGCGCGCAAGGTCGTCGGGAAAGCGGCGTTTCCCGAGCCGACAAAAAGACCGATCGAGAAAATCCCGTCCCCCGAACCTGCTGCGGTGTCCTCCCGCAAGCCACCTCTCCCTGGGCGAATCGTCAAGGCATCGCCTGGCGATAAGGCCTTTGGACGGAACCATCCGGTCCCCGGTCGTTCATGATCGCAAGCGGCACAAAAATCGATTTTTTCACCGATTCTTCGAGACCAGGCGACCCCTGTTATCCTCGGGAAATCCGATCGAGAGTAGAATCGCCTCTTCTAATGGTTTCCATGATGGCTTAAAGTCTCATCCCGTCTCCGATGGTGGCACCAATTGCCCGGAAGGGGAGTTATGCTCATCGGAGGATCGTCATCGGAGGCTCGTCCGGATAGGCATCATGTTCAGGTATCGGAAAAACAAAGACCTCGAGAGAACGGATGCGCGTGCCTGGACCCATCCCGCTTCAGTCCTGGCGCGAAGCACCAACATGTTCGGCCTGGAAAATTCCAGCGCGCCGCTCGTGACGAAACCCGGTCGGGCGCGGGGGTGCACCATCACCCGACACTTCCGAAAAAGGACGACGACCATATCGGGTCCCGTCACCTGCCTGCCGGCAGGCAGCAGCAACCCCATCGCCTTGCCACATAGACAACGTGCACGAAAAACGACAAATTGACGGATAGCAGTACCTCCTCCCCCCTGTTGCGCGTCGAGCAACTCTCCATGCATTTTGGCGGTCTGGTCGCCATCGACGATGTGTCCTTCGATGCCGAAGACAGGGAGATAACGGCCATCATCGGCCCCAACGGCGCGGGCAAGACCACCGTATTCAATTGCATTACGGGGTTTTATCGACCCGGTTCCGGACGGTTGGCACTGCGCCCGCAGGCTGCCCCCGGAGCCATCCACCTGGAACGAATGGATGGATTTCGCATCGCGCGCGCCGGTATCGTGCGCACCTTCCAAAACATTCGATTATTCACGGGGATGTCGGTGCTGGAAAATCTCATCGTAGCCCAGCACACCCCCTTGATGCAGGCATCGAAGTTTTCCCTATCCGGTCTGCTGGGTCTGCCCGGATACCGGAGTGCCGAACGCGACGCCCTGCATTTCGCGAAACACTGGCTGGAACGGGTAGGACTCATCGATCAGGCGAATCGCCAAGCGGGCCACCTTCCCTACGGCGACCAACGCCGCCTGGAGATCGCCAGGGCCATGTGCACCCGGCCCATCCTGCTCTGTCTCGATGAACCGGCTGCGGGATTGAACCCCAGGGAATCCCTCGATCTTACCGAATTGTTACTTTCCCTACGCGACCGGGAACGCATCGCCATACTGCTCATCGAACACGACATGCGGGTGGTCATGGGGATATCGGATCGCATCATCGTATTGGAATATGGTCGCAAGATCGCCGATGGTGTCCCGGAAGAGGTTCGCAACGATCCCAATGTCATCCGTGCCTACCTCGGTGCCGAGGAAGAGGATTCCGATACGAAACAGCACTCCCTATGCCCGTAAAACCTTGGACGAAACGCCCAAGAGATTCTCCGGATCTTGAAGCGATGTTTCCTTTCCGGGGGAGAAGGCTTCCGGGGATGTTCCGGGCCCGGGGGGACATAGGGGACATAGATCCGAACGCTACGCGTTCCGACGACTACTGTGTGACGGCTATTGTGTTGTAAATAACTCGAGGTAGAAACCATCATGAACCGTTTCGGCAAAAAAAACATCCATTACACGGACCATGACAGGCAATCGGAATTCGGCAGGCTGCTCGATCGTCGGGAATTTCTCTCGGCCGGCGGCACCGTCGGGGTGGCGGCATTCCTGGCCGTAAATCCCATTACCAGAGTCATTGCCGCCGAGAGCAACCAGGGTCGGGGCATTCTGGGTTTTCGAGCGGTCCCGGCGTCGACCCTGGACCGCGTCGTGGTCCCCAGGGGCTACCGGGCCGAGGTGTTGCTCTCCTGGGGAGACCCCATCTTCCCGGACGCGCCTCCCTTCGATCAAAACGCCGATGCCGGGGATCAGCAGCGGCAATTCGGAGATAACAACGATGGCATGACCTTTTTCCCCCTTCGTGACGATACGAGCGGTGATACGGGCAATGACACGGGCGACAATAGGGGCAGCGACCGCGGCGTGCTGGTCGTAAACCATGAATTTACCAACTACGAATACCTGTTCCCCCACCAGGGCAAGGCCATGACCGCGGCAGCGGTGAAGAAGGCCCAGGCCGCCCACGGGGTCGCCGTGGTGGAATTGAAGAAACAAGATGGCCGTTGGCGGATCGACCTCGGCGGCAGACTGAACCGCCGCATCACGACCAATACCCCCATGGAGATTACGGGGCCCGCCGCCGGACATTCCTCGATGAAGACTGCCTTCGATGACAGCGGTCGCCATGTTTTGGGTACGGTGAACAACTGTGCCAATGGTCGAACCCCCTGGGGTACCTATCTCACCTGCGAGGAGAACTTCAATTACTACTTCGTCAGCGGCGATGGCTCCGATCCCGGGGAGAACTACCAACGCTACGGCATTTCGGCGCGTGATAAAGAAGACTATCGCTGGTACGAGTTCGATGAGCGCTTCGATGTCGCGAGAAACCCCAACGAGGCGCATCGTTTTGGCTGGGTGGTGGAAATAGACCCCATGGACCCCGCTTCGACGCCGAAAAAACGCACCGCCCTCGGTCGCTTCAAGCACGAGAACGCCGCCCTGGTCATCGATGACGACGGTCGCGTGGTGATCTATATGGGAGACGATGAACGAGGTGAACATTTGTACAAGTTCATCTCCAGGCACCGATACGATCCCGATGATACCGTGGCCAATGGTCGGCTGCTCGATGAGGGCACCCTGTATGTAGCCGAATTGCGCGGCAATCAAGGGGAAAACAAGGGAACCGGACGCTGGATCGAATTGACCTGGGGAAAACACGGGCTTACCCCGGAGAACGGCTTCCCGGATCAGGCGACGGTATCGATCTTCGCCCGCGAGGCCGCGACACGAGTGGGTGCGACCACCATGGATCGACCGGAGTGGGTCGCCGTGCACCCCGACAACGGGCATGTCTTTTGCACCATGACTAACAACAAAGACCGCGGCGTCGAAGACAACCAGCCGGTGGACGCGGCCAATCCGCGCAACAAAAATATTTATGGACACATCGTGCGCTGGCGTCCCGACGGGGGTAACCACGCCGCCGAGACATTCACCTGGGACCTCTACGTGATCGCCGGCAACCCGGTGGTGCATGATGGTGGTCCATATGCCGGTAGCCCCAACATCACCCCGGAAAATATGTTCAATTCCCCGGATGGCCTCGGTTTCGACGGCGATGGCCGACTCTGGATCCTCACCGACGGAAAATATTCCAACAAGGGCGATTTCGCCGGCATGGGCAACAATCAAATGCTGTGTGCAGACCCCGATAGCGGCGAGATCCGGCGTTTCCTCACAGGGCCCATTGCCTGCGAGATCACGGGACTTACCTTCACCCCGGACTACAAGACCATGTTCGTGGGCATACAACATCCGGGCGAAAAACTGGCGCCGTCCCATTTCCCGGATGGTGGAGACGCCATCCCCCGTTCCTCGGTCATGATGATCACCCGCGAGGATGGCGGTGTCATCGGAGCGTAACGGGGAGTCGATACCGTCATCGGGCCGCGATGGGAAGTCGGTAGCGTGATCGGGGGGTAATGGCCCGAATGCAATGACCAAGATGTAATGGCCCGTGTGCAATAACCCGGATATCCTGATTGTAGTAAGGCTCGCCAGTGAAGATCGGAATCATACAAATCTGCTCGGTACTCGATTACGAGCAAAACCTCGACAAAATCAGGGCACTTCTCCACGAGGCCAAGTTACGGCAACTCACCCGGGTTTTTCTCCCCGAATGCTTCTACTCCATGCCCGATGGAACCACGCCCGGTCCCTACCTCATCGATGCAGACAACCAGGACGATGAGCACTACCGCAACATCAGGCGACTGGCTACCGATTACGCCATTTCGATCCTGGGGGGATCCGCTTCCACCAAAAAGGGCGCCGCAATCGTCAACAGAAGCTATAACTTCGACAAATACGGCAATGACCTCGGTCACTATGACAAGATGCATCTTTTTTCCTGCGAGCTCGGTTCGAAAATAATCGATGAAAGCAACCTTTACACACCGGGCACGACCCCTGCCATGATTCGCGACCAGGGGTTGAAAATCGGGCTATCCATTTGTTTCGACCTCCGCTATCCATGCCTGTACCAGGACTATGCGAAAAACGGGGCGGATATCCTGAGCATCCCCGCTGCGTTCACCATACCTACCGGAAGGGCGCATTGGCACACCCTGATAAGGGCCAGGGCTATCGAGAATCAATGCTTCGTGGTTGCCCCGGCGCAATGGGGCCAAAACAACGACAAGATCGAGACATTCGGCCATTCGTTGATCGTCGACCCCTGGGGGGAAATCCTGGCCGATGCCGAGGAGGGGGAAAAATTGATGAGCGCCGACATCGATCTTGGGAAGATCGCGTCGGTGAGGAAGGCCATAAAATCCACAGGATAGTGAAAAACTCCTGTCCGGGATTGTCTCACTTAATCGGGACTGTTTCACTTAATAGATCGGGAAATGTGATTCCCCCCGATGTTGGCCCTGGGCCGGGGCAGCGATGGCATCGTCGATGATCCGCGGTCCCCTTTTCGGGAGATCTTCCTCCATGATCAGCGGGGGAAGGGATTTCAGCACCTGGTTTCTGGTACCGGCAGTTTCGATGATAAGTCCGCTCATCTTCGCAAATGAGTCGACTTTTACAAAATACCGATTTTGCTTTGGCTGATGCTGGGTCATGCTTTGTGTGTTCGAGGCGAAGCTTCGCTAGAATTGTCTTGCCAAAGAGTCCCGTGTGACAGGGTCGGGACAGTTGTGTGTATCCTTGATACGTTATCCATGCAGTAAATCCATTGAGCAACGATATCGCTCACCCACACGATCATTTCCTGAAAGAGCTGCTCTCCTACCCGGAACAGGCAGGGACCCTGCTGCGGGAACGTCTCCCTGAACCAGTGGTAAAAT
>CAZSVE010000084.1:0-13058 GCA_964610175.1 uncultured Thiotrichales bacterium
GGGGCCTTTCACTATTTTATTCACTTTACCCACACGATCTGGGGAAGAGCCTAATGGGATATAGATAACTACAAGCATGAGTGTAAAGAAAAGTCCTGATGTAATTACTGATGTGATCACTATAGGTTCACTAAAATCTTTCTCTATACTTGAAGCAGAAACCCAACTGAACATGCAATATATCTCTAATACCCCTGCGGTAAGCAGAGTTGTGCTGGAATATAGGCTATTATAGATTTCCGTAGTTCTCTGTCGAATTGCTTCTTCCAAATCGCGACGATCGATAACTAACAAGGAAGCACTTACCGCTAAGGAGAAAGCAATTACCATAGTGAGGATGCTAAGGATAGTGGCAACTGAACGAATTGTAGGAATTGTATATTTATTAATCTCTTCCATATTCCCTATAAGACGATCACCAGCGGGTCCGCCAAGATAGGATTCCTTGGGTATATTATCTGTATAATGGAGAAGAATGAAAATTATTAGAATGATAAAAATAAAGGTTATAGTGAATTCTCGTTTTATGTGTTCTTGATGAGTTGAAGCTATTTTCCAAAAGTTAGAAAAAGACTACACTGTTGATACCATTACAAATGCTAGTGAAAGAGTCCATAAAAATGCCCACCTGAGTCCAATAGCATCTTCACAAAAAAATACTTCAAACTTATGTAAGCCCAAGAAAGAATTCAAGGGAATAAATACGATCAAAACAAGCAGTAGCATCCAAAAAGGTGTGGCATGCTTTAGGAAAATTTTCAAACTTCTCTTATCTGGACAATATTCAGAAATATTTGAAATACATTTATACATAACCACAAAAACCTCTTTATCAATATAGGCACGCACTTTTCATCCCATTCAGATCCTGCAAATAACCCACCAATTCATGAATCTCGGTAAAGGGATTTTCCTCTCCAATGCTTTTAGCATCTTCCATAGCGCTAGCCGCATGTCCCTTGGCTTTTTCCAAGCGCGGAAATAATTCGCCGAATACCCCGGTTTTTCCTTTGCGGTAATCTTTCATTTTCGATTGCAATTCCTTCTCGCAGTTTTGGCAGGCACTCCGCCCACCACCCCGTTCGAAAGATTTCCGCGTATACCCGAAATGGAGCAATAGCCAAAATTCGAAACAGGGCCAGGAGCGGGCGGACCGAAAGCCCTGTCCTTGAAGGGCCGTAATCTGCCGGGAGGCATCGTCGAAGTTGCCGTGTTCGTCTCGGTCGAAGACGCAGTACACACGATCAAAGGGTCTTTTTCTCGTCTTCTTCTTGCTGTCTTGTCTGGACTCTGCCGTACGCACCACGGACATGGGATCGGTGCCCTCATCAGCGGGAATGATATCGATATTGACGATGCCGAGTTGATATTCTTCCTGCAACTCTTCGAAATAGTTGGGCTCGGTTTTCCGCCCTTCACAGACAATCAATACATATTCCTGGCGTTCATCCACCAAAGGTTTTGATCGACGGTCGAGATCGCGCGCTCTACGTTTGGCCATATTCAGTCCTCGAATATCCGGGAGGGGTTGCGCAGAAATGGTACGGCGCCATACCCGCCAACCAGGTAGTCTTGCTCCAGGTTTGCGATTCCCTTGGGTCGCTTGAACCTCGTGAGCGGATAGAGCCGGGTCGCTTGTTCCTTGTCCCGTTCAAAAAACCAGATCTGATCCCGGCGGAGGTTCTCGTTGTCCAGGATCGAAGTCTCATGGGTGGTGAAGACGAGTTGCGCGCCCTTGGGGTTGGTCTCGGGGGAGTGAAAGAGCCGGACCAGGAATTGCACCAGGAGGGGGTGGAGGTTGTCATGGAGTTCGTCCACAAATTGCACCCTGCCGTGCTCCAAAACACTAAGCCAGGGAGCAGCCAAACTAAACATCTTTTGCGTACCGTTTGATTCATTTCCCATGTCTAATTCGATCTGCCGTCCATCGCTGGTTTGGTGAACAGTAATCAGCCTGTAATCCATTCCCTGCTCTCCCTTATTCAGATCGGGAAATAGCTGAAACCGTAATTGCCTGACTTGAGAGGGCCTATCGTTCGGTAAGTACACAACATCTAGCCTATCATCCTGATTCTGTACCTGCAGATCGGAGATGGCGAAATCGGCGGCCTGAAGGAATTTCAACACTCGTTGTTTGCCGTCGTCTTGGCACCATTCAAGAGAAAGGTTTGGGGGCCACCCGTTAATGCCGACAACCCGTAGCTTATCCTCAAACCATCTGAACAGCGGCAATAACTGCTGGCTATTGAGCTGCACGGCGGTGGAAAGGAACAGGGCATCCGGGCGAGTGGCCTGTCGCCATACCTCCTTGCCCCCGGTCAACCTACCGCCGAAGCTGAATTCGTCGCGCTCCCCGTCGGCATGAAATTCCCGCTCGAACCAGCGTTGCGCCCGTCCCCTGGGGAAGGCGAACAGCCATTCGTCATGGATGCGCTCGGCGGTGGCGGAGAACCCGTATTGGTAGCGAACGCCCTCTACCATGATGATCACTTCCAGGAGCGTCGGTTGCGCACGGGTCTCGGGATCGAAGAGGAAGGGTTCCATGGGCAACTGCCCTATCCGTTGCTGGGATTCCAACACCATGCGCCGCATCGTTACCAACGCCCTGACGAGATTGGTCTTCCCCGAGGCATTGGGGCCGTAGAGGGCCGCGGAGCACAGGAGCCGGATACGCTTCTTGCCGTTCGGTTGCTCGGGCTCGAAGACGTTGGTGTCCCAAAGGGTTTTTTCCCTACCGGCGACCAGGGTCAAGCGTTGTTCATCCCGGATGGAGCGAAAGTTGGCAACGGCGAGTTCGATGAGCATGTTGGCTTGAATCGTGGAAGAGGGTGATGGCAATGTGGCGTATTGGGATTATTTTTCGGCTTCCTATTCCTATAATGACAGCATGACTTTGGAGATCGCTCTCCTGATTTTCCGGGATTTATAGTCGTCTTTTTCTATCACTGTGCATTTCCCATCCTGACACCAAACCGATTCCGGTTGTTGCTTTTCTTTGTTGTAACCCCATTCGAGTTTGGTCCTTTTCTCTTCGCAAGATGAGGAAAAAAGCTCTCTGCTACACCTGGGAACGATTACGGAAGCCTTGAGGGCATCATATTCATCGCCCGGAATGGTGATGATGAATGTCCTTTTTATGGTTTCTCCCGGGTTCAATCTGGTATCGAAAAATGGACTGCCAATGGAGATTTCGGTACGCGATGCCTCGACGGAATGTCTGTTTCGATATTTTCCGGAGTGTGGCGTTATCGGGGCCGATTCCGATCCTTTGGATTCCAAATTCCTATCGAATGCATTTTCATCGGATAAGGTGGCGGCTACGAATTCGAGACCATGAACGACGAAGATGCCCGGCAATAGTTCAATGGGGTATTTGGTTGTGTTTTTGGCAAGCACTAAAAGCTCTATGGCCTCGAGAGGTCCATTGTTGTGATTGGCTTTACCGGCTTTGCGCAATGAAACATCCAGGGTGACGCTGGTTGGGGAGGATTTCGGTAGCCAGAATTCCTGATAAATAAATACATAGGCTCCCCATAAACCAGCCGCAAGGATCGCAATGGTTTGTACCCAGGTATTGAGTTTCTCTCCAAGGCTTCTTTTTCCTGAATTGGCCATATGGAAACATCTCTTGCGTTGCTTCTGATTATCGAAGTAAAAGATTGTTTGGGGTAAGCAACATCGGATTTATGCTCAGGGTATTGAACGTTGCCTTGTCGGGCTGCCATTACCATGATGCCGGATTAAGCTGTCCCAAGGATCGTAATGCACTATTTACGCACCCGGAATTCGGGAACATGGCGGCTACGCCGTCATTCGAGTCGAACGATATTGGTACCCTCCTGCCGGTATCTCGCCGCATATTTCCCTCGAACACCCTTGGAGAGATCGTATTCAGCCAATGTATCTTTGGCTTTACAGTCGGCCATGGTCTTGTTTGATGACCTCCGCTACTCGTTTTCCGGCTTCCTGGGGTGAGCTTTCCCGGAGGGGTTGAAATTTCCACAAGGCTTCCGGAATCTGTGCAATGTCCATGTCATACGGGAGAACGGGAATGATTCTTTTTTTGCCCGCCACTGCCGCACCCAACTCGAAAAACATCCAGGGGCTTTCGAGGTTGTTTCGGCTCAGCACCATGACCAATGTGCCGCTTTCCCGAAGCGCATCCTGGATCTTGTCCTGCCAGCATTCTCCTGGGGCAATGTCGGCATCGAACCATGCCTTTACGCCATCTGTTTTCAAGACGGAAGCGAATTCCGAGACCCATGGCCTATCCTTGGGGGAATAGGAGAGAAAAACGTCATAGTGCTTCTCGGACATCAGTTTTCTCCTGGCGCGGTAACACGCATGCCGAGTTGTCCGAAATACTGGTCGATATCGTTGAGTCGAATGATATTCCGCTTTTTCAGAAATACCGGAGCATTGGGTTGTGACTGAAATTCCTTTTGCGTCAAACCGTGGAGAACCACGATGATGGGAATACGGCGTATCCATGCCGCGCCGATTTCTGTCCATACATAGGGTCGTTCCAATCCCCATGGCGTGAAAAGCACGAGGAGTTCATGGGCGTCCTCCAGAAAATTCCTCATGTCTTCCTCGAATTTCGACCCGACATCGATATCCGCCTCATCCATGAATGGTTCTGCCCCCTTCGAGGCGATTTCCCTTGCAATCTGACGAGCTACCCACGTGTCTTCTCCAGCATGGCTGACGAATACCAACCTGGACTTATGTTTACGAGTCGAAGACACCTCAATCACCCCGCTTCAGCGGTCGCATCCCCAGGCGTTTCATCAGTGCCTGGTCGCGGGCGGCCTCGGTATTCTTGGCCGTCAATAGTTTTTCTCCATAGAAGATGGAATTGGCACCGGCGAGGTAACACAAGGCATGTAATTCATCGGACATCTTCTCCCGCCCGGCGGAGAGGCGAACGTAGGCCTTGGGCATGAGGATGCGGGCAAGGGCCACGATGCGCACGAAATCCAGGGGATCGATCTCCTCGACGCTCTCCAGGGGGGTCCCTTCGATCTGCAGCAGGAGATTGATGGGTACGCTGTCCGGATGTTTCGGCATGTTGGCGAGTTGCACCATGAGACCGACGCGGTCGCTACGATTCTCGCCCATGCCGATGATCCCGCCGCAACAGACGCTGATGCCGGCCTCGCGCACGTTGTCCAGTGTCTCCAGGCGGTCCTCGTAGGTACGGGTGGTGATGATCTCCCCGTAGAATTCCGGCGAGGTATCCAGGTTATGGTTGTAGTAATCGAGACCGGCGTTCTTGAGTTGCCTGGCCTGTTCCTTGTCGAGCATCCCCAGGCTGGTGCAGGTCTCCATGCCCAATGCCTTGATTCCTTCGATCATGGTGAGCACCTGGTCGAGTTCCCGGGGCTTGGGACAAGGCCAGGCAGCGCCCATGCAAAAACGCGTGGCACCGCTGTCACGGGCCTGACGCGCGGCCTCCAGGACCATGTCGATGGGCATCAGTCCTTCCACATTGCTCTGTCCCGGTTGGTATCGGGCGCTTTGCGGACAATAGGCGCAATCCTCGGCACAGGCGCCGGTCTTGATGCTCAATATGCTGCTGATCTGGAGTTCATTGGGGTCGAAATGGGTACGGTGAATGCTCTGCGCCTGAAATAGGAGATCATTGAAGGGCTGCGTAAGGAGGGACAGTACCTCTTCTTGTTGCCAGTCATGGCGAATCGGTGCTGTTTGTTGTTTTGGTGCCAGCGTATCCGCCGGCGAGATCGTTGTCGTTGTCATAATCGTCTTCGGTTCGTTGCCGATTTTCAACAGGGGATGGAAATGTAATTTCTAGCGAAGCTTGTGCTCAAACCGACAAGGCATGATTGAGTATTGGCAAAGCAAAATTAGTGCTTTGTAAAATTCGACTCATTTGTGAAGCTGAGCGGGAAATAAACAATATATATCCGGGAACAGCGTTCTCGTCAACAAATCCCGCGCCATTTCGAGAACATTTGATTATAAAATAACCATATCTTGTTCATTCCCACGAGTTGTCTCCTTTGTGGCGCTACAGTAATGGGTTGCATGCCCAACCTGTGCGTAGCCTGCCGACATGATTTGCCGCGGACCCCTGCCTCCTGTCCCGTGTGTGGTCGTTTTGTCCCGGGATCGGAGATTTGCCCTGCATGCCTGCGGCGAAAACAACCGTTCACACGCACCTGGGCGGCATTTCGATACGCCTCTCCCATCAGTCATCTGGTGGTACTCATGAAATTTCGCGGCAATCTCGCTGCCGCGGAGATCTTGAGCAACCTGTTGGCCGAGTACCTCATCGAGGTTCGCGCCCCCAAGCCGGATGTCATTATCCCCGTTCCCTTGCATACCGCACGGCTACGGGAGCGCGGATTCAACCAGGCGGTGGAATTGAGCCGGGGAATCGCCGATCGGTGGAGGATTCCGGTTCGAACCGATGTGGTGATTCGGAGAAGGGCCACGTTACCGCAAACCGATCTGGACCGAGCTGCGCGACGTCGTAATGTGCACAAGGCATTCGCAGTGAACGCCCCTATATCAGGCGTGGAACATGTGGCCATCGTGGATGATGTAATGACCAGCGGTGCCACCGTGACCGAAGTGGCGCGGCTCATCGAGGGGGGCGGTGTTCCGCGGGTGGATGTGTGGTGCTGCTGCCGGGCCGGATTATGAATTGGCGAGGCCTCTTCCATCCATGGTTTGGTGGGAGGAAGGATTTGCCATGGAAGAAAACCGGTTGCTCGGTACGAGAGGAGGTTCTTCCGAAAAAGGCATACTCATTTCGATTGGAAGAGGCTGGGGCTTTCCTGACAAGGAATGGCGCTATTCCTCCTCCAGGCGATATTCCACATACGCCTCATCGCGTAGTTGGCGCAACCAGGTGTCGATCTCCTCCTTGAGTTTGCGCTCGCGAATTTTTTCCATTGCCTTGGTGCGGCGCACATCCTCGGTTCCGTCGTGGTTTCGGCGACCCAACACCTGCACGATATGCCATCCGAACTGGGTGCGAAATGGTGCGCTTATTTTCATGGGCTGGAGTTTGTTCATGGCCTGTTCGAATTTCGGCACCACATTTCCGGGGCTGATCCAACCGATGTTACCGCCCTTGACGGCCGTTCCGCGATCCTCGGAATGGGACCTTGCCAGCTCTTCGAAGTCTTCTCCCTGGGTAATGCGTTCCCGAATCTGTTCCAGTCGCGTTTTGGCGTCGGTATTGGAAGTCAGCTCGTTGGTCTTTATCAGGATATGCCTGGCGTTGGTTTGTGAAATAACGTGATGCTCTTCTTGTTTGCCCCGCGTCGCAATGATCTTTACGATGTGAAATCCACTTGCGCTTCGCAGGGGGTCGCTGATCTCTCCCGATTCCATTTTGATGACAATATCTTTGAACAGGCTGGGCAACTGAGTTTTCTTGCGCCATCCGATGTCACCTCCCTTCGATGCCTGTTGACCGTCCGATACGGTCTTGGCCATCTTGGCGAAATTCGCACCGCCGCGCAGCCTGGCGACTATCCGTTTCGCCTTTTTGTGTGTTGCGGCTATCTCATCCGGGTTGGCGCTTTTGGGTACGGTAATCAGGATATGCGCCAGGTGGTAGTCTTCCTTGGGCTTTGGCCTGCTGGCGTGGGTCGCCAGATAGTTGTCGATTTCCCGAGCCGTTACCTGGATACGATTGGCTACCTGGCGCCTTTGTACTTCCGCGATGAGAAGCCTGCGTTCCATATCTCTCCGAAATATGGCGAATTTGTAACCATCCCTTTCGAGGATTTTCTGAAACTGATGCAGTTTTAGTCCGTTTCTCCTGGCGATATTCGTAATTGCCCGGGTTACCCGCTCATCGTCGATTTGTATGCCGATGCGCCTTGCCGCCTGGACCTGAACGAGTTCCACGATCAAACGATCCAGGACTCTTTTTTTCAGCACCGCGGCAGGGGGAAGCTTGGTACCGCTTCGTAACAATTCCGCGCGCATGGTGCGCATTCGGTTCTTGAGATCGCTAAGTACGATCACCTCGTCGTTGACCACCGCGACGATACGATTGAGGTCCGTGATGGGGGTGGGAGCCGATTGCACGGTGACGGGGAGGAAGAGAAATAGCAGTACGAACGGTAGCCAACGGGAAATCAGGATATTGGCTATGGGAATAAACACGGGGATTGGATTATGTTTCATGACAAGGCCAAGCGTAGCACATGGGTGAGGGAGGGCTTTGTTTATGTGTGATCTCGATGATTCTAGCGAGCGGCACAGCTAAATTCAGAAGGTATCTTGGAGCGTGTTTGAAAATTCGATTTTTCGTATTGTTGGGTAAGTAAAGACACGATTTATCACGTCTCCGATTGTCGTGGCTCCACACCCCCAATAGAAATACCCGGAACGTGGAAACAGGATGGTGAAAAAGTCCCCAAGACTTTCTCACTTACGAAATCGGAAAAATGTGACTTTCCGATTTCTTCTTTAGCCAAGCATCTTCATTAAAAGTATTTCCACTAACCACCGTTGGGATCTGGAAATCACCTAGAATCTTTTCCTCTAAATTCCATTTTTGTTTCTGTTTATATAGCTTTGTTCCTTTTAACAGCATCAAAGGATAAGCAACAACTTTTTTGGGTCCACTTTCTAGAATAAAATCAATACTTTTCTTGAATGAATCCACTGTCTGGTTTGGTAGTCCGTAAATCAAACTAACCTCATAGGAGATGCCCTTTTCTTTTAGCAATCTAAAGATATTTCTAACATGCCCCAAATCGATAGATCGATTAATGGCTCTACACTCTTCTTCAGCAATTGTTTGTACTCCGAATTCCAGAACGACGTTTAATTTCTCCACCAACCATATAAAATAATCACCTTTTTTACCCCTGATAAGCTCGAATCGAGACTGTAAAGAAATCATAGAAGAAATCTTTATTCGTACCATTTCTTCTAAAATACCAAGATACTCATTACCGGTATTGAAAACCGGGTCCAAAATATTAATTTTCCCTACTCGCCTGGAATTAAACCACTCGAGTTCTTCGATAACACGTGAAGTCTTTATCTTATAGACGTTGTTCCCTGTTAAATCCTGATGAGCGCAAAACGAACACCGATAAGGGCATCCTCGTTTAGTCTCGAGTCTCACTGCACGCTGTCCGAAAATGACGTCGATTTCGCCGAAAAGATATGGTGATGCTAATTGGTTGAAATCCACCTGTCTGTTTAAATGAATCGGATACTTTGGCCTTGCCATAAATATTGATTCAACCAGGGAATTTTCTCCATAACTGGAGATAAAAATGTCACACTCAGGATATTCATGTTTTAGTGCCTCTCGCCCATAGGTTATCTGATACCCACCTAAAACAATTTTTCCCTGGTAACCTATTTCTCGTAATCTTCTAATGAGCTTAACAACGAGACACTCTGACCAAATGTATACAGCTATCAAAATCGTATTGTATTGCATGCATTTATCAAGTATTTTTTCCATGAAATATGACAATGATCTATCAAGAGGATCTAGCATATTGAAAAACACATGCTCGATACAAAACTCATGCCCATAACGAACATCTGCCTTCGCGTGTGTAATTAGCGAACCGATTGCCAAAGAGGGAGACGTTTCCCCTTTTCTCATAAAATCAAAAGAAACAATCAAAGCCTTCTTCAAGAAAGTTCTCCTATGCTTTTTCCGAGACTGCGCTCGAAAAAAGTGGTTTTCCTCAAGAGAACAGCAAAAAATCATAAGCTGGAATATTGGTAACAACAGAGTTTGCTAATATTTGATATGGTTTCTGTTGTTCTCCGTAAAGAGGACCTCTTTTCCTGAGTGCAATCTCGAAAAAAGCATAGCAATGTTTCGGAAAGAAAAAAGCTTGAACAAATTGTTAATACCATTACAAAATCGAAAAAATGCGATTTTCCAATTTAGCCTAATTTTTTGTGTCGGTAATATCGATTCTGCAAATTGCGTAGAGGTATGATGTGGTCCCTGGGTACTGAAGGGATCGACTCGCATCTGAAGAACGTGCTGGCAACATGCGTCATTCATGAAGTCTTCCCCATCGCCGGGAAGGCGCTTGAGTCGCCTTCCCAACGGTTAGTTGCAGGTTACTTGGCCCGCTCTTCCAGGATCGCCACGGCAGGCAGCTTTTTGCCTTCCAGGAACTCGAGGAAAGCACCACCACCTGTCGAGATGTAGGAAACCTTGTCCGCAATCTTGTATTTACCTACCGCGGCCACGGTGTCTCCACCACCGGCGATGGAAAATGCATCGGATTCGGCAATGGCCATCCCCATCGCCTTGGTGCCTTTGCCGAACTGGTCGAACTCGAACACACCGGCGGGACCGTTCCAGACGATGGTGCCGGCCTTCTTGAGGATTTCCACATAACGGGCGGCCGTATCGGGGCCAACGTCGAAGATCATGTCGTCGTCGGTCACATCGGCAACCTTCTTTTCGGTCGCTTCGGCGGATTCGGAGAACTCCTTGCCCACTACCACGTCCGTCGGCACCGGGATCTCTCCACCCTTGGCCTTGGCGGCCTCCGACAGCCGTTTCGCCTCGGCCACCAGATCCTCCTCGTACAGGGATTTTCCTACCTTGTGGCCCTCCGCGGCGATGAAGGTATTGGCAATGCCGCCACCCACGATGAGCTGATCCACCTTCTTGGAAAGGGCGTCCAACACCTCCAGTTTCCCCGATACCTTGGCGCCACCGACGATGGCCACCATGGGCCGGGCCGGATTATCCAGCGCCTTGCTCAACGCCTCCAACTCGCCTGCCAACAGGGGCCCGGCGCATGCCGTGGGCGCGTATTTGGCGGTCCCATGGGTCGACGCATGGGCGCGGTGCGCGCTACCGAAGGCATCCATCACGAAGACGTCGCAAAGCGCCGCCATCTTCTTGGAAAGTTCATCGTCGTTCTTGGTCTCGCCTTCATTGAAGCGAACGTTCTCGCACACCACCAGTTCGTCCCCTTCGAACTCGATGCCGTCCAGCCAATTGGGCTCCAAACGGATATTTTTACCGCCCAGGAGATCGGAAAGATGTTCCGCCACCGGCGCCAGGGAAAACTTGGGATCCGGGCCACCCTTGGGGCGACCGAGGTGCGACAACAACATCACCTTGGCGCCAGCGTCCAAGGCATGCTTTATGGTGGGCAGGGAGGCGCGGATGCGGGTGTCGTCGGAAATCTTTCCATCCTTGATGGGTACATTCATATCTTCACGTATGAGTACGCGTTTACCTGCAAGATCGAGATCGGTCATCTTGGTGACGGCCATCATGAAGCTCCTTAACAATAAAAAGTTTCTCGGTGATTCGATATTTCGTTTATTTCCCGCTCATCTTCGCAAATGAGTCGAGTTTTACAAAACACCAGCTTCGCTTTACCAATGCAATGCCAAATCATGTCTTGATGGTTCGAGGCGAAGCTTCGCTGGAGGGATATAAAGAAAAACGGCCAGCTATCCGCGTTCTTCGTCGGATAACTGGCCGTACGCTCTCGGAACGGCTCGACGCGGTTTAAGCGTTCATCAGGGCTATGGTGGTGTCCAACATCCGGTTGGAGAAGCCCCACTCGTTGTCATACCAGGACAGTACCTTCACCAGGTTTCCGCCCATGACGCGGGTCTGGGTGGCGTCGTAGTTGGAGGAGAAAGCGGTGTGATTGAAGTCCACGGAGACCAGCGGTTCGTCGCAGTAGGCCAGAACACCTTTTAGCTCGCCTTCGGAGGCAGCTTTGAGGATCTTGTCGATCTCTTCCTTGCTGGTATCGCGTTTCGCCACGAAGGTCAGATCCACGACGGAGACATTGATGGTCGGCACGCGCATGGCAAAGCCATCGAGTTTCCCGTTCAGATCCGGCAGTACCAGACCTACTGCAGCCGCGGCGCCGGTCTTGGTGGGAATCATGGATTGGGTAGCGGAGCGGGCGCGACGCAGATCGGAATGATAAACGTCGGTCAGTACCTGGTCATTGGTATAGGCATGGATGGTAGTCATCAGGCCATATTTTACACCGATCTTGTCGTGGATCGGTTTCACCATGGGGGCCAGGCAATTCGTGGTGCAGGATGCGTTGGAGATGACCGTATCCGAGGATTTCAGCTCTTTGTGATTGACGCCATAGACGATGGTCGCATCCACATCCTTGCCGCCCGGCGCGGAGATGATGACCTTCTTCGCACCACCTTTCAGGTGCGCGCCGGCTTTTTCCTTGCTGGCAAAAAAGCCAGTGGACTCGTGTACCACATCGACGCCCAGGTTGCCCCAGGGAAGTTTGGCCGGATCGCGTTCGGCGAGTACCTTGATTTTATCTCCGTTGACGATCATGTAATCCCCATCGACGGATACTTCGCCCGGGAATTTGCCGTGCGCGGTGTCGTATTTGGTCAGATGGGCGTTGGTTTTCGCATCACCCAGATCGTTCACGGCGACGATTTCGATATCCTTGCGTCCGGATTCGTAGAGTGCGCGTAAAATGTTGCGACCGATGCGGCCATAGCCATTGATACCTACCTTGATAGCCATTATTTCTTCCCCGAATGGTTAACTGAATTAAAGGAAATATGCCGCGTCCTGCCGGAGAGCGCGGCGCAATTTTCGTTGGTATGTTTTTGTAATGAACGGGCGAATGGTACATTGCAGGTTGCCCTTCCGCAACTCTCTCTGGACATGAATGGTTACATAAAAATCGTGTCCTTCTTACCCGAAGATCTTCGGCGCAAAATCCGTGCAATGGTTTCGGGAGTGGCCGCCGATAACGTCTTCGGCGACCTTTGCGTCGGTGGTAATCGGTCTCACCGAGATGGTTGGAATCATCGTCATCGAGACGATCGGAAAATTTCGATGGTCATTTCGAGCGCGGCGAGAAATCTTGTGCATTCGGAACACCTTCGGAGCGGAAGATTTCTCACTGCGCTCGAAATGACATAAGGATGAGTCGACCGGAAATCCTTGCTTTCGGCCAGGCCGGATTGGAGTCGTGAAAGCTTCTTCCCGTACTTTTACGCCAACCCATCACACCCGAACCACGACCACCGTCACCCCGCCGGTCTCCATTTCCTCCACCTCG
>CAZSVE010000085.1:0-12922 GCA_964610175.1 uncultured Thiotrichales bacterium
TCAACCGGGGCACCTCTCTATCAGCTCGGATGCACAGCCGCCATTCCTTCTACCAGCTCATGCCTTGTCGGTTCGAGGCGAAGCTAGCTTCGCTAGAGTAAAGTACTTGCTGGATGATGGTGGATTGCTTCGGGTGCATGTCACTGAGCTTTGTAGATTTTGGAACTGTAATGCCGGTTGAAGGGGGTACTGCTAATTTTGACCTGTATCAAAGTGATCTCGTTGCATTTTCTATATTGAAATATCATAATCTTCTGGAGAACTATCTTGGTATCGAAGTATCACTATGCTACTTGTGTGGTATTCGAAGATAGTGTGAGCAGCGCTTATCCGAAGTTTATCGATGATAATGTACTGCACATCGGAGCTGTGTAGATATGGTTAGGATAAGGGAGAGATGGCGTTGCTTGTAACTAAAAATATGTTTTCCACATACATCCACGACACGTAAAGAAGTATTTGATTGTGACTCCTCTTCTAAGCATCGGTTTGGCAGTTTTCTTTATGGCTGGTTTGGGCGTGATCCTTGCGGGCGTGCTTGCGGTGGCGAATCGTAAGCTTTATGTCTACGAGGATCCTCGTATTGATGAAGTAGAGGAGATGCTTCCTCATGCCAATTGTGGTGCTTGTACAAAACCTGGGTGTCGTCCATTTGCTGAAGCACTAGTCAAAGGTGAGCTTGATCCTGGGTTGTGTACCCCTAATTCTAGGGAGATGACTGAGGCTATTGCTGGTTTTTTGGGTGTTGAGATAGGGAAGCGTGAGAAGCGTGTTGCCCGTTTGGCTTGTGCCGGTGGTGAGCATGTGGCCTATTTCCGGGCAGAATATGCGGGGTTGAAATCTTGTCGTGCTGCGGCGTTGGTGTCAGGCGGTGGTAAGGGGTGTACGTGGGGTTGCTTGGGATTGGGAGATTGTGAAAGCGTTTGTGAGTTCGACGCTATCCATATGGATAAGTTTGGTTTGCCTGTCGTAGAGGAAGACAGGTGCGTTGCTTGTGACGATTGTGTACAGGTTTGTCCCAAGGACCTTTTTGAAATTCATCCTGTTAGCCATAAGCTGTGGGTGGCGTGTAAGAGTCTTTCTTCGGGGGATGAAGCGGAGCAGGAATGTGAGGTTGCGTGTACTGCTTGTGCGCGTTGTGTTGTTGATTCCCCAGAAGGCCTTATTGAGATCAAGAATAATCTTGCGGTAATCGATTATGCGAAAAATGATCTTGCATCCAGAGTTGCCATTGAGCGTTGCCCTACTGGGGCTATCGTTTGGCTTGAGGATAAGAAAGCCATAAAGGGAGCCGGTGCTAAAAAGATTGTTCGTATGGAGCCGCTTCCAAGGGGGTAGCGTGGGGGGGGGAAGGGTGCTTTTCCTATATCTTTGAAATTAAAGTGGTATTCTGCTTTATGTCAAGAAATCAGCTCGTCAGTTGAAGTAGCCGCAGTGGCATTGTTTGATGTAGGACTACACAGAATTTTTCAAATATAAATTTATTGAAGAGTCGTTTGCGATGAAAAAGAAGGATCAACAGATTAAATATCCCGGTATCCGCATGTCGATGGATGGCAACACCGCCGTAATCATGTGCGAACGCGAAGCCAGCGATGCGGCTGGTGCCTATCCTATTACACCATCGACTCAGATGGGTGAGTATTGGGCGGAAGAAACCGCCAAGGGGCATGTCAATATTTCCGGTCGGCCGCTTATTTTTATTGAGCCAGAGGGCGAGCATGCCGCAGCTAGCGTAACCGCTGGTATGTCCATGTCGGGTTTGCGGGCAACGAACTTCTCTTCGGGGCAGGGCATCGTTTACATGCACGAGTCCCTATATGGCGCCGTCGGTAAGCGACTTCCCTATTTGCTCAACATCGGTTGTCGCGCCATTACCAAAACCACGCTCAATGTGCATTCCGCTCACGATGACTACTTCGCTATTGATGATGTGGGGTTTTTCCAGGTGTTGGGAAAGAGCGCCCAGGAAGCCGTCGACCTCAATATGATATCTCGCAAGATTGCCGAGTTGTCCTTGACGCCGGGCGCCGTTGGACAAGACGGATTCCTTACCACGCATCTCATCGAATCCATCCAGGTTCCAGAGCGGGAACTCGTCGCCGAGTTCCTGGGTAAGCCGGAAGATATCATCGATTCGCCGACTCCCGCGCAAAGAATGATATATGGCGAAAAGCGTCGTCGAGTTCCTGTCGTATGGGATGTGGATAATCCAGTTCTCTCCGGTGGTGTTCAGAATCAGGACGGATACATGCAATCCGTGGCCGCCCAGCGTCCGTTCTTCTTTGAGCACATTCCCGCCATTACCGACCAGTGCATGGATGAGTTTTATGAATTGACGGGACGTCGTTATCATCGCATCGTCACATACCGCGCCAATGATGCCGATTATCTTATTATTGGCATGGGAAGCATGTTGGTGCAGGCGGAAGCCGTGGCCGACTATCTGCGGGAAACGCGAGGGATCAAGGTTGGTGTCGTGAATATCATCATGTGGCGCCCTTTCCCCGGGGAGCTTATTGCCAAGGTTGTTCGTGGGCGTAAAGGCGTAGTGGTCCTTGAGCGCACGGATCAGCCACTTGCAGCGGATCTTCCCTTGATGTGCGAAGTTCGAGACGCCGTCGCGAAGTGTGTGGAAAATGGCACCATTGGCAGGAAGGATCCCGTACCTCATCCCGCCTATCCGGCCTATAGTAAGCCGCAAAATGATGTTTCCCCCATGTATTCGGGTGCTTATGGCTTGGGAAGCCGTGACCTGCAGCCGGAAGCTCTCATAGGCGCTGTCGAGAATATGTTGCCGGATGGGAAGCGTAGAAGGTTTTTCTATCTCTCCATCGACTTTATTCGTGACGAGGCGTTCACGCCCAAGCAGGAGATCCATCAACAAAATGTTCTCGATCTCTACCCGAACATAAAAGAATATGCCATTCGTGGGAGTGAGAATCCCAATCTGATGCCCAAGGGGGCAATCACCGTTCGCTTTCATTCCGTTGGTGGTTGGGGAGCCATTACCACTGGTAAGAACTTGGCGATGACCCTCTTCGATTTGTTGGATTACGATGTAAAAGCCAACCCGAAGTATGGCTCGGAGAAGAAAGGGCAGCCTACCACCTATTATATGGCGGCAGCACCGGAAGAGATTCGGCTTAACTGCGATCTTTACTTTGTTGACGTGGTTTTGTCTCCCGACCCGAATGTATTTTTGCATTCCAATCCGCTCGCTGGTCTGAAAAGGGGAGGGGTGTTCGTATACCAAACCGAATTAGAAACGCCGGAAGAAGTTTGGAAATCCTTTCCAACCCATGCCCAGCAGTTCATGGTGGATAACGAAATCCGCGTATATTATCTGGATGCTTTCAAGATTGCTCGAGATGAAGCATCGGATGTCGAACTCCAATTCCGTATGCAGGGAATCGCTTTCCAAGGTGCATTCTTCGCCTCATCGCCCGTAATGGAAAATGCGGGGCTTACCGATGAAAAGCTGTTCCAGGCCATTCGTGATCAATTGCAGGATAAGTTTGGCGGTAAAGGGGCGCGGGTAGTCGAGGACAACCTTCGTGTTGTGCGGCGAGGCTTTGAGCAACTAACCGAAATCAAGGATAAGCATGTCCTTGCGCCAGAAGGTGATGCGCTTAAGAAGCATGATATGCCTATTATGCTCAAGATGTTGCCGGCAGGGAGCGACCCGAAAACTGACATTCACCGCTTTTGGGAGCAAACGGGAAGCTTCTATCTTTCGGGGAGAGGTAATGAGAATCTTGCTGATCCATTTAATGCATTGAGCCTTATCCCGGCGAGTACTGGTATTTATCGGGATATGACGATGATTCGTTTTGAGCATCCAGTGTGGATTCCGGAAAAATGCACTGCATGTAGTGATTGTTTTGCTATTTGTCCCGACTCGGCGATTCCGGGTTTGGTAAATACTTTTAGTGAGGTATTTGAGACTGCTATTAAGCGAATAGAAAAGCAAGGGAAGGAAGTTAAACATCTGCGGAAGGCAGTACGCGTTATGGAGAAGAAACTGCGGGAAGCTGCAGATATGGCTGAGGATCCGATACTCAATGTACGTCCCTTATTGATTGATGCTATTTCGGCCACTATAAGTGATTCGGGTGTGGTTGGTTCGGATGAACAGCAGGATCTTCAACAGGAGTTTGAATGGTTTAAGAATTCTATGGGGAATTTTCAGTTTTCCCTAGTAAGGCCTTACTATCATCAGAAGGAAGCTAAAGTTAAAGGTAGCGGTGGGCTTTTTTCCATAACAATCAATCCTTATACCTGCAAAGGCTGTATGGAGTGTGTTACCGTCTGTGATGATGATGCTCTTCAGATTGTAAAGCAAACTCCTGACTCGATAGAAGTGCTTCGTCGTGATTGGGAATTCTGGCTCGACTTGCCAACTACATCGCCTGATTATATTCGGATCGATGATATAGACGAAAAGATTGGGGCGTTGGAGACCATGTTGCTTGACAAGAAAGCCTATTGGTCTATGGATTCTGGTGATGGAGCTTGTAATGGCTGTGGTGAGAAAACATCTATACATTTGCTTACAGCTACAGTTACGGCTCTGTTGCAAGGGAGAATAAAACGGCATTTAGAGCACATTGATTATTTAATCCATAATTTAGAAAAAGATGTCCGCTTAAAGCTTGCCGATACTATGGATTTGGGTGATGTTTCAGCTATAGAGCGAGCGATAGATGAGCATAAGGATATCGATCTTACTCTTTCTAATCTCTCTGGTGCCCTTGATAAAGGTAAAGGTAGTCAGCCTCTTGATAGGGAATGGCTTAAATGGGTGACGAATGTTCTTGAAGATTTGAAACAGCTTAAGTGGCGGTATGTTGCAGGAACGAGTAATAGAGGGCGTGCGGATCTTGGTTTTATCAACGCAACCGGTTGTACTTCCGTATACGGATCCACCTTCCCGTTCAATCCGTATCCGTTCCCTTGGGCGAGCCACCTTTTTCAGGATGCTCCGTCGGTCGCGATGGGTCTTTTCTCTGGTCATATGGCTAAGATGGCCAAAGGTTTTAGGGCGATTCGTAGAGCGGAGCTGGAGCTTCAAGGGAAAGAATCCTTCGATAAGATCGAAGAGAAGTTTACCTATTTCGATTGGCGAAAGTTCACCGACGATGAGTTTAAGCTTTGCCCTCCAGTAGTTGCTGTGGGTGGTGATGGAGCCATGTATGATATTGGTTTCCAAAACCTGTCGCGCGCGCTCATGACAGGAATGCCAATCAAGGTATTTGTTTTGGATACTCAGGCTTATTCCAATACCGGTGGGCAGGCGTGTACGTCGGGGTTCATTAGTCAGGTAGCCGATATGACGCCATACGGGCCTGTTTGGCGTGGCAAGGAAGAGACGCGAAAGGAGATGACTCTCATAAGCATGGCCCACAGGACTACTTATACCGCCAATGCAGCGATCAGTAATTATACCCATCTGATTGAAAGCTATATTGATGGGTTGAATTCCCGCAGACCCGCGCTTTGGAATGTATATGCGCCATGTCAACCGGAACATGCGATTGCGGATGATGTTTCGGAATTGCAAAGCAAGCTTGCCGTCGAATCGCGCGCTTACCCATTGGCGATTTTCGATCCTGATGCCGGTGAGACGTGGGATGAATGTCTATCGCTGGCTGGGAATCCGGCCCTTGATGAGGATTGGCCTACTTACAAGCTGGAATATGAGGATCAGCGTGGCAAAAAAGATTCTATGAGTTTGCCTATGACCTTTGCTGATTTTGCTCTAACAGAAGGTCGTTTCCGTAAAAGCTTTCGGGTAGCTCCTCAGGATACGTGGAATGAAAATATGATTCCTCTTGCGGAATTTATTGATATACCCAAGGAAGATCGTGAGGGGATGTTTCCCTTTGTGTGGGCAGTAGATGGAGAGAGCCATTTAATGCGCGTTATTTGTGCTGAAGAGATGGTGGTTTCTACTGAGGAACGCCGTAACAATTGGCGTGTAATGAAGGGGATTGCTGGTGAGCTATCTAAGGAAGAGCTTGAGCAAGTTGATGTAGAGCAAGTTGCTCAACAGGTGCGTATGGATCTGGCTCAGAAACTTACTGCGGGTTTATTATCGCTTGTAGCAGGTACGGGTAGTCCTGATAGTGGCGTCTTCTCGGCGAAGGCAGCTGAAGTGCTATCTAGTTCTCCAGGAGCACCACCGGCGGCTACTGGTGGTGAAATAGCTGAAGCAGCTGTTGTTGCTGCTGGGGCTGATGGCTATCAGCCTGTCTGGGTTGATTCATCGATTTGCACAAGCTGTGATGAGTGTATTGAGATCAATCCGAAGATTTTTGCCTATAATGATGATAATAAGGCTATTGTTATTAATCCTAAGGGTGGATCTTATAAGGATATTGTGCGTTCTGCAGAGAAGTGCCCAGTTGATTGTATTCATCCAGGGATACCGTGGGATCAAAGCGAGAAGGGATTGGATAAGCTTATTAAGAGAGCGGAAAAATATCAGTAGTAGTTCTCTACGCTTTTTCCGGCGAGGCTGCGTTCGGGAAAAGCGGCTCTCCCTCGGAGAGCAGCAAGGATTGGGGGCGGATATTACCAAACGCTGTTTTCTTTACTAACATGTTTGTATGTAGAGAGGCGGTGCTAAGCGTCTAATATCTATATATGGAGGACTGCCCATGTATAATATAAACTAATAAGCTAAATAAGCCTTGATGCTTTTTTCTCCTCAGGGATGCCGTCTCTTTTTCTCATATATTATGGGAGGAGGGGCATTCCTGAATTTCTTTTTCATGTATTAGGATGGGGTTCGTCTTCCAAGGGGGGAAGACCTCCGTAGTGCCTAAGCTTGCTTAATCAACTTGATGTGTGAATTTGTCTGTTATGTTTTTTAATACTAATTTCGTATCCCGAATTATTTCGAATAATCTCAGTAGACAAAATACAAGTGTAAGCTTTGTGGAAGGAGGTAATATTTTTGGTTTTGGTAAGAGAGTGTCTTCTTTCTCTCATGGTGTCCATCCTTCGACGTTTAAGAGTGCGACTTATGATAAGGAAATTCGCCGGATGTCTTTTGCCCCGGAGATGATTCTTCCTCTATCTCAGCACTTCGGTGTACCTTCTAAACCTATCGTCCATGAGGGGCAAGAGGTTGTGCGTGGTCAACCTATTGCAGCGGCCGACGGTTTTATGTCTGTTCCGTTACATGCGCCTGCCACAGGAGTTATAAAGAAAATCGGTTTAATGCCGACGGCTCGTGGGCCTAAAACTGAATCGATTATATTGAAGCTTCAGGCAGGTGCTGACCAGATGGTTTTGTATGAAGTGCCTCGGGATATTAGCGATATGGCATCGGATGAGATTATTAGGGCTGTTCAGAGTACCGGGATGGTGGGGCTTGGGGGGGCTAGTTTTCCTACGCATGTAAAAATGTCTGTACCCAGTGACCATAAGGTGGATACGGTAATGGTAAATGGTTGTGAATGTGAACCTTACCTTACCACTGATCACCGGGTTATGTTGGAAAATTCCCTGAATCTATTGATGGGCATTCAGCTTGCTATGAAGGCAGTTGGTGCGGACCGTGCCATTATTGGAATTGAGGATAACAAGCAAGATGCTATTGAGGCATTACGTTCTTTTTGTGCTGATGATGAATCTATCGCAGTTGGGGTAATGGAAACTAAGTATCCTCAAGGTGCGGAAAAAATAATGATAAAAGCGTTGTTGAATCGTGAGGTACCTTCTGGGGGATTTCCATCAGCGGTGGGTGTGAGCGTGTATAATGTAGCTACACTTGCTCAATTGGGTGCTTTGTTACCCCGTGGTCAGGGTTTAATTGAGCGGGTAGTGACGGTTACTGGCCCGGGTATTGAACAACCGGGTAATTACTTGGTGGCGTTGGGTACTCCATTGCGCTTTGTACTGGAAAATTTGGGATATCATGGGAGTGCCAACCATATTATCCTTGGGGGACCCATGATGGGGGTCTCTGTAGCCTCTTTAGATGTTCCTATTACTAAGGGCGTTTCTGGCGTGTTGGTGCTAAATGAGGAAGAAGAAGCAGCTCAGATCCCTAAGAAGGTTTGGCCTTGTATCAAATGTGCAGAATGTGTGAAGGCTTGTCCTGTTCATCTGAATCCATCACAACTTGGTTTGCTTGCGGCAAATCGTCGATATGAAACGATGGAAAATCATTTTCATCTAAATGATTGCTTTGAGTGTGGGTGTTGTAGTTATGTATGTCCGGCTGGTATTCCTCTAGTACAGTATTTTCGTATTGCTAAAATGCTGAATCGAGAAATAGCTAAGGCGGCTTATTAGTTAGGAGAGCGGGGAGATCGCTTTGACTATTCGTATAGAAGGCATATAAGGTTTTCTTATAAATTGCTATCTTTGCATAACTATTTAGTGGTTAGTGTAGTAAGCCGATATATTCACTCTACTTAGAGTGGGAATTCTTAAATAGAATATTCGATGGCTTTTTCTGGCTCCATTTGCCGGATTGGGAAATTAAGTTCAATGGTAGAAAAGACAACAGCTGTAGAATTACGAACATCGCCACATATTCGTAGTGCGCCTAGTGTTGATCAGATTATGCGCAATGTAATATATGCGCTACTTCCCGTATGTGCGTTTGCAGTATATCAGTTTGGCATTAGTGTGCTTGCACTGATTTTAGTGACTACGCTTGCTTGTGTGCTAACTGAGCACATGTTCTGCTGGTTTTCGAGGATACCGACAACTATTGGTGACAATAGTGCTGCGGTGACCGGTGTATTGTTGGGGTTAACATTGCCACCTGGGTTTCCCTTATGGATGGCAATTGTTGCGGGTTTTATAGGTATTGCTCTTGCAAAAGTAATGTTCGGCGGCATTGGTTTTAATGTTTTTAACCCTGCTTTAGTAGGGCGAGCGTTTGTCCAAGCTGCCTTTCCTGTAGCTATAACTACCTGGACTCCTGCGTTTGCACCAGGGCGTTTTACTGAGTTTATACCATCGACGTGGACTATCCCCTTTGCAGCACCGGTTTCGGTGACAGAGTGGGTAGAGGGGATTTCGTTTTCGACTCAAGGAACGCTTGGTATAGATGGTTTTACGGGTGCTACGCCTTTGGCGCTTCAAAAATTCCAACAGATTACTACGGATGTGGGGAGTATGTTTTTAGGTATAAGTGCGGGGTCAGCTGGCGAAACCTCTGCTTTGCTAATTTTCCTTTGTGGGATGTATCTTGTCTTTCGTAAGATGATGGATTGGCGTATTCCGGTAGCGGTGTTGTTGGGGGCGTTTGTTACCGCCGGTGTCTTTTTTCTGTCAGATGGTGAACATTATCCAGATCCTTTTTTTGTTTTATTCTCGGGGGGACTTATGTTAGGGGCTGTGTTTATGGCTACCGATATGGTTGCATCGCCAGTTACCCCATGGGGTGTATGGAGTTACGGGATTCTTATTGGTTTTGTTACAGTGATTATCCGATTATTTGGCGGGTTGTCGGAAGGTGTCATGTATGCCATCCTGCTGGGTAATGCTGCTTCTCCCCTTATTGAAGCTGTAACGCAACCCCGTGTGTATGGAACAGGTCGAGAGCAACAGAAAGAAGGCTGAGTTATGAACGAAGAGGTACGGCACCAACCAAAGGAAAAACAGTTAATGGAAGAGATGCGTTTTCAAGAGGTAGAAGGGGAAGGTTGGAGTAAAGAGTCCGAAGATTCGTCCCCTCCAGCGGCTCCGCCGATGCCATCCAGCATTTCTATGGTTATAGCTTTAGGGATTATTGCTATGCTATCAGGTTTTTTAGTTGTTCTTATCTATGAGTATACGGCGCCAATCATTGCGGAAAAGGAGCGATTGGCGTTAGAGGCGGCTGTTTTCCAGGTGATACCCAGTGTGGTGGATACAGAAGCTGTGCAGAGAGCCGATTTTTTAATTACCGCTGACGAGTTGATGAAACTTGATGAAGAGTCGGAGGGAAAGGCAAATTTATATGCGGTTTATAGTTCTTTGGGAGACTTATTAGGTTTTGCTATGGAAGGTGTTGCTCAAGGCTATCAAGACGTTGTTCGTACGCTATTTGGTTATGATCCGAATTGTGAATGTATTGTTGGTATGATGGTTCTGAAGAGTACAGATACACCAGGGCTTGGTGATAAGGCTACAGTGGAGAAAAATAAAGAATTTATGGCTAATTTCCAAAGCTTAGATGTAAGTTTAACTTCTGATAGAAGTGCTGTTGAGCATCCTGTTGATACGGTTAAGCACGGCTCAAAAACAAAAGCTTGGCAAGTAGACGCTATGGCGGGAGCTACTATTACGTCTCGTGCCATTGCTAATGGTATACGTGATGCTGTTGGTGAGCTGTTACCCTTATTAATGAAACATTTGGTAGCGATACGTTCATTCGATGATAACGTAAAGGTAGAGAATTAATGGCCACCCTTCCTTCCCAGCAAAAACCCATTACTATGGATACGTTTCTTCGCGGTATTTGGGAAGAAAATCCAGTTTTTATTATGTTGCT
The DNA here is from genome assembly GCA_964610175.1 of uncultured Thiotrichales bacterium. Classification (GTDB taxonomy): domain Bacteria; phylum Pseudomonadota; class Gammaproteobacteria; order HK1; family HK1; genus CAZSVE01. The sequence continues at coordinate 10,502 of CAZSVE010000085.1, forward strand.
AGGCTTGTGTCCAGCTTTGGCAGTAACTAATACTACAGCTAATGCTATAGGTATGGGTCTAGCGACGATTTTTGTTTTAGTTGGCTCTAGTGCGTTGGTTTCGCTGCTTCGGGATTTTATTCCGAAACAAGTCCGGATTGCTTCTTATATTGTGATTATTGCCACCTTTGTCACTATTGTTGATTATGCAATTCATGCATTGGACCTGGATCTTTATAATGCTCTTGGTGCATTTATTCAGCTTATTGTAGCTAATTGCGTTATATTGGGTCGTGCTGAGAGTTTTGCTTCGAAGCACCGTATTACTAAATCTATAGTAAATGCATTGGGTGTTGGGGTAGGCTTTACTTTTGCTTTGCTATGCCTTGGTACGGTGCGTGAAATACTAGGAGTTGGTACAATTCTGGGGGCTGCTATTTTTCCAACGGGATTTCAACCATGGGTAGTTATGGTGCTTCCACCAGGGGGATTCCTTGTCTTAGGTGGATGGCTCTTATTATTTGCTTGGTTGAGAGAACGTAATATAGCACGAAAAGCTAATAAAGAAGGAGAAGCTGTTCATGCAACCCGATGATCTAAGTTTTATTTTTTTAAATGCCTTTGTTATAAATAACTTTGTGCTAGCATATTTTTTAGGGCTTTGTCCATTCCTTGGGGTATCTGGTAAGCTTGATACAGCTTGGAACATGGGGATTGCCACTATGTTTGTAATGTTTGTAAGTTCGGTGTGTGCTTATGGCATTAATACACTGCTAACGGCGTATGATCTTGAGTTTCTTCGCTTGATTTGCTATATCGCTGTGATTGCGGCTGCGGTGCAGTTGGTAGAAATGACTGTAAAGAAGTTAAGTCCGGCTCTTTTTAGAGCATTAGGTATTTTCCTACCTTTGATTACTACTAATTGTGCTATTTTAGGTTTAGCTTTATTTCAAACTTTCAAAGAATATAGCTTTCTCCAAAGTTTTGTATATAGCTTAGGGGCAGGTGCAGGGTTTACGTTGGCATTAATGCTTATGGCGGGTTTGCGTGTAAGGCTTGAGCTTTCAAATGTACCTACGATTAGCCGTGGAGCGGCTATGAGTTTTATGTTGGGTGGACTTTTGTCGCTTACTTTTATGGGATTTGCGGGTATTGGAGGGCACTAATAAATGAACTATATTTTCAGTATCGGTATCATATTGATTTTACTGATCGGGTGGGTAACTGTGCAATATGTTTATCGGTATTTTGCGGTAAGGCATCCTGAGCTTGGTCCTTATCGCGATGAGCTGGGAAGTTGTGGTAATTGTGGTTGCGGTATCGATAGTTGTACTAGAGAGTGAGATAGTTTTATTTATTTGAGATAAGCAAGGATTCTAGAACTCTTGTACATCCTGAGGAACAATAGATATTGTATTTTAACTCGTAAATATGAATGAGGGTTTCCCTATGAGATATGGGGAGGTGCCAAAGAGGATACATAGCTATGTCTAATGAATTTTTTATCCAGCCGAAGGTTTATGATATTGGTAATCCATATAAGGTTATGGTGAAGTCTAATATGCGCATTACTCCAGATAATGCTCGAGATGATGTTCATGAAGTTGTATTAGATGTTCATAGTGCTTCGTTTTCTTATGTGGAAGGGCAGAGTATTGGTGTGTTAGCACCGCCGCCGTATGATTTCGGTTCAGATCATCATATGCGTTTATATTCGATTGCGAGTACTCGTCAGGGTGAGCGCGGTAATAGGGATGAAATTGCTATTTGTGTTCAGCGCTGCTCTTATATTGATAATGTTAGCGGGGAGCGTTATCCAGGGAAATGTTCTAATTATATTTGTGATTTGAATGTGGGGGAGGAGGTTATGATTTGCGGACCTTATGGTCAGCATTTCATTATACCAGAGGATAATGAAGCTAATATTTTAATGGTTGCTAGTGGTACTGGTATTGCGCCTTTTAGAGCTTTTATTAAGCATATCTTTGAAGAAGAGGATGACTGGAGAGGTGAAGTTCGGCTTTTCTATGAAGCCGCTACAGGCTTTGACTTTCTATATATGAACCAGGTGAGGGATGATATTAAGCATCATTATTTAGAGGGCACATTTAAGGCAATTGAAGCGCTGGCTCCGCAGGCTACTGCCCTTGAATCTCCAGATGGATTAGTGCGAAAGTTAGAGGAAAGTGCCTCTGATGTATGGGGATTGATACAACATCCTAAAACTCATGTATATGTTGCGGGTATGAGAAAAGCGTCTAACGGGTTTAATGAGGCGCTATCGCGTATTGCAGGATCGGAAGAAAAGTGGCTTGAGAAAAAGAAATGGCTATTTCGAGAAGGACGTTGGGCTGAACACCTGTATGATTAAATGATAGGTGTTTATATTCTTGCCTCCTCAAAAGAACTCGTGGGTAGATTTTGGGACAGGCAAATTGCCAA
>CAZSVE010000086.1:0-12668 GCA_964610175.1 uncultured Thiotrichales bacterium
GTAAGCTGTGTTTGTTTATGTCAAATACCGACCCACAAATTTTTTTGAGGAGGCACAAAATTTTGCCTGAACTGGCCGGGATCGATCACCTCGACGCGGTACGAGCCTTGAACAAGGCGGGTTTCCGGATGGCTCGTCAGGGGAATTACATAGCGCGGCGGAGCCGCAACCAAATTCAGTTGCCGTCCTTGGCAACTGGGTCCCGGCAATCCCTGCCGGGATGACGGGAGAGGTTGTTTTAGGCGATTGCGTGGAAATTTGCCACTTCCGTCATCCCGCCATGGATTGGCGGGACCCAGATGCCAGGGATGGCGGAAAACTACCCGTGAATTTTTCTTGAGATCACAATCGGCAGAATTTCTTCGAACAACTCCAAACATTCGCGCGGTCATGTCGATTCTCGAGGAGAAATTGTATCTTGCCAGACCCGCGGCGCCCGAATCATCACGGTTCCTCGCCATAACCCCGTCGATGCAGTCACCATGGGGAATATTATCCGTGACGCGGGGCTGAGCAATGAGGAATTCAAGAGGCTTTTGTAAGCGCCGCAACGAAACGAAATCACCCTGGTGGTACAGGTCGAGGGCAAGCTGCGCGGTCACGTCACCGTGGCGGCGGATGCGAGCCGGCAGGAAATCGAACAGACGGCGCTGGCCAATGAAAACGTACAACGATTCATGGAGGGAAAGCCGGTCAGGAAGGTGATCGGGGTGCCGGGGAGGTTGGCGAATGTGGTGGTTTGAGGGTTCGATATGAGGAGACAACTACATGCACAATGAGTTCACCGCGATAATGGAAAAAGACGAAGATTGGTATATCGCCTATTGCGCCGAGATCCCTGGCGCCAATGGTCAGGGGAAAACAAAACAGGAATGTTTGCAGAATCTTGCTGAAGCCATCGGGCTTATCCTGGAAGACAGGCGTCAAGATGCATTGTGTGGCGTTCCCAAGGGAGCCACCTCGACATTGGTGGCGATAGGATGAAAAGAGATGCGCTATTAAGGCATCTGAGACAAAATGGATGTTATCTGAAACGTGAAGGCGCCTCTCATTCCCTATGGCGCAACCCCCTCACGGGGCATGTGGAAGCTGTACCAAGGCATAGGGAAATACCGAACAAATTGGCGCACAAGATTTGCGATGAATTGTCCATAAACCGGATTGGGTAGTGTTTTTTCCGCTTGCTCTCAAGCTGGAGCTGGGAACAAGCGAGGATACCGCAACGGGACAAGATCACCCTGGTGGTACAGGTCGAGGGCAAGCTGCGCGGTCAGGTGACCGTGGCGACGGACGCCAGCCGAGAGGCAGTCGAACAGGCGGCGCTGGCCAATGAAAATGTTCAGCGATTTATCGAAGGGAAACCGGTCAGGAAGATCATCGTGGTGCCGGGGAGGTTGGCGAATGTGGTGGTGTGAGAATGCCGAATTTTACGCTTTTGCGCGGAAACTCAAAGGTGGTCGCGCATCGGCGCGGAAATTTATAGTCTTCATGGATTGTTATCTTGTTTCTGGTTTTTACATCCCACGCAAGGCGCGTGGGAATAAGAAAAATTATTTGAAGCTTATACCGAATAAGGGGTAAATCATGGACTTAATCGATCGCATTAAAGAACTCTCCGCCAAGGCAACAAAGCAAAGGACTTACCTTGAAACTGAAGAGGCAACGAAGAATGCCATTATCATGCCTTTCTTAGACGCGCTCGGCTACGATGTATTTAATCCTCTCGAAGTGGTTCCTGAATTCACGGCGGATGCTGGAACTAAAAAAGGAGAGAAAGTCGATTACGCTATCAAGAAGGATGGAGAAGTCATCATGTTGGTGGAGTGTAAACGGGCCGATGACGCCCTTGGTTCTGATCAAGCCTTACAACTTGCTCGGTATTTCTCGGTTACCGAGTCCAGGTTCGGCATCCTGACCAACGGGATGCAATATCAATTCTATGCCGATCTGGAAGAGCCAAACAAAATGGATTCAAGGCCTTTTTTCGAATTCGATTTAACTGGTTTCGATGAACACCATGTAAAAGAATTGAAGAAATTCACGAAATCCGCCTTTTCGCTGGATGATATCCTGACTACCGCAAGCACTCTGAAATACACGAGGGCAGTCAAAAAGGTTCTTGAGGATGAATTGAAAGAGCCTTCGGAAAATTTTGTCCGATTTTTCATTTCTCATGTCTATGATGGACGTGCTACGCAGTCGGTCATCACGCAGTTTTCCGAAATTGTAAGAGAGGCCAGAAAACAGTTTATTAACGAAAAAATAAACGAAAGACTTAAATCGGCCCTAAATACGGATGATGAAGAAATAGCTGGTGCCGATAAATCGTTACGCGATGAGGAGCAGGTGATTGACGATAATGACGGCATCGAAACTATGGAAGAAGAAATCGAGGGATATCATATCGTAAAAGCGATTCTTCGCCAGGTCGTCGACGTTCAACGAGTCTTCATGAGGGACAAAAAAAGCTATTGTGGGATATTGCTTGATGACAATAATCGAAAACCGATATGCCGGTTGCATTTCAATTCCGGCAATAAATATCTTGGACTGCTTTCTAATAAGAACGAGGAAAGAGTTCCTATTGATAATCTAAACGATATCTTCAAGTATGCAGATCGCATTCAAGCGACTATTGTTGAATATGACCAGGAGTAAGGGGGCTGCTCGTTCCCACACGACTTGCGGGCAGAAACCACGTGGCAGTGTACTTACGCCACATGTCATGCGCAATCAAGCACGGAGAAAAATCATCTGCGAGATTCGATATTGGAGTCGACACAGGCAAAATTGCTGGAATTATCAAAGAAAGCGGCCTGATTCACTCCGCCCATAATCGCTAAAACAACGTATCACTCCCATAGGAGCCCAACCATGCCCTACTAAAACATCGACGCCTCCCTTTCCCCCGAGGATATCAAGGCCATCAAGGACGCCTTTGCGCTTATCCAGGAAAAGCTCCCTTTCCTGATCAACCTGACCCCCAAGGAGCGGCGTTCCCTGTTCAAGACCGGGGTCGACAGCGTGTCCTTCATCGAGAATGCCCTGAATGCCGCCCAGGACCACCCGGATATCCTTCCCGCCACGTTCAAGACCGAGGAATTGAAGGGCGATGTGGCCCTTTTCGGCGTGATGACCGACATCGGGACGATTGCCGCGTCGGTGGCGTCGGAGATCGATGACACGCGTCTCGCGGTCGGAAGCGAAGCGATGGAGAAATCGACCCAGATCTATAATTACGTGAAGGCGGCGGCCAAGACCACGCCGGGCCTGAAGCCGGTGGCCGACCAGTTGGGGCAACGTTTCAAGAAAGCGGGGAGGCACAGGAAACCTGCCGATCCCGCGGAATGAGATCGGCGGCGGTGTTTTCGATTGGATTGCGACCCTGGCGAGGCTCCAGGGTTGGGCGTCGAGGTTCGAAGCCTCGATGTCGAGGCTTGAAGCCTGAATGTTGAAGCTTGGAGGTTCAACGTTGAACCTTCGAGGCTTAACGTTGAGGTTCAGGGCCTCGACGTCGAGGCTCCGAGGTTGAACATCGAGGTTCCGAACCTCGATGATGAGGCTCCGAGCCTTGATGATGAGGTTCCGAGGTCGAATGCCGAGGCATGGAACCTCGATGATGAGGTTTGGTGGTTCGATAATGCCATAGACAATGTCATAGACAAGGTATGATGCCTATTTCGATAGAAGATTGCAGAGAACATAAATGAGGATCAGGGTGGATAAAGATAGCGATACGCTGTATTTTTGGTTGGATGACAATCGGGTTGTCCGAATCGGGAGAGGTGCATTCTGGCATCATTCTCGATTTTGACGAGAGCGATCGGGTCGTCGGCGTCGAGTTCCTCGGCGTTTCGAGCCGAGCGACCGAGGGGGCGCTTTCCACCATGCAATTTCAGGTTGCATGAGGTAGAGAAATGCCATCGACTCCCTTTGCCATCCTATTCTCCGACTTCCAAATCCGGATGCCGAGTGTTGGAGGATGACAAGCCGAGTTATGAAAGACGCGGATTCCGCAGAGTATTTACACCATTCGAATAGTCAAGGGGTTTTTTTATGAAGTTTATTATCGGGTTTTTCCTTTTGTTGGTTACAAGCACTGTTGCGGGTTTTGATAATGGCGGTGAGGATGCCCTTTGTAAGAAGGATCGTAGTGAGATTACAGATCCCAAGGAAAAAGCGGAATATAAGAAACGCTGTTCCGAGGAGCATCATCATCCTGGAGATAAAGAAAAGGAAGAAGCAAAGAACGATTCTAATGGGGATGAAAAGGGGCGGAAGCCGGAACATGAACAAGCACAAGAAAGTGAAGGTTGGTTTGATTGGGCTTGGAACGGTGTGAGTGAGGGGGTTAGTAGTTTGGTTGATAGGTTTAAAGGATTCTTTGGTGGAGGTACGTCACCAGAAGATTCGGGCACAAGCAACCATGAAGCCCCAGATATGAATGAATCCATAGGGTCGGAGCCCATCGAAGGGCCTATTTGAGTTTGTTGAAATCCTCTAAAAAACATATTGGTTTTACGGATCGGGGCCCCGTCGAGATAAAAACGATGCGATACACCGTTGTGCTGGAACCATCCGAAGAGGGGGTTGCGGCCTCCGTGCCGGGATTGCCCGGTTGTCATTCCCAGGGAAATACCGAACAGGAAGCCTTGAAAGGTATTTCCGATGCCGTTTACGGGTACCTGGAGGTCGGTCAGGGAACTAACCGAATGACAAACTGATTGCCTTGAGTTACTGCCTTGGAATGACGCGATAAAGGTGCTTGTCTCGTCGATGGAGCTTGGGCTGCGAGGTAGAAGGTGGGCGGTAAAATAGGATATGCTTGCCTTTACTATTGATTCCTGTGGCAGGATTTCGCGCTTGCGCATGGATATTTTGTTGTATTCGCTGTACTACTATTTCTCGATGTTTCCATGGCGCTGGCTATCCCTGGCAGGCCTCGTTTCGAGGATGAGTATCGAGTGATCCATGCCGGGATGGCAGGAGAGTAGCGGAATCCAAAACGAATGAATAATGAGAGAATTCGGTTGCGGGTTTGCCGCATTGAATATTATTTGTTACGACCATATAAAAGCGAGATGAAAGGGCAATGGCTGACGAAAAACATACAAAATTACTGATCCTAGGTTCCGGCCCTGCCGGTTATACGGCTGCGGTATATGCGGCGCGCGCCAACATGCGTCCGACGCTCATTACTGGCCTTCAGGTCGGTGGTCAAATGACGACGACGACGGATGTGGAGAACTGGCCCGGTGATGCCGATGGGGTTCAGGGGCCGGATCTCATGGAGCGCATGAAGCAGCATGCCGAGCGCTTCGATACGGAGATCATCTTCGATCATATCGACAAGGCCGAGCTGAATGTGCGCCCGTTTCGTTTGACAGGAGGCTCCGGTGTCTATACGTGCGACGCCCTGGTCATCGCTACCGGGGCCTCTGCCCAGTACCTGGGCCTCCCTTCGGAAGAGGCCTTCAAGGGCCGGGGCGTATCCGGCTGCGCTACCTGTGATGGTTTTTTCTATAAGGGGGAAAAGGTGGCCGTGATTGGCGGGGGTAATACCGCAGTCGAGGAGGCCCTGTTTCTGGCCAATATCGCCTCTCACGTTACCCTGGTCCACCGCCGCGACAAGCTGCGCGCCGAGAAGGCCCTATCCGATCAGATCGAGGAAAAGGTCAAATCGGGGGGGAATATCACGATTGCCTGGGATAGTGTCATGGACGAAGTGTTGGGCGACGACAGCGGCGTCACGGGTCTCAGGATCAAGAATGTAAAGGATGGCTCCACGAAGGATCTCGATCTGAAAGGCGTATTCGTCGCCGTTGGCCATAAGCCCAATACCGATATCTTCGAGGGACAGCTCGAAATGAAGGGAGGCTATATCGTGGTCAAGGGAGGCCGCGATGGGGATACCACGGCTACCAGTGTCGAGGGCGTTTTTGCCGCGGGCGATGTGGCCGATCATATTTATCGTCAGGCGATCACCTCGGCGGGGAGTGGCTGCATGGCGGCGCTCGATGCGGAGAAGTTCCTCGATAGCGATTTCATGATCGGGGCGTAGTCATTTACGTATCGGGAGGGCAAAGGTCCTGAACGCTCTGGGGCGTGAGCCAAGGTCTACTTTCTCTCCGTCTTGGCGCGAAGCGCTGACATGTTCCTCGTTGACGGCCTTCATTGCTCGGTGGAACATGGGATCTTGAACAGAGCGAGATGTTGTGTTCGATCTCTGTCGAATTGATCTGGAGGGATTTATCGCCTTGGTGGGGGAAGATCCCTTGCCTGAAATTGGAACCGAGGTACAAGATTTCTCGCGGAGCGAGGGATGATATCGCTCTCTTACCCGTGAAATCTTGGATAGAACGCACAAGAGGTTTTTCTTGTCTGGGTAAAGCGAGGCTTCTGCCGGGCCGAGAATGGCGTGGGATCGTATCGAACGGCTCGGCAGGCCCCTTTCCCCCCCAATGGACATTGTGGCCTTTGGTTTCACGTGTCGGAAAAACAGAGATCCTGGGGAACCCGGCGCGCGGACCATGGCCTACCCCGTTTCGGATCTGGCGCGAAGCGCCAACATATTCGGACGGACGAGGTTAGGGAAGATGTATCGAGGAGCCGGAGTTGCAGAGGGTTTTTTCCATGGACCAAGAATATCGAATTCCATCTTATGGACCGTCTCGGGGCCCGTTTACTGTCGATCAAATCAGGGATGGTGATCGCTTCGAGCTTTCCAATGGTCATCGCATTTACTGTGCTCCGGCAGGCGAGAATCATGCCCGTCGCAACGCCAGTGGTGCTTCACTACTGGGTAGTGATCCGGACGTGGAGTGGTTCAGCGGTGGATGCGGGATTTACACCGAATCCGGGTACCTTGCGTGCCCCGGATGTGGCCGTTGGGCCGCCACCAGGGAAGAAACAGGGGGCCTGGATCGCCGGCGTGCCACCTCTGGCTGTGGAATATGCCGATAAGGGGCAGGATGAAACGGATCTCGAAATAAAGATTAGGGAGTTGTTGACGGCGGGTACCCGTTACGTTTGGGTGGTCCGACTCACGGGGCCGCAGCGGGTGGAGGTGCACACCAAAGACGGAAAGCGTTTGCTGTCTGCCAGCGATGTCCTGAAGGCGCCGGGTATTCTGCGCAATCCCATTCCGGTGCATGCCCTGTTCGATGAGAAGGAGGCTCTTCGCGTCACATTGAGGAATCTTCTGCAACGGCAGGGATATGAGGATCTGGAGGCAGTTCTGCGGGAGGGTGTTCGAAGGGGGAAGGTCGAAGGCAGAACAGAGGGTAGTTTGGCGGCCCAGGTGAAGGCGCTTTTCGGTACCTTGACGATACGTGGCATCGACTTGGATGCCGAAACTCGCGCACGTGTCCGTGATTGTCGCGACCCGGTGCAGCTTGAGGCTTGGCTGATGAAGGCGGTGGTGGCGGATAGGTTGGAGGATGTTTTTGGAGGGAGTTAGCCCATAATGGGTAAGGTGAAGCTTTTCCGATTTCTTCAATGACGCCCGTTTATTTCCTCTGATTTCCATGTAGCGCTTGGGAATGAGCGCTGAATGCCTGTCACAAAAAAAGCGGAACCCCGAGGAGTTCCGCTTTGTCTCCATGAACATGTTGGCCTTTCGCGCCAAGAACCATCCCGCTTCAGTCTTGGCGCGAAGCGCTAATTTGTTTATTCCCCCCCGCTCGGCTTCGCAATCGGATCAAATGTTACAAGGCGCCAATTTTTCCTTACCAAGGCTCGATTATGTCGGTTTGAGGCGAAGTTTCACTAACGTGTTCACTACGGTTCATCAATCGTAGCATCTCTGGGTCTTTTGTCGGTTTTCTGTGCTTTTTGCCCTTCATTGACTACTTCTCCGGGCGTTTTGGCGTTGCGCGGTCTCTGGAAGAGATAATGAGGATTCAAGTTGTGGGTCCTTGCGCAATATTTTTTTGTTTTATTTCCCGTTTATTTCACGAATGGGTCAAATCTTACAAAACGCCAATTTTGCTCTGCTAGTACTAAATCATGCTTGATTGGTTCGAAGCGAAGCTTCGCTAGTCATTTTTGCGATGAGCGGATGGTGAGAATTTCCCTTCTTTCTGTACATTCGCCGCCGGATGCCTTTCCGGATTCGAAGTATGCCCTGACGGAACCGAATGGATTGCTTGCCGTGGGCGGTGATCTGGAACCGGCGAGGTTGCTGTCTGCCTATCGGAATGGCATTTTTCCTTGGTATAGCGAGGGCGAGCCGATTTTGTGGTGGTCTCCGGACCCGCGTGCCGTGTTATTTCCGAGTAAGATGAGGGTGCCCCGGAGCCTCGAGAAGACGCTGCGCCGAGGGCACTTGCGGGTTACCCATGACCAATGTTTCTCGGCAGTGATACGGGAGTGCGCGCTACCCCGGGATGGTCGTGGGGGAGGGCGCAGCGTTGGGACTTGGATCACGGCAGAGATGCAAGATGCCTATATTCGGTTGCATGAGCTGGGGTATGCCCGTTCGGTGGAGTGTTGGGAAGGGGAAAATTTGGTGGGTGGGTTGTACGGCGTGGTCATCGGCAGGGCTTTTTTTGGGGAGTCGATGTTCAGTCGCGTTCGGGATGCTTCGAAGGTGGCATTGGTGGCGCTATGTCGCCAGGATTATGGGTTTATCGATTGTCAGGTTTCCAGCGAGCATTTGGCGCGCCTGGGCGCTATCGACATCGGGCGGGATGATTTCCGTGCCTTGTTGTCCCGATATTGCGCGATGGCTGGGGCGGCTGGGCGATTGTCCGGTTGAGAACGCTTGGCGGCGCGTTGCTGTTATCTTCTCTATTTTGTGTATTTGAGACGCCAGTCGTATCGGACATTGTCTTTATAGGGCTCTGGCCTGCCTTTCCGAATGATGGCCCAAAGGGATTGTCGCTTGACGTGTCTTTGGTTGTCGACGGAGAGTTCTCCGGTTTCACCCATGAAATTGGGAAAATTCCGGGTGCGGAGTCTTTTTAGATGGGGGATGATCCGGTAGGCATCGATGCCGAATGCATAGAATCGGGAATATTTGGCGCTGGATTCGGGCCATGTGGATGTCACTAAGCTGCGTAATGTCGCCCGATTTTCGGTGTTTTGTAGTACCCAGGGCATATCGGCGAAGATGATTCCGTTTAGGTCTTCGTCGAGCATGGGGTTCACGGTGCCGCTGAATACGTGGTACGTGGCGTATACGGGTATGGGTTGGTCGCCGATATGATGGAATTTGATTTGTGGTTGCAGTTGGCGGGCCTCTCTGGGGAAGGCTGCCATGAGTATGCAATCGATGGCGTCGTAGTCGGTGGGATCTCGATGTTCGTCGTCTCTGGCATCGGAGGGTTTGGTAATGGATTTTCGATTCCTCATGGCATTATCGGTCTTGAGCAATCGTTGCACGGTGGTGGAGATTTCTTTTAGTTCGGAGGGGAAGGAACGGTTCTCGATAATGGCGCCACCGAGCTGTTCCCAGGTGATTTCGAAGGTTTGTTTCATTCGCTGACCCCAGGGGGTTCGGGGAGTTAGTGTCGCTGCCCGTGTGTGTCCATCATGCCAGGCCCGTTGCGCGGCCTGCCGGGCCTCGAATTCGGGGGAGAGAGTGAATTGGTATAGGGGGGATTCGGCGGTAGCGGTTTTTGGGATGGTGGTTTTTTCAGCGAAGATTTTGTTTGCGAAGGTTTTGGTCAGTATCAGCGTTCCTGTTGCGTTTTGGTGATTTTGTACGGGTGTTTCTTTGCCGTGGTTCAACGTGAGGATGGGTGCCGGAAATTGGGGTAGTTCCTCGAGGAGGGTTACGGATGGTTTATCCAATGGGCCGACGACGAATCGGGCACCTGCGTCGATGACCTGATCGTAGAGCAATTGGATGTTGGCACCTGTGGTATTACGGATAGTGATCTTGGGTCGTTGTGCGTTTCTGGCGTCCTTGAACCATGCGCTGAGGAAGCCGTCTCGCACGGCATTTCCGGCACCGGCAAAGACGCCGTCAAGTGGTAGCAGTAACGCGATGTGGGGAGGGGGTCTGTCTTTGGTTATTGCAAGGAGGTCTTTCAATAGAAATTGCTTGGCCGGGTGTTCTGGGTATCGTTTTTGCCATGACAGGAGCGATCGAGAGAGTACCTCGTGGTGGGGAGATGCTTTATTTAGTATATGTCGTTTTACGATGCCCGCCAGCGTTAGCCAGCCTTGTAAGGTCTTGGTTTGGAAAGTTGGTAAGGTGGATGATGATTGGGTGTCGGCCTGGAATGGGGGAGGAGTGGGCAGTGATATGAGCAGTTGCCAGGTCGATCGGTGGTTTGCCTCGATATCGGTCGCTTTCGTGAGCAGTGTGTCCAGCGCGATGTGATCGTGCGCTGCTTGGAGGATGTGGTTTCCGCCTAGCCCGGAATAGGCCGATGCTCGTGCCCGAAGGAATTTTATCCAAAATGATTTTGGCAGATCCGCATCGCATGACTTGGGAATGGGTAAAGGGGTGTCGGGTTCTTTGTGGCGGCAGTGTCGGGAGTGGATCTTTCCTAGTAACGCAAGGGCATTTGGGGGGTGTTGCTCGGCCAGGGCGATGCGGGCCGCAAGGAGGTGTCTGCGCGCTTGTTGTTGGGATGTCAGGGGAACAGGACTGATCTTTGCAAGGGTCGCCTTGGCGGTGGCGGTTTTTTGTGCATCCAGGTAGATTTTTACGGCTGTGAGTCGGTAGTCGTAGGAAAGGGGCGGCGAGGCTTGGGAGGCAAGATGTGAGTACTGTCTTGCGGCTTCTCGTAAGCGGCCCTCGGCCAATAAGTCGCGGGCTGCTTGTTCGTTTTTTGATGATTCTGGGGTGGTAAAGATCGGAATCGTTTTACAGCCTGTAATCAACGCAAGGATCGCTATCAGGGGCAGGAGTTTGTATGAGCATGATGCCCATCTCTGCTTTGATTGTTTTCGCCGATGGATCGTCGGGGCTTTTCGTTTAGTCATCGGATCTGTTTTTTACTGAGATGGCTGGAATCAGGTTAAACTATATACGGTTTTTGGTTTGCGGAGGGGCAGGGAGGTCGTCGAGACCAATTCTGGTTTCCTCCGTGCATGATGACTGCTTGGTTTGTTGGGGCGAATTCCCGGATCTAGCGAAGCTTTCGCCTCGAACCGACGAAGCGTGGTTTGGCATCAGTCAAAGCAGAGTTATTGTTTTGTAAAACTCGACTCGTTTGCGAAAATGAGCGAGAAATAAACAAATTATACGGTAAAAATTCATGGCTGCTTTAATTTGTGGTTCCGTTGCTTACGACAATATTATGGTTTTTCAGGACCGCTTTAAAAATCATATTTTACCCGACAAGATAGATATCTTGAATGTATCGTTTCAGGTCTCTGAGATGCGTCGGGAGTTTGGTGGTTGCGCCGGTAATATCGCCTATGGGCTTACGTTACTGGGTGGATCGGCGTTACCTATGGCTACCATCGGTAGCGATTTTGCCTCCTATGCCGATTGGATGGATACCAACGGAGTGACGCGTCGTTATCTCAAGACTATTGATGGTACCTATACGGCACAGGCGTTTATCATCACCGATCTGGATGATAATCAAATTACGATGTTTCATCCGGGTGCGATGGCATTTTCCCATGGAAATTTCGTTAGTGCGGTTGGAGATGTCAACCTTGGTATTATATCTCCGGATAGTCATGATGGTATGAAGCAACATGCTAGTGGCTTTGCGGAACGAGGTATTCCGTTTCTTTTTGATCCGGGGCAGGGGATGACGATGTTCCGTAAGGAGGACTTGGATATCTTTTTGGAGCAGGCCTCCTGGGTTGCGGTAAACAGCTACGAGTGGGAGATGTTGCGGGAACGTACCGGGTTTTCGACGGTTCAAGTATTGGAACGAGTACAGGCCTTGATCGTTACACAAGGTGCGAGGGGATCTGTGATTTATACTCGACAAGGCCACGTCGAAATCCCTGCTTTACCGATTCGTCAGGTGGTAGATCCCACGGGCTGTGGGGATGCTTATCGTGCTGGGGTTTTGTATGGGCTATCCGATGGTATGGATTGGGAGACTACCGGTCGCGTTGCTACTCTTATGGGAGCTATTAGTGCCCAACACATTGGTACGCAGAATTATCGTTTTACTCCAGATGATTTCAAAGATCGCTTTAAGATGGCATTCGGGTATGTGTTTTAAAAGCTTTGATTCAGAATCATCTTCACAAATGGATCGAGTTTCACAAGGAGCTAACTTTGCTTGTTGAAACGATGCACCTATTGCCTGATCCAGTTTGTTCATGGCGTTGGCAATGGCTCGATTAGGGGATTCAGGGCAGCCACCCCATGATTCCGAAAGACCGGGTCGTGAAATACGAGAGTGAATCTTGGTGAAAAAGAAAGCAACCCGTGTTCCCATTTCTGTCACCTGATAGCGATGAGTATGGGGAATACGTTCAATCGGGCCATGCAGACGCAGACGCCGTAAGTCATAGGTCATTCGACCGGATGAATATTGGTCGACAGGGATTCCGAGAATTTGTGCCATCCATTGGCGCATGGATGCGTTGGAAAATCCGTTGGGCAACAGCAGAAATCCACACAGCGTTTGTAGTAAACCAATGACTTGATGATCATCGAAGCGCAAACCGGAGACCCGTTTCCCATCGACGACTCGAGGTCGAGTAATCTGTTCGAATACCCCCTCCGCCAGGGAACAGTC
>CAZSVE010000087.1:0-12535 GCA_964610175.1 uncultured Thiotrichales bacterium
ATAGCCTTCCGTGATCAGGGCGTGAAAGTCGGCAATGCCGTAGGGGAATTTCATGGATGGTTTTGCTCCGCAATATTACGGCACACTTCGGGTGTGATTTGTTTATTTCCTGCTCATCTTCGCAAATGAATCGCCCATTTTACAAGACGCTAATTCAGTTCGTTATCCGGGAAATCTTGAACAAAACGATCAAAAGCTTTTTGTCCCCTGTAGGGAGCGCCCTCCGTGACGTTCCGTGGATTGGCGCAATTTTACGGAACGCCGCGGAGGCTGTTCCCTACACGAAATTGCAAATGACAAAGTCCTTTTTGGTTCCGGCTATGCCGGGTTGGGTATCGGAAAACTAGCGAAGCTTGTGCTCAAACCGACATGACCCAGCATCAGTCAAAGCAAAATTGGTGTTTTGTAAGACTTGACTCATTTGCGAAACTGAGCGGGAAATAAACAAATAAAGCTCCCGAGGGGATCGGTGCGCGAACCGAACCCCCTCCCAGTCAGTTCTTTTAGTCTTGGCGCGAAGCGCTAACATGCTTTGCTCTACTAATACCAAACCATGCCTTCACCGGCTTGAGACGAAGCTTCGTCAGGTTTTTCTCGGTACATTATTTTGTTTATTTCCCGCTCGGCTTTACAAATGGATCGAATTTCAAGAGTGTTTTACTAATACAAAATTCATGCTTCATTGGTCCGAGGCGCAGCCTCGCTAGTTCTCCATTGGTTCTGGTTACGAGAAAACTTGTCTGCGTGGTCTGGTGTAAGGCAATGGGTGAACGGGTTCTTTGAATTGTGCTTGCTTTGCGAAATTCTCCTTGACGGGAATCGATCTTACGGGTTTAATAACGAGCTTCCTGGCCAGGTAGCTCAGTCGGTAGAGCAGTGGACTGAAAATCCTCGTGTCGGTGGTTCGATTCCGCCCCTGGCCACCCTATAACCAAAGGCTCACGTTGGGTATTCCTACGTGGGCCTTTTTTCAAGGTGTCGGGAAAATGAAGCTCCCGATGGGATCGGTACGCGAACCGAACCCCATCCCCTTTCAGTCCTGGCGCGAAGCGCTAACATGTTCCTCATGGTGCCATGGAATCGGAATATTTTCCCTCGCGCCATTGGCGTTTACTCACCGATGGACGGGTGCAATGCAACGTTTGTCCCCGCACCTGCACGTTGCGGGAGGGGCAACACGGTCTTTGCTTTGTCCGGATGAATCACGTCGGCACACTGGCTCTGACTACCTATGGACGTTCCACCGGATTTGCCGTCGATCCCATCGAAAAAAAGCCGCTCAACCACTTTCTGCCAGGGTCGTCCATTCTCTCTTTCGGTACGGCGGGTTGCAATCTCACCTGTAAGTTTTGTCAAAACTGGCACATGAGCAAGGCCCGCCAGATGGATCGTCTCATGGCCCGTGCATCACCGATTGAGATTTCGCACATGGCGGAGCGTTCGAATTGCAGAAGTGTCGCCTATACCTATAACGATCCGATAATCTTCATGGAGTATGCCGTGGATACGGCGAAGGCCTGCCGGGGGCGCGGTATTTTCTCCGTAGCGGTAACCGCGGGTTATATCCATGGCGGAGCGCGTAAGGAATTTTTCGGCGAAATGGACGCGGCCAATGTGGATCTCAAGGGGTTTACGGAGGGATTTTACAAGCGGCTTTGTAGCGGTCGTCTTCAGGTAGTCCTGGATACACTTCGTTATCTTAAACATGAGACGTCGGTCTGGTTCGAACTTACCACCCTGCTGGTTCCGGGTTTTAATGACGGGAATCGGGAGATCGACGCCATGACCTCTTGGGTGGTGGAAAACCTGGGGCCAGGTGTTCCCATGCATTTCACCGCCTTTCATCCGGATTACCGAATGCGCGATATACCGCCCACGCCGGTTGTCACCCTACGCCGCGCGCGGGAGATCGCGCTTGCCAATGGGGTTCGCTATGCCTACACCGGGAATGTCCATGATCCGGAGGGGCAAAGCACGTATTGCCATCATTGTGGCACCTGTCTGATCGGGCGGGATCGGTACACCATCACGGCCTGGAATCTCACCGATGGCGGGCATTGCACGAACTGTAAAACTGCCTGCGAGGGAATTTGGCGGTGACGGCCCCTATCGGACAGATGGTTAGGAAGTTCGTTCCCCGAACTTCCTAACGAGGCTTCGCTTTGAGGCGATGAAACGAAGGGATTGAGAGTGATTCCCCGATTCCCTCATTGGAAACCGCGATACGCAGCGCCATAGCTTGATGAAAAATCGCATTTTTTACCAACCTGCTATGGCCTGAAGGTCTTGATGTCGAGTTCTTTGATCGCTTTGAAGTGTTTCGTGTTCCCCGTGCACAGGGTCATGCCGTTTTCGACTGCCGTCGCCGCGATAATTGCATCGCCCACTCTTACCGCGTGGGTTAATGTGTATTCTTCGATATAGATTGACGCCCGATGTCCAATCTTCGGGGTTAAGGGCAGGATCGAGAAGTTCATCGCGTTGATGAATGAGCTTATGGTCTTGAGATGCTTGCTGTTTTTCGCGGATTGTTGCAGCTCCATGTATGTGAAGATCGATATCGCTAATTCAGGAGTGTCTCGAATGACGTTGGCAGCCTTTGCGTTTCCTCGTTGAACCCAAATAAGGATATCGGTGTCAAATATCAAAACGTTCTCTCCGGAGATCGTCCAGGCTTGTGTCGCCCTCTGTTGGGTGATTCATGCCAAAGAAGGGGTGCGTGGTGGGATCGATGCGGCTGCGTTCCTCGGGGACGGGCTTTAGGATTGCTTTGGTTTTACCCCGATAAGTGATTGCTACCACTTCATTTCTATCGACGGCGCAAAGAACGTCCTTCATTTTGTAACGAAGGTCGAGGATTGATGCTTCCATGGGATTCTCCTTCTTGTATATATTCGAATATACATCAAGCACTCCCAGGTAAGTCAATCACTTCACCAGGTAAGTCAATCCAGTTCAAGTCTATTAGCGAAGCTTCGCCAGGTGTTTCAGCGAAACGGTTTCACGGAAACAGATTGATCGTAGCCATGGAAACCATGCAGACTACCGATAGCGTGAATCGTGGGGCAATCGAAAGCGATCGATCATCGTGTATCAGGCGATTATTTCAGTCCGTTACCCGTGAAATCTCGAATAAAACGATGAAAAAATTTGCTTTTTGTCAAAAATTTCTCGGTCGAAGTGGCACCCATTGTTCTTTGTCCGGAGGACTTTGGTTCCGGCCATGTTGGGTTGGGTATCGGAAAAACATATCCCGATAAAACCGGTGTGTACATCAAGCCCCATCCCGCTTCAATCTTGGCGCGAAGCGCTGACGTGTTCCGTTGATTTCCCGATCATCTTCGCAAATGAGCGATGAGCCAGGTTTTGTAAAACACCTTTTTACGAAAAAACGCTGATTTTGCTCTACCGATACCAAATCATGCTTCATCGGCTCGAAGCGAGGCTTCACTAGCGTAATGAATGACAAAATGAAGAATATCTTTACTCCTCTTCTTGTCCCCGCCGTTTTCATTGCCCTCATCGCATTGCTGTGGGCAGGACTGGGGCGCGATCCGCGGCTGGTCCCATCGCCGCTGATCGGCAAACCGCTACCTGCGTTCGAACTGCCCCGGGTTCGAGACCCGGAGGCGATTCTGCGTTCCACGGATTTCCTGGGAAAGGTGTCACTGCTCAATGTTTGGGCAACCTGGTGCGTGTCCTGTCGGCGAGAGCATGGGTTTCTCATGGCATTGGCCGAAAGCGGAGAGGTTCCCGTCTTCGGACTCAATTACAAGGATGATCGGGCCAGTGCCGTGGCATGGCTGGATCGGGTGGGGGACCCGTATGTGGCGAGTGTCTATGATCCGGAGGGGCGCATGGGCCTGGACCTCGGTGTGTATGGTACGCCGGAGACCTTCATCATCGATGCCGAAGGCATTATTCGCTACAAGCGCGTCGGTCCCATCACCAAGAGCGTGTGGCGGGATGGCATGTTGCCCGTTATCCGCGACTTGAAGCAGGAACGATGATCCGGCGGGGCTTCACCTCGATCCGATGAAGCACGATTTGGCATGGGTAGAGAAAATCGGCGTTTTGTAAAACTTGACTGATTTGCGAGGATGAGCGGGAAATCGACAAATAGAGAGGAGCAGCCGATCCCCGATCCCGCCCAATCGGTCGTCGATCGCCGATTCATGGCAAGGGCCTTGCAGCTGGCGCGCCGTGGTCTCGACACCACCGACCCCAATCCTCGTGTGGGCTGCGTGCTGGTGCGGGAGGGAAATATTGTCGGGGAGGGGTGGCACGAATACGCCGGTGCTCCCCATGCCGAGCGCAATGCCCTCGCCCAGGCCGGGGAGTCGGCGTTTTCTGCCACCGCTTATGTGACTCTGGAACCCTGCTGCCATTTCGGGCGCACCGCGCCATGCACCGAGGCCCTCGTGGCGGCGGGCGTGGCGCGCGTCGTCGGGGCCATGCCGGATCCCAATTCTCTCGTGGCAGGCCAGGGATTCGCGGCACTTTCTCGGGCCGGGGTTGCGGTGGAGACCGGTGTTTTGGCCGCGGAAGCTGCCTTGCTCAATCCTGGGTTTATCATGCGCATGGAACGCGGCAGGCCCTTCGTGCGTTGCAAGCTGGCCATGAGCCTCGATGGTCGCACCGCTATGTCTTCGGGGGAGAGCCAGTGGATCACGGGGCCCGCGGCGAGGCGCGACGTGCAGCGCTTGAGGGCACGGAGTTCCGCTGTCATGACCGGCATCGGAACGGTGCTTGCCGACAACCCCTCCCTGACGGTTCGTCCCGAACAATTTGGCGCGGCAACGGCACGTAGGCCGCTCCGGCAGCCGATCCGCGTGGTCTTGGACCCGGGACTGGCAACGCCGCCACAGGCCACCATTCTGCAATCCTCCATCGCCCCCATCACCCTGATCGCCGCCTTGGGGCACCATTCCGAGCGCCGGGCCGAGATCATGCGACGAACCGGTGCCAAGGTGGTCGCGCTGCCAGGCGGGCGGGATTTCGTCGATCTCTTCCGCGTCATGGAATATCTCGCCGCGGAAGAGATCAACGAGGTGTTATTGGAAAGCGGTGCGCGCTTAGCTGGGGCCATGCTGCGCGCCGGTCTCCTGGATGAACTGATCGTCTATGTGGCGCCGACCATCATGGGCAGTGGCGCCCGCGCCCTGTTCGAGCTTCCCGAGATCGGGCGCATGAGTCAACGGTACCAGTTGAAGATCGCCGAACTCCGCGCCGTTGGCCGGGATTGGCGCATTACCGCCCGCGTTCGGCGGTAGCCCGTAGTTGTGTAGGATGGGCAAAGGCGCCTGATTCGTTACGAAGCGCCGTGCCCATCATGGATAAAAGATGAAAGGTAATGCATCACGATGGGCACGGCGCGCAGCAATTTTGCCCATCCTACCGTGCCTACCGCGCTCGATGGAGAATGGTCATGGAAAGTGATTGGTGTTCCGTGATGGTGTCATAGTGGTTTGCGCATCGTGCTTTGGTAAGGTACCCTCCTGGTTATCAAAACTACACGGGGGGCGGGTATTTCAGGAGAGTGATTTCTTGGCGGATGGAAACCGCGCCTAGTGAGGGTCCCCCGAATTCAATGGGAATTCGTCACGACTTTATGTGACCTGTTTCTGGCCAATCGAAAACTACACTGGAGATAGACCATGAAATATAGTGCTAAAGCCGCTGCGTTTGCGGTAATAATCGGTATGCCCTTTGCCACGCTTGCCGCCGACAAGGCCCCTGTCACCGAGGGCGCGGATCTGGCTGCGTTCCAGGGTATCGAGACCATGCAGGTTTCCGACACCGAATTGAGACAGGTGTTCGGAGAGCGAGGTAGTAGTACCCATGGACTCGGTCCCCGTGGTGGCGGTCCCGGTGGCGGTAGCAATGGTCCCCGTGGCGGTGGACCTGATGGCGTACCCGGTGGAAAAGGTAGCGGGCTCGGTGGAAAGGGTAGCGGACCTGGTGGAAAAAGTGGCAGACCCGGTAGAAACGGTGTCGGGCCTGGTGGAAAAGGTGCCGGACCCGGTGGTCCGGGTGGTGGATCCGGCGGCAGACACGGGAGATAGGGTAAGCACCAGGCACTGAGTCCAGGTAACCCGAATAACCAGGGTATTTATTGGTTCAAGTACGTTAGGTATCGAAAAAAATAAAGATCCTGAGGGGATCGATGCGCGAACCGCTAACTTGTTCTCAGCACCCAGGGCCGTTCGATTTCGTAGTCGAACGGCCCTTTTCAATTGTGTAGGATGGGCAAAGGCGCCCAATTCGTTACGAAACGCCGTGCCCATCATGATGCGTTGTCTCCTATCCATGATGGGCACGGTGCTGCGCTCCTTTGCCCATCCTACCGTAATTGGAAATACTTTTATCACGACGTGTCATCGAAATACTCCTTTTTCCCAGTCCTGTTGTTGCTCTATAGCCTTCCGGTGCTTGCCGATGTCGAGGACCTGCTGTTTGCGGATGTCAGCAGGCAATCCCATGACTATTCCTGCGGCCCGGCGGCGTTGTCGACCCTGATCAATGGTACCATCGAGGGCCCGTCGGTCTCGGAGCTGGAGGTCATCGTCACCCGAGAGGCATCCGAGGAGGGCGATGAGGAGGGGTTTTCCTTGTTGGATCTGCAACAGGCCGCCGGGAAGCTGGGCCGCAGGGCCGAGTGGCGAAAGATCGCGCCGGAGATCCTGCCCAGGCTCTCGCAGCCGGTGATCCTGCTCACCGGGTTGAATAGCCCGTTTCCACACTTCGTGGTGTTGAAGGGATTTCGGGACCAGGTGGCATTCCTGGCCGATCCGAGCCGCGGTAATATCCGCGTCCCCTATGATGCTCTCATCGCGGAAGGCATCGATGCGCGATACCCGGCCTGGTACGTCATGGCCATCGATACACCCGTTAATGACAAGAAGCGCTCCTCGTTGTATCTTTCCGGCGCCACGAGCGATCTCATCGACACGCACTTCACGGTGGAACAGGCCGATATCATTACCCTGGTCACCATCGCAAGGCCCAATCAGCTCTTCGTGACCTATGGGTATCGCGTCTCCCAGGGGCGCAATGCCACCAATGGATTCACCGTGAAATCTCGGGGTGATGCCCATAATCTGGATGTCAGCTACGGCATCGGAGACGACACCGAGGTCGGCGGCGGGGTGAGTTATTCCGATACGACCTATTCGGCTTCGGGATTCTCGGAGGTGAAGGCATCGAACAGGAATGCCTACCTGTTCGTGAGCTGGGATTTCGACCTGGATGCCCTGGATGATATGGGGGTTGTGTTGGGTTCGACCCTGTCCCATGACGATGAATATGCGGCGTTCGACCTCGGCGCGAGCGCTTTGGCATACGGGAGAACGGATTTCGGGCAATGGATGGCGAGAGGTGGTTTTTATAAGAAGCTGAAAGAGAAGGCACCCGGGGATGTCCTGCCGAAGTACGGGATATCGTGGTTGTTGGGCATCAATAAACCGCTTACGGATCGTTCTCTGGGGACATTCTATGTGACGCTGAATACCGAGAGGAACGATGGGGAGCCCGATGTCGAGTTCAATCACTATTATTCGGCCAATGCCAGCGTGAGCTGGACCATGAATAAAAGGGTTCAATTGAGGCCATCGCTGGGTTATGTATTCGGCGGGCGGGTCATGAAGACCTTTTCCGCCGGCATGGATATTACCTATGTGGGCGGTTGGTGAGCTGGGGGAGTAGCGGGAAGGCGGGCACGTTACTGTGCCCCTTTGCCCATCTATGCAATGAGAGATTTCGGAATCCTGGGGATAATGCATAAAATAGCCGCCGGGTCATAGAAAGATACGTTTCTCTACCAACCTTGAATGCTAAGGAGATGAAAATGTCCACGGGTGTTACCAAAAAAGAGATATGGCAAGCCGCCGAAGCGCTGGCGCAACAAGAGAAGATCCCTTCCATCATGAAGATACGTTCGAAGCTCGGTGGTGGTAGCCCACATGCCATTGCCTTTCATCTTGCGGATTGGAGGGACGAAAACCTGGGAGGGGACAATGCCATCTTCTATACGGATTGGGAGATAGAGGAATCGAAGCGGAAGGTGCTGGAACAAGAGCAGATCGAGCTCATGGAGGAGGTCGATAGGCTGGATGCCGAGATCGCAAGTGCCCATGGGAAAGCGAGCGACGGCATGGAGGCGTTGGACGCGGAACGCAAGGCGCACAAGAGCATGAGGTCCCATGGCGAAAGGTGGTATGAGGATCTCAAGCAGGCCAAGGACGCCGTGGAGAAACTGAGAACGGAGAATCGGGCGTTGCAGATAGAGGTTGCGGCCTCGAGGGAACAGAGGACACGGGGGGAGGAGTTCAGGGTCGAGATAGAGAAGCTGCGAGGCGAACTTGCCGATTTGGTGGCAGAAAAGGAAACGAAAACCAGTGCCGCGCACAAGGGTGTAAGTCGTCCGAAAAGCGCCAAGACGATTACTCGGAAACCGGAACCCGAGAAGAAAGCGGATCCTGCGAACAAGCCGGATTTCGTGAAAGATCCGAGTCCTGCGAAAAAAACCGAGACACGGGAGGCACGAAAGGGCTTTCCTCCGATATTCGGCGTGGCGCAAGCGATCGGGCAACTATCCATAAAACGGTGATGATCGATAAGGCGGTGAGGTTCGGTTTGTCGATTTCCCGCTCAGTTTCGCAAATGAGTCGAGTTTTACAAAACGATGATGTTGCTTTGATTGATATGCCGAATCACGCTTCATCGGCTCGAAGCGAAGCTTCGCCAGGGAGTATCCCCGAATGAGGAATCGCGTGGAGTGTTATCCCTGCCTTCTAAAACAGGCGGTGGAGGCAGGCAAGATGGCCACGGATGACGAGGCGGTGCACTGGGAAATACTCCAGGAGGCGCTCGAGAAGATCGGTGCTGTTGGGGAGGAATGGCTTCCTATCGTTATGGGCAAGGAGATGCAGGCCATTGTGCGTCGCCTCGCCGATCATCGCGACCCTTACGGGGATATCAAGGAAGAATATAACGAAAAGGCGAAGAGGCTTCTTTCCGTGTTGGAGGCCGAGATCGACCGTTCCGAGAATGCGTTTCTGGCTGCGCTCAAAGTCATTGCCATCGCCAATATCATCGATTTTGGGGCATTCCACCCCGATCAACTCGATCTTGCCGGATTCTTTCGCGCCAAATCTTCGTCGGATTTCAAGGGTGATATCGAGCCCACGGTACTGATGGATGCCATCGCAAAGGCAGATTCCATCCTTTATGTGGCGGACAATTGTGGAGAGATCATTTTCGATTGTTATTTCATCAACCGTTTTTTGGCCGATAAAAGGGTGTATTTATCGGTTCGAGGTGGCCCCGTGCTGAATGATGCCACCAGGGAAGATCTCGATGGCATCTTTCTCCATGGGTGTGTGGAGGTCATGGATAGCGGCGATGATTCTCCCGGGGTAGTGCTTTCGACCAGCAGTGATGCATTCAAGGAGAAATACCATTCCGTCGATTTGGTTCTTTTGAAGGGGCAGGGGAATTTCGAGGGGATCGGCGCGCCTGAAAGGGAGAATGTCTATTCCCTGTTCGTCGTCAAGTGTCCGGTAATCGCAAGGCATGTGGGATGCGACATCGATGAGCTTGTCCTGATGGTGCCGAGATGATGAGTCGGTGTTCCGGAACCGATGGCGGGGCTGCGGCAGGTGGGGCCACGGTACCATAGGCACCGTGACATCATGGTCTGTGAGGGTTTTTACGAGTCTGTGGACCCTCGCCGAATTCAATTGCGTTCCGGATAATCCGGCTCCACCTCGCAATGCTCCAGATCGGGGAGATCCACGTCCTCGATATTGCCACCCAGGTTCGTGACGGCGCTCCCGATGGCGTCCACCTTTTCATCCATGGCGTGAATATGATCCAACATGCGGTTGATTGCATTGGTAACCGGATCGGGCACATCTTTTGGCAGGCCGTAGGAATCGAATTCTATCTTCTCGACGATGGCCCGGTGCTGCTCTTCGGGAGCGCGGCCCTGGATCACGTGGCCAGGAATGCCGATCACCGTGGTTCCGGGTGGGACGTCCTTGACCACAACGGCGTTGGAACCGACACGGGCGTCTTCTCCCACGGTGATCGGCCCGAGGACCTTGGCACCCGCGCCCACCACCACGCCGTTTCCCAGGGTAGGATGCCTTTTCCCCTTGCTCCAGCTGGTCCCGCCGAGGGTAACGCCCTGATATAGGGTACAGTCATCGCCAATCTCGGCGGTTTCACCGATGACGACGCCCATTCCATGATCGATAAAGAATCGCTGCCCGATGATTACATTGGGATGGATCTCTATCCCGGTGAGCCAGCGGGAGAACGCAGCGATTACCTTGGCCAGCCATTTGAGATTCCGTCGCCACAGACCGTGACTGATACGATGCAATCCCAGGGCGTGGATGCCGGGGTAGGTGGTCAGTATCTCGAAGCCTCCCCGTGCCGCCGGGTCGCGATCACGGATGCATTGAATGTCTTCGCGTAACGAATCGAACATGGATGCGTGTTTCTTGTGAGAGCAGGGAATATTGCCGTGCCCGTGGATGGTTGGGTGAGGTCCGTAAGGCCGAGTTGGCCGCGAATTCTACTATATCGGGACGGCTAATGAGGGGGGAATCGGTCTTTCGGGGTGGCGATGGGCTTCGCAGCGGGAAACATATCGTTCAATCTTGCCTGTTGTCGATACGCCTCCGCTCGGATACGAGGCTATACACGGTAATTACGCGATCAAGTTCCAAGGGCACGTCCGCTACCTCCCATGACGGAAATAATTCCCATGGTAATGAAATAACCGCCTACCAATAACCAAACGAGCATGACCGATGCCGCGCAGATCGGTTTCACCCACGACCGGTTCGGTGGCGAGCACTGCCGCGGCACCACAAATGGAGGCCCCCGATGCGGTTAGGAAGGTGGTCTCTGTGTCCAGTTTCAGTAATTTAATGGCTACGATGGAGCCAATCGAAAACGTCGATACCACTATGATCAGGTCCACTATCAGGTCTGGAGCGTCCACGGCGACCATCCGTTGGAAGATGATCCGAAAGCCATAAAGAATAATGGCGCCCTCGGAATCAGTTTGGCCGAAAAGGTGATCCCCGGTGCCCATTTCGGAACGCCGCTTTTTATGACGTTGCTATAAATCATGCCGAGGAGAATGGCGATGATCAAAGGACTTATCCGCAAATCCTGGAAGAATTTGAAATTCCTTGCGGATGTAAATGGCCACTATGGCAAAAAATGCCGCGAACAAGACGCCATTGATTGTATTTGCGCGGTTCTCTTTGGAAAAATAGCATGTCATGCTGATTTTCTCTTTGTGAAATTGCCTCCATCATAGAAGATTTTTTGCGCTCATTATAATTTCGCTTATGGCTGTATAAAGGTGCTTCGGATTGAGTAATGAAGATCAAGATCGAAGGCGGTGATGCCCCGTCTCCACAGCAAAAAACAGTGCCATTGAAGCCGATGAAGCCCTCGGTCGGCACACGGCATCGCGGCAGTCTCCATCGAAATAGCGGGGGATTGGCAAGCAGTATCTTTCATTCCATCGCCGCGCTCAGCTCGCGCACGTCGGCGAATGCGCCGCTCGCGATCAGTTTTGGTAGTCGCTCGATGGTATCCATGACCACCTGCGCCGCTTGGCCTGGGGTCCATAGTTCTCCGCCTTCCCGTTTGGCGCAAAATCCCTTCACTGCGGGGAATCGTTCATCATCCGATAGTTGTCGACAGATATGCTTCGCCATGGGTGTGTCGATGATACCGGGGGCCAGGGCGCAGAAGTGCGTGTCCGGGTGTTCCCGTGCGTATAGTTTGGTCAACATATTCAAGGCAGCCTTGGATACCGCATAACCGGCCCAGCCGCGGTTTCCATTGATGGACGCACCGGATGAGATGGTCACGATCTGTCCTATTGTCCGGTCATTGATGTATAGATGATCGATGATGGTCTTGTTGGCCCATACATTGGTATCCATTATGTCCTTTAGTTCGGGGAGCGAAATGTTCGCGAGATCACCGATTTCACCGAACACCCCGGCGTTCAGTATTGCGACATCCAGCCCTTCGATCCCATTCAGTAATTCCTTTATCATCGAATTCGCATTCCCATGTTGGCGCAGATCGAAACGCCGGAACCAAAAGCTTGGATGGGCCATCATTGCATCGTCCGGCGCACGGCGGCTGATGCCGAATACCCGCCAGTCGTGATCCAGATAAAGCTTGGCTAGTGCATAGCCAAGGCCGGAGCTGACGCCGGTAATAAAGAGATTTTTCATGGGGAATTCCTGTCTTGTCAAAAAAAATGGAAATATCGATCAAGACGATCCTTCGGTGCGGAGATCCTTGGTCGGTGTCTCTCCGGTTGTTGGAAAGTATCACGATCATCTCCTGATGATTCCAGATCTCGGACCGCTTTCAGGCTTATTTTACGTTGGAATCATGCTACTTCTTCAGGATTATGTGTCTTTGGAAGAGGGTTGATAAGTCCTTTCCAATTGAGAGATGAGCCTGAAGGGGTGTTGGAGAGGGTGAGCCG
>CAZSVE010000088.1:0-12527 GCA_964610175.1 uncultured Thiotrichales bacterium
CTTAACATAACCCTCGCACCTTGAGTTTGGGCAGGTCAAAACATTATGTCTATATCATTCCATCGGCGTATCTGGGTATCAGCTATGACTTCGCGGGCGAAGAGGCCTCTTCCCTGATTGGCGGCACTACCATCGCCAAAGGGATGGAGAACGAGGAACTCGCCGCGAATATCGGACTTAGCCTCACCTACGATGTTGGCTCATGGTTGGTCGGCGCGAATTACGATGGACGATTCAAGTCTGGCCAGGACAGTCACGCTGTCATGCTGCAGGCTCGTTATCGGTTCTAAGTAAGGACCATCCCTCTTTGATTCTTTGGACCACACGCCCCGGGAAAATTCCCCTTCCGGGGCTTTTTTCAAGGTATCGGAAAAACAAACACTCCGCCAAGTCGGTGCGTGTACCAGGGCCCAGTCCCTTTCGGCCTTGGTGCGAAGCGCCAACATGCTCTCGACCGATTTTCGATTGTTTGGATATCCCCTTTATCCGAACGTATCTTTCCAACGGCGAATCGTTGCGAATACCTCTACCGGGTTCATGGATTTTCGGGCTGCATGATGTTCGGCGGCGCGGATCACTTGCGGTGCGGCGCAGCGCAGGAATGGATTGGTGGCGAGTTCCTCGGCCAGCGTGGATGGCACGGTGGGCAGGTCTTCATCGACACGCGCGAACGCCTCCCGTTCGCGTCTTGCCAGATCGGGGTTTCCCGGCTCGACCCGTTTGGCGAATCGGATGTTGTCCAGGGTGTATTCGTGCGCGCAATAGAGGAGGGTTTCCGGTGGCAATGCCGCGATCTTTTGCAAGGAGCCGTGCATCTCCGTGGGGGTTCCCTCGAATAGTCTGCCGCAACCCACGGAAAACACGGTGTCGCCGCAAAATAGCGCGCCGTGTCCGTAATAGGCCACATGCCCCCTGGTGTGCCCCGGGACGTCGAGGACCTGGAAGGATAGCCGGGTGCCGGGGATGTGGATGGTTTCGCTTTCCCCTACGGGGTGCGTGACGCCCGGGATCGCCTCCCTGGCGGGCCCGAATATGGGAATATCGGGGTAGTGTGCCTTTATCTTCCCGATGCCTCCCACATGATCGCCATGGTGATGGGTGACCAGGATTGCCGCCGGGGTGATGCCCTGGTGCTCCAGGGCAGAGAGCACGGGGGTGGCGTCGCCGGGGTCGACGAAGGCGGCGAGCCTGCTGTCGGATTCCCGGATCTGCCAGATGTAGTTGTCGCCAAAGCTCGGGATGGGCGTGATCCGTGGCATTGGCGATGCCTGTGATGGGTTTTCATGGATGAGCGTCATGGGTTTGTTGTCCGTTGTCTTTTGTCTGCTATTCGGCCATTTCTTCGATTTGTCTATTTCCCGATGATCTTGGCGAATGGGTCGGGTTTTGCAAGGCATCGATTCTGCTTTACTGATTTTTTTGCTTCCCGCTCGGCTTCACGAATGAGTCGCCATTTTACAAAACAGTAATCTTGCTTTATCGATGTCGGCTCATGCTTTGTCGGTTCGATCACGAACTTCGCTGGCGTGTTCTTGCGAAAATAGCCGGTAACTCGGCATGGCATCGGGCGCTGCCCATAACGAAGTGAAACAGTAACAGAAGCGAAACAGCTATCCACCTTTTGCCCCGAAACGCCTTGCCATGAGAACGGCGAGGTGTTCCGATCGAACGATGGTTTCGCCCTGTTCGGCGACGAACGCCTCGGCGCGTTTTTTCACGAGGCGACGCACGAAGCCCGGAACCCGTGCCAATCGATGTTTGGCCTCGTTACTCCATACGACGTTTGCGTTCTCCTGATCGGTCAAAGGCTCGATAAGCGGTGCTCCTTCTCGAGGGACATAGACGCACAGCGGATCGGTATCCATCAATCCATCACCCAGCGCCACGGGGCGTGCGCGGCAACCGCCACATAGCAGCCGGTAGTCGCATTGGCCACATTTACCCTGGAGCTCGGGAAAGCGAAGGCGCTGGAATATTTCCGCGCCGTCCCAGATTTCCAGGAATGCCTTTTCGCGGACGTTGCCCACCTCCTGGGACAGATAGGGGCACGCGGTTACCGCGCCCTCCGGTGTGATTCGGCAGTAGTGGGTTCCGGCAATACAGCCATCTCCTTCCGTGCCGCTGATCCGGTTGACTCTGGCTCTGGCATCGGGATCGATCTCATGGGCGACCCGTTTGAAGTGAGGGGCGCAGCGCGAGCGGATGATGAGATCCGTGTATCGGGCCTGGGCGGCGACCAGGTTTTGCAATACCGCTTCGTAACGCTCCGCCGGGATGTCGGTCATGGATTCGCCGCGCCCGGTACAGATCAGGAAAAATACATTGAGTACCCGGGCACCCACCGCGCGGGAGAACTCGATGATCGGTAGCAGCTCTTGTGCGTTATCGTTGGTGATGGAGAAATGTATCTGGAACGACAGCCCCCCCCGGCGACAGGCCTCGATGCCCAGCATGGCCCGTTCCCAACTCCCCGGAACCCCCCGAAACCTGTCGTGGTATTGCGGGTCGAGGGAGTCGACACTGATGCCGACGCCGAGGAGCCCCGCCTGCTCGAGCGAGGCAATGCGCTCGCTGGTCAGCAATGTGCCGTTGGTTCCCATGACCATGGCGAGCCCTAGCCTGCTACCTGCCGCAACGATATCTTCCATGTCGGGACGCAGCAGCGGTTCCCCGCCCGTCAATACCACCATGGTTTCCGTACCGCGGGTGGCGATCTCCGCGAGCACATCCGTTATTTCACGGGCGGTAAGTTCATGGGGCGCCCCGTCCTGCCGTGCGCCGGCATCGAGGTAGCAATGGGCACAATGCAGGTTGCAACGGCGGGTGGTATTGATGGCGAGTAGATGGAGCGGTGGAGCCATGGTGTTGGATACGCTAATTTCCTTCGACGATGGATGAGTGCTCCCGTTTCTGCCTCTGACAAAGCGTTTGGAATACAACAGCCGGAAGCGCTTCACCGAAGGGCGATATGACTATGGCGTTGCCGTACCACGACGAAACCCAATCCCTCCACAAGTGACGTACGGTTGTGGTCGCCAGGATTTCCCGATTGGTTTCAGAAAGAAACGTTTTGCTCTACGGATACGGGTATTATCGGGGGACATGGTGAATGTAATGATCCCGTCGCGATCTCGGGCAATACCGGAATCTTGAGCGCGCGTTTATTCGGCTGCCTCGAAGCGAAACCATTTTTCATCTTCACAGCATAAAATCGGCGGTATCGATGTTGTCCCAAAAGGCCGCCTCTTCCTCGTAGGTATCGAATTTCGATACTTGCAACTGATTCATCTTTTCAACCTCCTGAAGTTCTGTTTTCTTTGAAAACCTTTTCTCCAGGAATCGCCTTTACTTTATCGGCTTCGGTTTCATCTCCAGCGGAAAAGATATAGGAATCCCGGTTCTTCCAGACTTCATCTATGATTTCGTCTCTATACACTCATAGCCGAACGAGGAGATCGTTCGGGTTTAGTGCATATTTTCTCGAAAATGGGGAAGCTTCAGTTTATCGCTCCTGCCACGAAGGCCTTTCTCCAGAAAAGTGGCCAAATATCCGGGTAGTGTTTCCTTTCCCTTTTTCGTCTGGCATTCCCAAATAACGAGAACTTCCCACCCGAGTTGTTGCAAAAGATTTTGGTTGTTTTCATCCCGTTCCTCGGTGCCACGCCGCTTTGTCTCCCAGAACTCTTCGTTCGTGCTCGGTTTGACTCGCCCGTAATCGCAATCGTGCATGTGCCAGAAACATCCGTGGACAAATATCACCTTGCGTTCGCCCGGGAAAAACCAGGTCCGGTTTTCCCGGTAGCCCTTTGTAATGCAAGCGGTATCGATATCCCATGGCATGGACTATCCGCCGCACGATCATCTCCGGTTTGGTGTCCTTGCCTCGGATGGAGGACATGCAGTGTTTGCGTTGCCCTGGTGTGAGAACATCAGCCATTTGGGCAGTTATCGAGGCGGCTGATTGGATTGGTTCGGGTCGATAAGGTATTCGAAATCATCGGGTCGAAGGCTTGGCAAACCAACCGATCCGTAGAACGATATGAAGCACGACTGGAGAGCTTCGGCAAAGGGGGTATCCAGGGTTGCCAGTGACTCGTAGTCTGAACCGGCGGTTTCGTAAGGAACGCTTCGTGTTTGCGTGAAGTCACAGTACGAACTTGGTATGTCGAGAAATCCCGGCAGGAACCAGTATCGGCCCTGCGGTGCTTTTCCGATTTGGGCGGGTGATTGAATAGCCTTCCGAAGTTTCTCGTTTCGTTTGCTTCCTTTTCCTTCCCTTGGATCAAGGTCCGGATTTTCTCTCGCCACCACGTCAAAAGGAATAGCAGGAATGAGCAATACATGATCCGCACGCGGGCATGATTTCCCCGGTTGAATCGTGAGGTGGCAATGGGGAGTCAAAACGACAAAGAAATTGTTTGTTTGGGATTCTCGCAAAATGGTTCCCAGCCTAAGACCATCGGCAACCGGTGGCATCAGGTAATATTCCGAAGCGCTGACGAAATCGATTTCCTTTGCGCCGGTTTGTTGTGGATCGAGCCTGCCGAGCTGTACCGATGCGCGTTTTCGTATCAGTCGTTCCAGTGTATCGGGAGAGGTGAAACCGGCTTTTTGTAGTTTATTCCAGTGATCCTGCAAAAAGGACCAAAGAAATGACGGTCCCGAGACGGCATCGAGTTCGTCATGGAGGCGACGCGCGATGCCTGGGATACCGGTTTTTATTAGGTTGTGTAATTCATCGGACAGCGTTTTCGCAAACTTTGGATGCGCTTTATCCGCGTATATGAGAAACGGTCCCTGTTCTTTTTCTATGGAATCAGGGCAGCTACCGGACGAATAGACAAAAATGGGGCACATGCGGGTCTTGCGTATGGCGGCAACTATGTCATTGGCTTTGTTATCTCCGGGTGTTTTGCCTTTGTGTACGGCATTCGCATAGACATCGGTAACAATGATGTCATACCGATATCTCATGATTCTCTCTATGGCATTATCGAATTCATCTGAGGAATCCCAGTGAATGTCGAAATTGGATATGGTTCTGGGTAAAAGTTGAAGCATTTGCCCGAGGAAATTTCGATCATCCTCTATAAGAAGACCAAGAAGAGAAGCCACACGGATCATCGTCCCACATTCCTTTCGAACCTGGCTTCGAAGCATGCGCCCGGCATTTCTTCGAAATCATTGCGATACAGTACCTTCCCATAGGGTTCGATAACCAGACGGGAGATATACAGCCCCAATCCCATACCCGCCCCGCCTCTTTTGGTGCTGAAGTAGGGCTCGAAGATGCGTGACTGATCTTCTTCCGGCACACCCGGTCCGTCATCGGCGATCAGGATGCGGAAGCCGTGTTCCAGAGGCTTAAGCTGTGCACGGATTTGGCCTCCGTTTCCCACCCCCTTTTCATCCATGAGCCAGTAAATGCTGTTGTCGATTAGATTGGCCATTATCTGATCCAGGATGGCACGGGACATGTTAACCGGTAGCAGTTCATTAGTTCCCTCAATATGCTGTTGGATATGCTGTTTTTTGAGTAGTGCCTCATGTAATCGGAAATTGTCCTCGATTGCCTCATGGACGGAGAAATTCGTAGCCCGGCCTCGTTTCGCGGGTGTTTGGGGATACAGACGACCGCGAAGGTTATAGAGCTGTTCCTGCCAACTCTTTATCTTTTCGATGCTTTCCTTGAAATGGCTGCGTTCTGTTTCAGAACACCACTTTTCCATGTCACGCTCAATGAGCGCAATCTCCATGTTTGTCTTGCCAAGCGGGGCGCCGATCTCGTGAATGACAAGATCGACCATCTGACCCAAACCAGCGGATACCAGGAGGCGGGAAAAGGTTTCCTGGATCTGTTTGATTCCGGCAAGAACCTGTCTTTCGGCATCGGCAACTAGGGCGGAGACATGATGTTTGGGGCCGAGTTCTTCGTTGACCCTTCGAGTCGTGGCGCTGATATCCAACTGCTCGAACAGTAAATCGGTACGTTCTTCCTTCTGACGTCTGGGACGAGCCCGATAGCGCTCTTCTTCCAGGAGGGACAGGACATTTTTGAACCATGTCTCCAGGGCTCGATGTTCATCGTTGATGATCATGCCTTCGCGGGTGCTTCGATCCTGGAGACTGGGATTGTCCTCGCGTGAGATTCGAATGGCCGCGATGATCTGGTTGTTTGCCAAGTTCCTTGCGGGGTTTTGCCGGCTGCGGTTATCGAGATTCAGCCAGTCATTGCCTTGTTCTCCATAGGGATGTATCCGGAAGCCAT
Source organism: uncultured Thiotrichales bacterium (assembly GCA_964610175.1). Classification (GTDB taxonomy): domain Bacteria; phylum Pseudomonadota; class Gammaproteobacteria; order HK1; family HK1; genus CAZSVE01. The sequence continues at coordinate 6,269 of CAZSVE010000088.1, forward strand.
CGCGGTAAACGCTTACGCCACAGAAATTGTTCAATGTCCTTCGAATCTCGGAGATACCCATTCCGAGACTTTTTACAATAGGTTCCAATCCTTCCTTATCGCGATCCCACGCCCTGACCTCTACCTCAAAAGGCCCACATAGTGGCTGTTCATCTGTTCTCCCTACTCTTCGTGAATCGAAGCTTACTGTCACATTTCCATTCATATGGATCTCACCGCTAAAAGCACCGGATTTGTCCAGTTTTCCCTGAAGCTTGTATTTGGGTCGCAGAACCGGTTGGGGTGGTTCGACTTCACCGGAGAACTGCGCGAATCCGGGGATCTCAAGCTTGATTTTGAAATCCGATATCTCGCGGAAAGGTGATGCAAGGCGCGCGAGCCGTACCTGAAGTCGCTCGAAATCTTCCTCTCTCCATCTGATTTTCCGCAGTTTTTCCAGTGTTAGGGTAGTTCCATGTGGAATGCCGCTTCTCGGCAACACTTTGTAATCGATCTCGATATCGTCCAAATAGCTTTCATCGTCGAATTCTCCCCAGTTCAGCATAACGAAAACAGAGTGACCGCTTTCCTGGTGTTTGCTTTCCATAAACAGGGTTTCTGAAAGGCGAGCGGCGGCAAAGCGTCCGATGCCCTTCGCGCCCAGCCAGGGGCGACCGCCCGGTGATCGTTGACCGCTTTGCTTGGAAATGGTTCCCGGTTCGAACCATGCCCCAAGGACCGTATCCAGATCCATGCCGATACCATCATCCCGGACAACAATACGTTCCGGCTGCGTGGAATCCCTGCCCTCGAAACGCATTTCGACCTCGGTGGCGTCGGCATCGTAGGCATTTTTGACGAGTTCCACGATGGCGACGGGCTCATCGCTGATCAGTTCATTACCGATTAGGTTGATAATGCGCGCCCTGGGGCGCATTTTGGCCGAACCATTTTGTATTGGCGTCATCGTCTTATGGGTGCCCTGTTTGGATTACGAGACCAGTTGGCTGACCACCGACTGCATTACCTTCGGACATACGGCATTTCCGATCCTCCTAATCCGGTCACGGCGAGTCCCATGTTGGATGCGAAAGCTCTCGGGCCAGCTCATTGCCAGTTTGAGTTCTTCAGGCTGGAGCATGCGCATTCGGTGGCCCTGGGAAGATGTTCTCACCAGCGCAAAACGATCCAGGGTGGTAATGGTGCGCAGGGGTTTATCGATTCCCTGCCAGCCACCGGCTTTGTCGGAGCCATAGTAGACGATAAGAAAATCCTGCTTATCTCCCAATGCATTAATCGCTCTGTCCGCGCGTTCGATGGTAGCTTTGGCCCTCCGCGTAGTTCGCAAGGGCGAATATTGGTATGCATCGTCCCTCCTGAGGAAGGAACTGACGGGGATATGTTGTTTTCCATTCGGCTTGATTTCGTGAGGGCTTTTTCCCCGGTTGAAAAGCAGGAAAAGGCGACGTCTGCTTTGGGCAACACCAAAATCCGCGGCATTGAGTCTTTCCTCCCGAAAGTAATATCCGAGTTCGAGTAATGACCGAATGAATTCCTGGTGGCGCGGCCATCGGATCATGCCGATGACATTCTCGATGATAATCCACTGTGGATCGAATACCTTTGCAAATCGAGTTACCTGAAAGGCCGTTTCACGGCTCCTTTCGCAACGAGGCAGATTACCCTTGGCGGGGCTGTGATTGGTGCATTCGGGAGATGCAAGCAGCAGATCGACCGGTCCCAGTTTTCGATATAGTTGCGCCACATCATGATCTTCAAGGCGCCCGGGAATAAATTTGGTTTTCCCCAGATTGTCTTTGTAGACATTTCCCGCCGTATCCCACAGATCGAAACCCGCGACAATCTCCGCGCCAGCCGAGTACGCACCCCAACTACTGCCACCCGCGCCACAGAAGAGGTCGATTAGTTTTGGGTTGTGCATGGTTGCATCCGGGCTTTGGAATCAACTGTCAATTGCTACAGAGGATAAACCGCTAAAATCATTTGGGGACATGTCGGTACTCATTTGCGAGGCTGAGCAGGAAATAAACAAATTAACCCGGGCCATAAGTTCAAGGCGAAGGTTCGGCGACAGGCACAAGAGCAGCTCGGGCAGCCTCGGTCAGCTTTCGGAGATCGAATCTTGGCGAGCGGGTCGACTCCACTCTCGAAGCCTCCGGTGGACGTCCGACTCGACTTCGTGTTGCGCCTCGTGCCGCTCATGGCCTTCCGCGAGCAGTCTGTCATATCGGGTGTGTGCGTGCCGAACGTGGGCCGTGACGGCAAGCCGAACGGCATCCTCATCCAACTGCTTCGCGGTGGCACTTCGACCAACCCGTCCACTGTATTTGAGGCAGGCGTGCTCCGCGATGCCCACGGCGGTGTTCGGAGGGCATGACGGATAGACCTCGCGGACTCGGGCAGCGAAGCTCTTGACGTACTTCCGATCCAGCAATACGCGTCGTATCGCCTCCCGCTCCCTGCGCCTTGTCCTTGCGTCTTCGTCGGCAAGGCACTCCTGCTCGGCCTTGTCCAACGCCTCTGTGGTAACCAGGAGACCTTGGCGCTCGTAACGCTTGCGGGCGCGGCTCCATTTGAGTACTACCGCAACCAGGGGCGAGTATTTGCGGGAGCGCCGGGTGAGCGCGGCATCACCGGCCATAAGGAATTCGAGGTGGTCGAGTTCGGCACAGGATAGACACTGCGAGCGACCATTTCCGACCAGGGTTATCCAGGCTTTTCTGCCCAGATCCTGGCCGCATTCGTCGCATTTCGCCTCTTTGGTCGAGATGAAGACCTTGATGTCCATTTGTTTCGGTTCGGCGTTCACGAGATGGAGCCTCGTTTTCGTTGATGAGGTTGTTTATTTTCGGCTTGGCTTCATGAGTGAATCAAGTTTTACAAAATACCGATTTTGCTTTGATTGATGGCCTGTCATGTCGGTTCGAGGCAAGGCTTCGCCAGGGATTGTGTAACCCGTCCAAGGCCCTCCTGGCGCGCACGGGTCTCGATGTCCCGGATGAGTATGCCACGGACGATTGCCTTGATGTGCGTGCCGCGAATCGGCGCGAGTGTTTGCATCATGTGGGTGCGTGCCTTCTCATCCCACGGTAGTGTCTCGGTTGCGTTACTGCCAGCGGCCTTCAGGGTGTCGAGCACGGATTGCACGAGATCCGAATCGATTTCGTGGAGCCCCTTCCCCTGGGCGATGATGGAGATCGCCCGACGCGTCGCGTCCCGACCGAAACCTTCCGGGATTGCCTGTAAGCGGGCATGGGCGTCGGCTGTCCAGGGGGGGGTATGGTTTGCCGTTTCCTCGGTTTCGGGGGGGCTGGTCTCGGGATTGGTCTCGGGGCCGACCTCGGGGCCGACCTCGGGAAATGGGCCGTCTTCGTTGCGGTGATGGTCTATGGAGTCGTTCATTACCTCACGGCTTTCGGCAAGGACCTGTTCGACCACGGGGAGATCGACCTCGGCGAGGTTTCGCTCGTGGGTATGGTGTTCGATGCGTCTTCGTGAGGCATCCCGCATGGCGCCCTCGGGAACCCGCATCAGGCGGGCGAGTGCGGCGGCTTGCCAGTGAGGTTTCATGTCGGTTTTTCGATCATGGGGGGCTTCCGCGCTCTGGCGGGGGCCGAAGAATGCCAGCAGGTGCTGCTGTTGGACACGGGGGTCCTTTTCTTTTCGGGCCTTTTCTTCCGCGAGTCGGGTCAACTTGGCGCGGAGGGAGGGCTTTCCGATGGTTTGCAGTAACCGAGCGGCTTCATCGGACCAGGGGAGTGTGAATTGGGCATGGCAGGGGTCCGAAGGGTCCACGGGAGTTTCCTGGTGATTTTGCTCGATGCATCGGGGATGAGAGGGTGATCCGACGGTTTCGGGTGGAGGTTCGTGCCGGTGCCTGGGGTGGGTTTGCATTGGTTCGGCATCCGAATCGTCCTGTCGTGTACCGGTATCCCCGGGCGCACGACGATGGCCCGACATCATGGTGGCGGTGGCTTCTTCCACCAGGCGCTCGGTAATTACCGTATGCCCCCGTTCATGCCCATAGCGCAGTATGGCCCGACGCGCCATGTCGCGAACGAAACCGGGTACGCGCTCCATGCGGGCCTCGGCTTCGGGCGTCCAGGTGGTCGTGATTTCGGTTACGCGATCGATCTCCGGTTGGAATTGGCGCCGACTGAACAAGACGGCGCAGTTTGCGTCATGGAGGAGGTTTTCAGCGGTGCCACCGATGTCGAGTTCCGCGTCGGCGTGGATGCCGATCCTACCGATGATGAGCAGAGAGGCATTTACTTCCTCGATGTGTTTTTGGATGGCATGGGAGGGTTTTCCGGCGAGCAGCCGGGTTTCGATAGCCAGACCATGGGTTTGCGCAATGGACTTGGCAACACTCAAGTGGCCGTCGTAGATTCTGGCAAGCCCCCCGTCGATGAGTTCTTCGTGCAGCCGTTCCTGCTCTTCGAGGCGAAATACCTTGCCGGCTTCTTCGGAGAGCACGCCGGCGATTCGGTTGAAGGCGACGGTGTGAAAGTACGGGTCGAAGGCGGCAATGGCCTGAACCGGTACTTGCCAGTGCCTGGCCAGAGCCAGGGCCGTCAGGAGGCCACCCCAGGCGAATGATGAGCCATCGACACCGACGACGATGGGACCCTCGGCAAGCGTGCGGTTCGGATCCTTTATGACCAGGATATCGATGGGGGCGCGGCGAACCGTACGCAGGCACACCGTACCGGGCCGGGCAGGCCGATTGGGCGCCGCGGCGCCGAGTCCGAGCGCGCCCATCATCATGAGGTCATAGTCGCCCCGGTCGGCTTCATCGATTAGCGCACGGTAGTTTTTTCCCTCCAGCGAGCGCCTGGCGTATGAGACGCCGCTTTGTTCACAGGCCCGCGCCACCTGATCGAGATAGGAGTCGGTGATCACACCGAGACCGCGGGTGATGAGGTCGTCATGCACATCGCGCTGATGTTCGAGTTCCTGTTCGTTGCGGTAGTGTTCCGGCAGGCCGCCTTCCATTTGCCGAAACCGGAGGTCATGGAGCTTTGCCGCATATACGTGTACGCCAGTGACTCTGGCGCCCCACGGATCGGCCAGGGCTACGGCATCGCGTGTTGCGCGGTTTGCGTGATCGGAGGAATCGGTGGCAAGGAGGATGGAGTGGTAGGCGGGGAGTGGTGGGGCGGTTTGCATGGTTTTGTCCGACGCTGATTTGTCTTATGGTACGGACTCTCCTATTGTTGTACATGAATTTTGTACAACAACGAACCGGGTATACCGAGATGATGAATGTCAGTATCAGCGAACTTAGAGGCAACCTGTTGAAATATCTGAAGAGTTCTCAACAAGGTGAATACATTTGCGTAACATCGAAAGGCATACCGTTAGCTACTTTAACTCCCCCTGTCAACCAAAGTGATGTCGCCAGGGCCAAGCTTGAAAAGCTGGCCGAGAGTGCCGTTGTGCATGACGTAGTGTCTCCGACCGGGGAAGGCTGAGATGCGATGAAATGATATTGCTTGATACTTGCGCGGTAATTTGGGATGCCTTGGGGGCCGACAAGCTGACTCCAACAGCCAAAAAAGCCATTGAAGGGTTTGGGAGCGAGTTGATCATTTGCGATATTTCGATTTGGGAAATATCGATACTCATCGAGAGAAAACGCCTTGTGATCGATGATACCGCTTCGGGATTCATCGATCTGTTACTCCAAGCAAGAAATTTCCATGTTCAGGGAATAACCCCCGAGATCGCCGAACTATCCGTTAATTTTGGACCGGAGATCGATAACGACCCTGCCGACAGGCTGATTGCAGCTACCTCGATTCTCATGGGTGCGCCCATCGTTACCGCCGATCGAAATCTAAGAGGCGCAACGATACTTGAAACGATCTGGTAGGTAGGATTGCTCGATTGATGGTGCTTGTGACTCGGGGTAGTCGTTGTTTCAATCCGAATATGCATATCCGAGTCACGCCGAATCCGCCTGTTTCGAACCGGATATCCCTCGAAACCGTGCTACTGAAATATCCGAGCTAAAAAATCCCTGTTTTTTTCCAGGACGGTTTTTTTCATGACTGGCCACTGGCCAGTAATATTCCACTATCATCCATGCGGTGATTAGAGAGGCATTATTCAGTTACCCGGAAGATCTTGAACAAAACGATCGAAAAATTTTTTTGAAGAGCCAAAATTTTTAATCTGTCATTTCGAGCGTAGCGAGAAATTTTCTGGCTTGAAAAATTCCAAATGCACAAGATCTCTCCCTCCGGTCGAGATGACA
>CAZSVE010000089.1:0-12376 GCA_964610175.1 uncultured Thiotrichales bacterium
TGGGCGTTGGAGACTTGAGGGGAGCTGCTCCTAGTACGAGAGGACCGGAGTGGACATACCTCTGGTGTTCCGGTTGTCACGCCAGTGGCACCGCCGGGTAGCTATGTATGGAATGGATAACCGCTGAAAGCATCTAAGCGGGAAGCCTACCCCAAGATGAGGTCTCCCGGGCATTAATGCCCCTGAAGGTCCGTCGAAGACTACGACGTTGATAGGTGAGGCGTGGAAGCACAGTAATGTGTGTAGCTAACTCATACTAATTGACCGTGTGGCTTGACCATATAACACCCAAGGAGCTTGAGTAATTAGGAATGATAGATATTTGTTTGTGCTTTATGTTTACGGCTTTCTATACTTTGGGAGATATTTCTGCTAGTGGATAATATGTTTTAGTGTTTGTCTGGAAGATTCCAGTGTCCGGTTTGCCTGGTGGCTATAGCAAGTAGGTACCACCCGATTCCATATCGAACTCGGAAGTGAAAATGCTTAGCGCCGATGATAGTATGGAGCTTCTCCATGTGAAAGTAGGTCACTGCCAGGTATTTAATTTTGACCCCGATATTGTTGATATATCGGGGTTTTTTGTGTTCTCCTTGATTTTTCGAGGTTTGCTTATGCTGCTAAGGTTTCCATACTTTGCAAAAAACAGCCGGATTCCGCTTGGCGAGAGGTACACATGTTTGAGTATGATCAAGATACTGTTCATGCGTTATTAGAAGAGGATGAACAATTTCAGGAGCTTTATGAATATCATGGAAGACTGAAGATAAAAATTCGAGATATTGAGGCTGGTGTTTATCCTTTAAATAGGTTTTCTCTTGGTGTGCTAAAAAAAGAGAAATTGTTGGCCAAGGATAGAATGGCCACGATAATAGCTCGTTTTCATCGTGAAAACGCTAAGTAAGTGATTTATTCCCCGCTTTTTAGGGGCAAGGAAGGGTTTTTTGGCTATTCATTTGCTTGATAGAGAATTTAGCAGTAAATCCTTCGCCTTATTGATTTGTATAGCAAGCAGCGATGAACCGCCGCGGTCGGGGTGTAGCTTTTGTATAAGACTTCGATATGCTGAGATAACCTCTTTTCGATTAGATCCTAGTGGAAGTCCGAGTATTTCGTAGGCGTCGGTGATCGTCATTTTCCCTGTTTTTAATGGAATTTCGGGGCCTTTCTGTGTATTGCCGTTATATTTTTCCCGCCAGTTTTTACCCCCCCTGCGATGATCCAGATATGTTTCCAGTATAGCAACTGAGGGTCTATCCTGTTCGTAGCATTCAGCAAGTACTTGAAGTAATTCTTCGATGGTGAGTTGAGCAAGGAGCTTCCCTCGGTGATGTCCGGCAAGTACCTTACCTCTTATTTCACTATTCCTGGGATCTGATTTTATACGGAGCCAGCGTGTTTCTGTATTTGATGTTTGTCCTCTTCCTAATCTTTGGATGAATTCTATTAAAACCTTTAAGGTTTTGATTGTCTTTAGTGCATAGACTAAGCGTGGAAGTAAGGGAAGCAGTGCACCAAGTGCAGCTAGTAATGGGTGCAAACCTCGAGCTATGAGAAGGACTCCGATCCCAATTGCGATAGCAAGCAGAATTCGATTTATAAATTGGGAACGCGCTGCTTTGGGTACATGGTTGAGCCAGCTGAAAAAGAGAATCAGCCCGATCAACACTGCTAACCATAGGATAGGATGCAATTTTAAGAATGTCTGTCAGTTGGAAAAGGATATCACTCTAAACTAAATTGAGTAATCTAACTTGTTGATTCAATAATAAATACTCTAATTGTAGCTCCGGAATTATCCTGGATCTCTACCTGGAGGGGTATATACGGGACTGGGAAAAGGCATTACGTTACTGCCCTTTTCACCAATGGACATAATTTTGTTGGTGCCTTCCCTCTTGACTTCGTCTACGCGTATGATGGCATGCATAGGAATATATGTCCGTTTAACGCTCGAAAATTCTGATTTTAGCTTTTCTTCACCAGGGTCGACGAGCACTGCTGTACGCTCCCCAAAAATAATCTCTCCGATCTCTACGAATCCCCATAGATCGGCTTGGCTCACATGGTGTGCGTACAATTCGTATATTTTCCCTTGGTTGTGGAAAATAACTTTGAAAATTGGTTGTTTTATAGGCATAGGACTTTTAAAGGCTAGGTTAGCCTTTTTGAAGAGTAGAATTCTGTTGACATTTCGACAGTAGAGGATAAGTATATTTTTTACATGTGGTTTTTTGGAGAAAGGTATTCCTATGTAATACACAATGCCTGCGCTGCATCCAGAAAATTGGATATTTCTGGAGTTGAATAATTACGGAAGTATTTCATTTAATTTTGTCATTTATCGCCTTAAACGAAGTGAGGAATCTTCCGATTTAGATTCGAATTAAACCGTAGAATTCCTCTCTTCGGTTGAGATGATGACTAAAAGTAAATTCTATTTACTAACTGTTTGCGCGGCAATGCCAGTAGTTCTTGATGGGAGAATTACATAGGAATCGAGCGATATTGTCGTCATCCTAATTTTGCTGTTGCTACCATAGTAGTTTTTCCATTCGGCCCTTGAGCACTAAGATCCACCTTATCTCCATCGGGTGTTGCGGTAACCCGATAGGGTCCTAGATCGAAAAGTGGTGCTTGACCACGGAAACTGAATTCGATTACAGGGCGTTTTTGGTTGTGGCGCAGCAGTTCAGCCAGTTGGATAGCTGTCAATGGTCCATGGACGATAAGTCCCGGATAACCTTCTTCCTCCATGGCGTAGCGCCGATCGATATGAATACGGTGTGCGTTGAAGGTAAGAGCGGAGAACCGGAACAATAATACGGGGTCTGGTGTGATCGTGCGAATCCATGAACCTGCCGGTACCTCGGGAAAGGGTGCCGGAGTTGGGGCTGGAACGGGATCGCCGGGTTCTCGGTATACGATGTCCTGCTCTTCTTCGATACAGAGTTCACCTTTTTGCTCTGTATGGTAGCTTACCGTGACGAATGCAAGCTTTCCACTCGAACCACTTTTTTCACTGATTTTCAGTACCTTACCGTGGCGAACGGCCGGTTCACCGATGGTAAGGAGCTTATGGAATTTCATACGTGAGCCCGCAAACATTCGGCGCGGCAACCCGATAGGCGGCATAAACCCGCCTCGCTCCGGGTGACCATCCGTGCCAATCTTCGACCAAGGTGCCCTTGGTAGAAAATACATCCAGTGCCACAGAGGTGGCAACATTCCCCCCAGGATAAACTGACTTTCAGTATCGTCTAATGTCGCTGCCATTCCAAGGACTTGTCCGAGCCAGATTTGGTCTTCCAAGCGTTCGGTATTACCGATCCAGTCGGTGTAGGGGGTTGCCTGTTCGGTCATTTGTTTTACCTCCGTTAAATTTTTATACGGGGTGAATGTAGGGATATCCTAATATGATGGATTCCAGGTACATGGGACTTATCGAGATCTTATAGCTTCAGCTTCAGCCTTATAACTCGATAAGACTTATAATTCGATAGGGCCTGCGACTACGCCTTTGTCACGTAATTCTCCAATCTGTTTGTCATTCATGCCAAGCTCTTGGGTCAGAATCTCATCGGTGTGTTCACCGAGGATTGGCGCGCGGGTAGGTTCGAGTCGTGGAGAGGCGCTAAAATCAATGGGAGAGCCTGGGACCAGGTAGCGACCGATACCGGGTTGTTCGATCTCGGTAAATAAGGGGTTTTGCGTGGAACAGCGTGCATCTTCATCGACCATCTGGTTGAAGGTCTGGTAAGGTCCCCAGCATACACCGGTTTTTGCGAATGCGTCTTCGATTTCGTTGAGAGTGCGGGCAAAGCACCAGGGTTTTAGCAGTGCCGTGATGGTATCTCTGGCCTTGAAGCGATCACCTTCCTTGCGAAGGTCGAGTTCGAGTATCGATTCCAATGCCGTGAATTTTTCCGAGAGCCCCGTGGCTTTGGCGAGCTCGGTCCACATCCTGTCGGTAACGACAACGATGTAGATGATTCTTCCATCCTTGGTTTCGAATTCACTTCCATAGGCACCATAGAGGTAGTTCCCATAGGAGCGGCGATCTTCCTGGTTGATTTGCACTTCGGCAACGTATCCGAGATTAGCCACCCACGCAAAGGCGATATCCGATAAGGCCATCTTGATGAATTGCCCTTCACCGGCGAGCTGTCGGTGCCGTTCGGCAGCTACCACTGCGAGTGCGGCATTGACACCACAGATAGCATCCCAGGCGGGGAAGACATGGTTGACGGGGTTGACGGCTGCTGGGCCATGGGCAGGCCCTGTCACGAAGGGGAAACCGACCGCGCAATTGACCGTATAATCCACTGCGGAGGTGCCATCGGAGCTTCCGAGCAGGTTGACCATGATGAGATCTTCTCGTTTGCTTTTCAGGGATTCGTAGCTCAAAAATCCGGTAACGGGGAAGTTGGTAAGGTAAATGCCATTACCAGGGCCGGGGGCAGTGATTAGGCTGGTGATGATCTCCTGACCTTCCGGTTTCCGCGTATCGATAGCTAGCGATCGTTTTCCCTTATTGAGGCCTACCCAGTAGAGGCTTTTGCCGTTTTTATCAATGGGCCAACGTCGTGCATCGAGGCCACCACGGATGGGATCGAAACGAATGACATCCGCTCCCATTTGGGCTAGGGTCATTCCTCCTGATGGTGCGGCAACGAAAGCCGACCCTTCGATGACTCGCAATCCGCTAAGAATTTTATTCATTGAATTTTTTCTCCTGTGCTCTTCAATTCTTGGAGTTGGAATTGTATTGCGTGATAAGTCGACCTACAACTAAACTTTCTCTGGATATGCAAGCACTGACAAAAACTCATTCACGCAAGAAGAAAATCATGCAGCGGCCTGTAGCGAAAGGAATCGAGCCTCTGTTTCCGGACCTCCATCCGGTATTGGCGCGGGTCTACGCGGCGCGAAATATTACCTCTACGGAATCCCTGGATTATTCCCTTTCCCGACTCGAGTCATTCGATACATTGTCCGGCATCGAATCCGCAGTGACACTGTTAGCCAATGCCGTTCAATCCGGTAGCCGCATCTTGATTGTTGGGGATTTCGATGCCGATGGTGCCACGAGTTGCGCGGTGGCGGTGCGCGGTCTACGTCTCATGGGGGCGGGAACGGTGGAATACCTTGTACCGAACCGATTCGAGTACGGTTATGGCCTCACAGAGGAGATCGTCTCCGTGGCACTCACAAAGAAACCCGATGTGTTGGTTACCGTAGATAATGGAATTTCCTGTATGGAAGGTGTCGCAATGGCCAAGGACCATGGTATCCGTGTTGTCGTAACCGACCACCACCTGCCCGGTACCTTCCTTCCCGGCGCCGATGCGTTGGTCAATCCCAACTTGGCCGAGGATCGGTTTCCGAGCAAATATCTTGCCGGCGTTGGGGTGATCTTTTATGTGCTATTGGCCTTGCGGAGCCGATTGCGGGAAACTGGATGGTTCCAGGATTCTGGCATGTTGGAGCCCAACCTGGCGCAGCTGTTGGATCTGGTGGCCCTGGGAACCGTAGCGGATGTAGTGCCTCTCGACTACAACAACCGTATCCTGGTAGCCCAGGGGTTGTCTCGGATCCGTAAAGGTTCCTGTCAGGCGGGCATAAAGGCATTACTTACCATAGCACGGCGGGAGTTCCATCGAGTCGTCGCCGGAGATTTGGCATTTGCCGTGGGGCCTCGCCTCAATGCGGCAGGTCGGCTGACCGATATGTCGTTGGGGATAGAGTGTCTTCTCACCGACCAGGAGGAACGAGCATTCGAGTTGGCCGCCCAACTGGATTGCTTGAACCACGAGCGGCAGAACATCGAATCCACCATGCGTTCCCAAGCATTGTTATTGCTCGATGAAATGGAACCCATGGGCGATACCGATCTACCGTTCGGATTCTGTTTGTATGACGAGACATGGCATCCCGGCATCATCGGTATCGTGGCGTCGCGTATCAAGGACCATGTGTATCGCCCCGTGATTGCCTTTGCCAGGAGTGGTACCGATGAGCTCAAGGGTTCGGCGCGTTCCATACCCGGAGTGCACATTCGCGATACTTTGAATGCAATTGCCGTTCGAAACCCCGAATTGATCGTACGCTTCGGTGGACATGCCATGGCGGCGGGGCTCACCATAGGCCGCGCTGAACTTGCGGCATTCCGTGATGCTTTCGATACCGAAGTGCGCCGCCGCTTATCCCCGGATGCGTTACAAAGAAGCCTTTATACCGACGGAACCCTGGATGATGCGGATTTCAATCTGATATTGGCCGAAGCGCTTCGCTTTGGGGGACCGTGGGGTCAGGCATTTCCCGAGCCCTTATTCGATGGCGAATTCGACCTGTTACACTGCCGTGCGGTTGGCGGTTGTCATCTCAAGCTGTTGTTGGGGTTACCTTCCAGTAATCAACGGATCGATGCCATTGCGTTCAACACCAACGACGAGGGTTGGCCCAAAGGTACGGGCAAAGTGCGCGTCGTGTATCGATTGGATGTCAACCAGTTTCAGGGACGCCGGAATCTGCAATTGGTTGTGGAATACATCGAACCTCGGTGAAACTTTTATGGGGGGCAGCCGGTTTGTAATGAGATGTCGATATAGCAGGGGCGAATGAGTTTCCCTCTACGGCATTGATTCATCATTGCGGAGATCACATCCGTGAAGCGGCTATTCTGGATAACTGAATTCTGGCGAAGCTTCGCCTCGAACCCACAAAGCATGATTGGGCATCAGCCAAAGCAAAACCGGCGTCTTATAAAACCTGACTCATTTACGAAGCTGGGCGGGAAATAAACAAATTGGCGAGACTCCATTTCCCGGTCGGCTTTTTTCGATCACTCCACATTCTGAACCTGCTCACGCATTTGCTCGATGAGGACTCGGAGTTCCACGGATGCGGAGGTCATCTCCATATCCACCGATTTGGCGCTCAGGGTATTGGCCTCCCGATGCATCTCCTGCATCAGAAAGTCCAGGCGGCGACCAATGGGTTTTCTGTCCTGATCGGTTCCACGGGGGGCGGCGGCGGGGAGAAGGATGCGCCTGATTTCTTCGAGGTGGGCATCCAGGCGATCGAGCTCTTCGGCCACATCGATCTTCTGGGCAAAGAATACCAGCTCCTGTTCCAGGCGATCCGTATTCAATTCCGTTTTGATTTCCGAAAGTCGGGCAATAAGGCGCTCCCGTTGCGTCGTCAGGATGATCGGCAGACGTTGCCTGGCCCTGTCTATGATAACTGCCATTTCCGCGCATCGGGTCCTTATCAGTTCGGCAAGTTTTCCCCCTTCCCTTGCGCGCGTTGCCACCAGCTCGGAAAGCACGTTGTCCAGAACCTCGAGGATTGGCGTACTGACAGAACGGACATCCAAAGCGGGAGACTCCACGATACCGGGCCAGTTCAGAACCTTCATGGGATCGACGGTTCCGACGTTCGTAAACAGGGTGCCGACATCGCAGGCCATCCCTGCTATTTGCCTTGCCAGATCATGATTGAGGCTTAATGTCCCCCTTTGTTCGGCGATTGGTTTATAGCGCAACAAGCCCTCTACCTTGCCACGCCGAACCTTATTCCGAACACACTCGTGGACCTTGGGTTCCAGGGAACGCAGGTCCTCCGGGAGGCGAACGCTAATATCCAGGTATCGATGATTCACGGAACGCAACTCCCACGTGATCACGCCCCATTCCGTTTGGTTCTCGTCCCGCGCAAATGCCGTCATGCTATATATCATTATTTTTTACCCGCTATTTTGTTTCCTTTGGCGCCTTTTCGTACAACCAAGCGCACAATACGCCAACAATGGCAATTCAACCGGACGAACCATCTTTGGCACAGTCATTGGAGCACTTTGGTCTCCGATACGGGATCAGCATTGGCACCGTGCGTTGATAGGCCCGATAATCCTCCCCGAATGCCTCGACGAGGCCACGTTCTTCGAGAATCGCGCCGACGATAACCCATACCGTGAATACAACGTTAAGCAGCAATCTATCGGCAGTGAGATCCGGGTATGACCAGAGCAATAACAACGTCGTAGAATATGCGGGGTGCCGCACCCAGGCATACGCCCCCGTAGCCAGCACAAGCGTGGCGGGTGCCGGGTCCGTACTCGCGTCTTTATCCGCATCTTCGTCAGTGTCGGCATCGGAATCGATGCCCGTCGTCGGCTTGATGCGCGCCATGAGGCCCTGTACGCCGAACGGGTCTATGGCCGAGGTCAACGACATGCTACTCCATATTTGCCCCGCGATACCAAGGAAGAAAATGGCCCGTAATAACCCGCGAAAGAAACCATCGGCGGAGGCGATCAAAAATGGCGATTCCTGCCACAGGGCAATCAGCGAGAACAAAACGATCCCCGAAGCCATGGAGAATGCAACGGCGAAGTTTTTTCCCAATATCTCCTTCCTGGCATGGACTCGAATCATCCCGGAATGCTGAAGGATGAAGGCAAGGCACAGGCAGGCATCGAATATCAACACCTGGGTTGCATCCAGCGATAGCGCAACCAGGGAAAAGGAACCGGTGTATAGGAAGACACCGAAAGTAATAAGAGATCCGAGACCCAGAACCAGGGACAGACCCACCAGTGCGTAGATCGTCCAATTCATCATGGAAGGAAAATACATCGCTCTTTACCTCCGAAGGTCTTGCACGAGAATTTACGTTCACCCCACTGGTTGTATATCTAAATGAAAGAAACAAGCAATGCAAATGCTGGCCATGACGCGCGATTCATTACCGTCGAGGGGATAGAGAGCAGCGGTAAATCCACCAATCTTCCGTATCTGGTGGAACTCTTGCAAAGGGCGGGAAAGGCGGTGATCACCACACGAGAGCCTGGTGGCACCGAGATCGGGGAGGCCTCGCCTCGATGCGATGAAGCGTGATGTGGTCGTAGTAGAGCAAAACTCGCCTTCGTAAAATGGCGACTCATTCACGAATGATGAGCAGAAAAATAAACAAAATGGCCACCTCCCCCAAGTCCGCGCCTGCGTCCACGAATCGCCACACCCCCGTCGCGCCGGCGACCTCCTTCCCCTGGCACACCCGACAGTGGGAAACGTGCCTGCACATGCAGCGGACAAACCGAATTCATCATGCCTTTTTATTGCGCGGGGCCCGCGGCAATGGTAAACAGACCTTCGCGACTCGATGGGCAAACGCCCTGGTCTGCGAGGAGACGCAACCGGAGCGGCGCCCCTGTGGTCTGTGTCGTGGCTGCGTGCTTTTCGGGGCGAACACCCATCCGGACATCAAAATGGTCGAACCCCCTCCCGGCAAGAAGGCCATCGGCATCGACCAAATCAGGGAAGTCATCGATTACGTCTGGTTATCTCGTCAATTCGCGCCCTGGAAGATCGTTTCCATCCCGGGAGCGGAGCGCATGACCCCCGCCGCCGCCAACACCCTATTGAAGACCTTGGAAGAACCGCCGGGAAACGCCGTATTCATTCTGGTCTCCCACCGCAGCGATCGACTGCCCATCACCATTCGAAGCCGCTGCCGATTCCTCGACTTTCCCATTCCGCCCAGGGAATCGGTACTCCCGTGGCTGGTGGAACGACTACCCCGGGGCAGTGATGCCGCCCTTCTGCTCGATGCCGTTGGCGGCGCGCCGCAGTTGGCGCTCCGTTACGGGGAGGACGGCACATTGGAGAAACGAGTGGCGCTCCATCAGGAGCTCACCATGCTATTGACAGGAAAGGCCAACCCATTCACGGTCTCCGCGCGTTGGAGGGAACTCGGGCTCGCGGTGGTATTGCCCTGGATCGTGGCATATCTCATGGACCTGATACGGTCGCGGTTCACCGGAGAGACCCGATCCGTCACGGGAGAGGCGCAACCTGCAATCCACGCAAAGGACGCAAATCACGCCAATGCCATGCGCCCACTCGCCGATAAACCGAACCTGGCCTACTGCTATCGTTTGTTGGATCGCTGCCTGGATGCACAACGGGCACGGGAGGATTCGGCAAACCTCAACGAGCCGCTGTTATTGGACGGACTCGCCATTGATTTCGCAATTCACGATTCGTAACCGACCATGCTTATCGATACCCATTGTCACCTGGATCTCTCCGCCAAAGGCGGCGATCCGGCCCCGTTCGTGGAAGATGCCAGGCGCGCCGGCGTCGAGCACCTCCTTTCCGTTGCCATCGACCTTGCCTCGGCCAAAAACGCCATCGACTACGCCCATCGCTTCCAGGGGGTATTCGCCACCGTGGGCGTTCATCCCAATGCGCGGCTTCGGTCGGAACCCACCGTGGAAGAACTGGTGGAGCTCGCCCAGGATCGAAAGGTGCTCGCCATCGGTGAAACCGGCCTCGATACCTATCGCAACAAGGATTCCAAGGTCGATCCCGAGGAAAACCTCGAACGGCAAAAGGAGCGCTTTCGACGCCATATCCTCGCCGCCAGGGAGATCGGAAAACCGCTGGTGATCCACTGCCGCGACGCCAGGGACGACGTCCTGCGCATCCTGCGCGAGGAAGGGGCATCGGAAGTCGGCGGCATCATGCACTGTTTCGTCGAAGACCGGGAGACCGCCAAAGCGGCCCTCGATCTCGGTTTTCACCTCTCGTTCTCCGGCATCGTCACCTACAAGAACGCCACCATCGTCAAGGACTCGGCTAGAGCGGCACCCATGGACCGCATCCTGGTAGAAACCGACTCCCCCTATCTCGCCCCCGTTCCCCACCGGGGAAAACCGAACCGGCCCGCCTACGTGCGCCACGTGGCAACCCATATCGCGGAACTCAAGGGCATGGAATTCGAGCGCTTCGCCGAGGCCACCACGGAGAACTTCTTCCGGTTGTTTCCCGACGGAAGCGGGTCGGCGTAGACGAGGGAGCGAAAAGATCGGAGGAAAAGCCTGGGCGGAACCGCTCCATTTATCGGCCAAATGCCGGATCCTTTCGATAATTCGGGTTCGATGGGGTTGTGGGATACCCGCGAGAGACTTTTGCGCGCTGCGCCGGATGTGGATGGAATAGGTCATCGAGGCGGGATATTCTCGATCTCCTCCACTGCCCGTTCGAAAGGAATAACCTCTTCGTCCGTCTTTTTTACATCATCGTATGCCCGGATGTCATCCAGTTCCTCCATAGCGAGCACGATTTGCTCCCACTCTTGGATCGGCAATAAAACGGATTTTTTCTTGTGATTACCGTCAATAACATATTCCGGGTGGAGTGATTTCATCATCTTGCTACGTAAACTTCCAATTCATGCTTTGTCGGTTTCAGGCGGAGCTTCGCTACTGATGAACGACACTTCACCCAGCCTTCTCGGCTTCGACCATGCCGGAGACCGAATCGGCATCCTGCCGTCCGAAGAGCCCTTCCCCGGACGAAAGCTTCGACTTCCAAAACCACGCGCGTTTCCAGGCTGGAGCCATGGGAGCGGGAAAACGGAGGAATGGGCGCGTCGCCGGCGCGACTTTTCCATCCCGCGTTTTCCCCCTCAAAGCACCGCCAAAATCCCATTGCTCGGTTCGCCTTCGCCGGCCTTATTCACCGCGATGACGCGGAATTCCAACCGCTTGCCGCTCGGTTGCCCCGACACCGTGGTATCCAACCCCATGGCCATTCCCGCATCGACCCAGGTCTCCGAATCCCCCTCGCGGCGTTGCACCTTGTAGGCCGCCACCTTGCCGCCATCGTTGGGCTCCTTCCAATCGAGCGTGATCCAGCCGTCCCCTTGGCGAGGCGCTTCCAAGGAGCGGGTTTGACCGGGCACCACCAGGGAGGTTCCGGCCCTGCGTCCGCCCCAGCCAAGCACCTTCAGGCTGGCGTCGTCGGAGTGGGTCACGTTCTCCGCGTACCGCAGTATCATCTTCATATCATCCGCCAATGTCTGAAGGGTCTCGTTCTTGACATCGATGGCGTGCCTGGCCTCCGCCTGTGCCTCCAGGGCGGCATCCGCCGCGTCGGTGTAGATCTTGATCGCCGCCTCCAGCGACTCGGCGGTCACCGGCGGGGACGGAAACATCTCGGCATGGGTGGTCAATCCGGTAACTATCTCGTGGGCCAGGGACTGGATCTTGGTTTCGGCTTTCGGGAAAAGGGCCATGATGGTGAATCCTCCTCGTTATTATCTTGTTGCCATGCTTGATTATCGCGCTGTCATCCCGACGGTAAGAACGTTGTCATCTCGACCGAAGGGAGAGATCTTGCGCGTTCGAGATTCTACTTGGACAAAAGACTTCTTGCCTCGCGAAGAACATGTTAGCGCTTCGCGCCAAGCCTGAAGCGGGGTAGTTTGTAGGTCGGGTTAGGCGCGCTAGCGCCGTAACCCGACATTTTTGATGGCTCTTCAAAAAAATTTGTGGGTAGAAGTTTGCCATCCCAATAGTATTTAGGGT
>CAZSVE010000090.1:0-12246 GCA_964610175.1 uncultured Thiotrichales bacterium
TGAAGGATATGTCATCTCGACCGGAGGGAGAGATCTTGTGCATTTGGAATTTTTCGAGTCAGAAGATTTCTCGCTACGTTCGAAATGACAGATTAAAAATTTTTTCGATCGTTTTGTTCAAGATCTTCCGGGTAACTGAATAAAAACCTTTTCCAGACAATACCAGCGCGCAATGATCGCGTTCATGGCCACATGACCGGGAGAAAAGTGTCGGCCCTTCACCGAATGCCACTCGCAAAGCCTCGCCAGATATTTTGCCTTGACCCTTTATTTGGTCTTTTATCCCTTGGAAAACCGGAGATATAGCCGCCGTGCATACCGCCAGTGTCGAAGATGCCCGATCTTTCCTGTTGGAACATGCCCGTCCCATTACCCGAATCGAACACATCGACACCGCCCACGGGTTGCATCGGGTACTCGCCAAGGACATTTCCTCCCCTATCGACGTTCCGGGCTATGACAACAGCGCCATGGATGGATACGCGATAAGAAGTCGGGATATCGCGGCGCGCGGGGAGACGCGCCTTACCATTGTTCGTCGCATCGCGGCGGGGGAGGACGCCCAATCCCTGGAACCCGACGCGACGACCAGGCAGGCGGTGCGCATATTCACCGGGGCACCGCTGCCGGATGGCTTCGACACCGTGGTGATGCAGGAGAACTGCCGCGTCGATGGAGATTCCGTCTCCATTTCTGGCCCGATCTCGCCCGGAATCAACGTTCGCTATCGGGGTAACGACATCGAGGCCGGTGCCGTGGTACTTGCCGCGGGGACCCGCCTGCGACCTCAGACATTGGGGGTCGCCGCCGCCATGGGACTGGCCACGCTTCCGGTATTTCGACGCCTGCGCGTTGCCCTTCTCTCCAGCGGAAACGAGATCATTCAACCCGGTACCCCCTTGCGGTCGGGGCAATGCTATGACTCCAATCGATACACGCTCTTCGGGTTATCGATGGATCTCGGCTGCGAGATATCGTCGATCGAAACGATACCCGATGATTTTGCCGCCACCCAGGAGGCGCTCCATCGCGCCGCCCGCCAGGCGGACGTCGTCATCAGCAGTGGCGGCGTCTCCGTCGGTGAAGAAGACCACATCAAACGGGCCGTGGAAAGCGTCGGACAGCTCCACCTGTGGCGAGTTGCCGTAAAACCTGGAAAACCCCTGGCCTATGGCCGTGTCCTCGATGCCGATTTTATCGGACTTCCCGGAAATCCGGTTTCGGTACTGGTCGCCTTCTGCCTCTTCGTTCGCCCCATGCTCCTGAAACGCCAGGGTGCATCCCCTTCATTCCCTATCCCGAGGGCTGCCGTGGCCGATTTCACCTGGTCCCGGGCAGGCAATCGCCGGGAATACGCGCGGGCGCGCCTGGTGCCTGGAGGCAAGGATCTCGATGACCCGAAGGTCGTTCTGTTCGGCAGACAGGGCTCGGATGTACTGAGTTCCACGATTTGGGCCGATGGCTTGGTGGAGATACCGGCCAATACCGTGATAGCATCCGGGGACAAGGTGGCCTACCTGTCATTTGCGGAATTACTGACCTAGCGAGGCTTGTGCTCGAACCGATCGGGCATGATGGAGTATCGGTAAGGCGGAATCGGTGCCTTCGTGAAACTCGATCCAATCGTGAGGCCGAACGGGAAACAAACGAATTACTGGGGGAAAAATGCGGACAATCAGAAATATACTGGCATTGATCGGGTTATCGACGTTACTGGGGGGCGGGTATGCCGTTTACAAGGCGGCTCCCACCATCGCCGAGCTGCGACCCGCCATCATGAAATTCTATCTTGCCGATCTCGATCCGAAGTTTACCCAGGTGTACTTCGATTTCGCGAAAGACCTTCTGGAGCATCAAGATCCCGGAAAGGCGATCACATGGACCGTGCCCGTCGAAGACGGCATCGGGATCGAAGAAGTCAAGGAATCACTGAAAAGCATCGCCGCCGAACACAATTTCCAATTCGTCGGGGAATCGCCCTTTTACAAACAGGTGGAAAACATCACCGGGAAACCCTATCGGCACGTCAGCTTCCTGTCATTTTGCAATGCCCGGATAGGCAAGATAATGGTCGATTATCGGGATTCCTATACGGGCTTCATGCCGTGCCGGATTGCGGTGGTCGAAGACAAACAGGGAAAACTTTGGCTCTATTCCATGAATCTCGACTTCATGATCCATGGAGGCAAGAAGCTTCCCGACGACCTCGAGGAAAAGGCAATACGCGCTCGCAACGCCATACGCGCCATGATGGACGGCGCCGCCAAGGGAGACTTCTGAGCGAGTGTCCCTCCCGAGGCGGGTGTTCCTCTTGAAAAGAGTATCCCTCCCGAAGCAGACCTTCCCATGATCCCTCGCAAACCGTTCTCAAGCCGGGTCATCGACGCGCTTTGGCCGCTACTCGAGCGAAATACCTGGAGACTGGAGAAAAAGCTTGCTTCGTGTGGATAAGGTGTATATGAGCGCGCCATCGTCGGATCGATCGATACCTTTCCCGTGACGTTATTTCCCATCCCGAATTCGGGGTTTACGAAACCTGAGCAAGAGGATATCGAAATATGAATACCAGAAAAGAATTTATTCGTTCGCGGCTCGGCAAGGCAACTACCCTGGCCTGTTTCGGAGTCATGGCCACATTGACGATGGTGTGCGAGGATGTCAGGGCTGCGGCAATCGCGGTGGTCACTCCCACGGCGGGTCAAAACATCACCATCGGGAGCACCAACTCCATCGACGTCACCGATAAGGATGGAATCGTCTCCAATGGCGTCGTGGTAGGGAATATTACCGTCGAGTCGGGAGGGGTCATCGATGTCGACGCCGACAGCCTCATGGGTGAACTCGATGGTATCCGCGTCTTCGTGGGAAATGGCGGTGCGAGCGCCAATGCCGGCGCGGGGAATATAACCAACAAGGGCACCATCGAGGTCAAGAATAGTTCGGAGATGGTGGGGATCGATCTGTATGCGGACGGAGAGGGACCAGGGGATAATGTTGCTATCGACATAACGGGGGTAACCAACGAGGGTACGATAACGACTACCATCGATAACACTGTCTCGATTGAGTCAGGGAAAGATTTATTGGCGGCGGGTATCGCTTTCGGGACCGATACCTCCAACAAAGGGCACGCCACCGCCAAGGTAAACCATGTGACCAACAGGTCCAGGATCGAGTCGAGTATTGCCGCTACCGGTACTAATACTGGCAACGAAAACCTCGAATCGCTGGGAATTGTCTTCCATGCCGCAGCCGAGGGGGGCGCGTGGAACGCCGTTACCTCTGTGAGTAGCGTCACCAATGAGAGCGAGGGCAAGATTACAGTAACAGGGGGTGATTCGGCGTTGGGAATTGCCTTTGTGACCGAGGTCGATCCGGCGGGAAGCGCCACCCTCAACGTGGGCAACGTCGTCAACCAGGGCGCGATTACCGCGAGTGGCGGCGTGGATACCGTTGGTATCGCTTTTTATAACGGGACGGCTAACCCGGGCAACGCCGCTATGACCGTAGATAGCGTCGTCAACAAAGGCGCCATCATCGCCAAAGACGGTCCGGAAGATGTGGTGGGGATTGCTTTCTCCAGCGAGACCAATGGCGCCGGAAACGCTATCATGAAAGTAGGCAGCGTCACCAACGAGAAGAATATCATCGTCACCGTTGCCGACAGCGTCACGCCCAGCCCGGAGGATTTATGGGTGAGTGGTATTAGCTTTGGCGCCGAGAGCATAGGGGCGGGGAACGCCACGGCCACCATGAGCGGCAATTTCACCAACCGGGGCAGCATCACCTCGACTATCGGTAGCGGCATTGTCAGTGGGAGCGAAAAACTATATGTGACGGGAATGGATGTCTATGCCGAAACCGAGGGCGCGGGGAATACAGGGGATGTCGCCGTCGGTGTGAACGATATCGTCAACGAAGGCGCCATTACCACGAGCGGTGGTCGAGAAGATACGGTGGGTATCGCTTTTTATAGTACAACAGAAAGCGCGGGTGATACCGCTATGACCGTGAACGGTGTCGTCAACAAAGGCGCTATCACCGCGAGTGGCAATTCGGTAAATATCGCGGGAATAGGTTTCCGTAGTAAGGCCGCGGCGGGAGACGCCAGCATCAATGTATCCGGGGACATCGTCAACGAACAGGGGGCCTCTATTACCTCCGATAAACACGGCATCGATTTCTCCACCACCAAAGGCGGTGCGGGGAGTGCCACCATCACGGTAGGGGGGACCCTCATCAACCGGGGCACGATAAAATCGGCCAGTGACGGACACGGCATCCATGTAGGGGCTGGTACCACCATCACGGGCGGCGTCACCAATACCGGCACCATCGAGGGCAGTGGCAGCACCCCTTATGCGATCCATATCGAGGATAAGGCTACCGTTTCCAGCATCTCTATTTCGGGAGATTCCGCGCGGCTCATCGGTGGTGTCGAAGCCGCCAATTCAGCCGTTACCCTAAGCGGGCAAAGCAATGACAATTACTTCGCCACCGGTGGTCCTTATAAGGTAAAGAGCTTTGGCATCGATGCTACCGGCGCATTGCAGATAGCCGACAACGCCCATTCCATCACCGTTACCAATGGCTTCGATAACCGGGGCACGTTGCGAGTATCGGCAGGGGTGGATGGCCAGATCACAGGAAACTATGCGCAAGCAGGCGATGGTGCCTATATCACCGGCATCGACGCTGATACCGGATCGATTACCGTTGGAAAATTGGCGGTTACCGGTAGTGTGGATCTGAACGACAAACTGGTGGTAGATGTCACCGACGCCGCCAAGGATCTCCTGGAAACCGATGCAAGCAAAAGGTCCATAGAAGGTGTGGTGACCTATGGGACTACCTCTTCCAATACCGACGCCATCGTTGTCACCGACAACAGCCTCCTCGTCGACTTCACCGCCAAGGATAACGGCACTACCAACAAGAGGATCGATCTGACCGCCACGGTCATGGATAACTATGCAGATGCGCTTTCCTCGAAAGATGTCATCGGTAATGATGCGAGTCTTTCCGGCATCGCGACGGCACTCGGCACCATCTTCGATGACGCCAAAAAGGGTGGCAGATTGTCCGCGGATATGGAGAAGATCGTGGAAACCCTCGGGAAGCTGGCCCCAGCGGGGCGAGCCAAGGCACTGAAGGAAGTAAAGGAGACATCCACGGCCGTCGCCGTCAGCGGCGTGGCGGCCAAGGTGGGTGGTGGCTTCAGTGGTGCCATGCAAAACCGCGTCGCCGCCATCACGACGCCGAGTAGCATGATGGTTGCCGATAGTGGTCTTGCCGCCGGTGATGGTGGCGTAACGTCCTGGTGGCTAAAGCCTTATGGCAGCATCGGTAGTCAGGATAATAAAGATGATATTTTCGGATACGACATGGACAGTCGAGGTCTTGCCCTCGGCTTCGATCGAGATCTCTGGCCGAAATGGCGCGCTGGCATCGCGGTCTCTTATACCGATACGGACGTAGATAGTAATTCCGGTACGCAAAATGTCGATATAGACACCTATCAGATCGGAGTGTATGGAACCCGTGAGTTGAATGCGGACTCCCGCGTCAACGTACAGGCCAGCATCGGTCGGGGCCAATACGATAGCAAACGCGCCATACCCACGATGGGTAAAGTAGCCAAGGCCGACTACGACAGCACTAATTTCATGGGCGCGCTCTCCCTGGAAAAGGATTATTTCAAATCCACTGATTCCATGTTGCGCGCCACCGTATCGGCGGAATACGCCTATGTGGATGTAGACGGTTATACCGAAGACGGCGCGGATACTCTCAACTTGAAGATATCCGGTACCGATCAGGATTTATTGATACTGGGGATCGGTGGGGAATACAAACATGCCCCATCCGAAGAGGGTATATTCAGCATCCGTGGTACTGTAGGGTATGACGCGCTGGCCGATAAATCTTCGGTTCGTACTCAGCTTGCCGCCGGCGGGGCGGCGTTCACGACGGACGGTATGGCCCCCGAACGATTTCTGTTCCGTGGTGGTTTGGGATACGAGTTGCAGACCGGGAACAATGTCACCATCGATGCTCGCTACGATACGGAGCTGCGCAAAGGGTTCGACGACCATGCCTTCTCGGTCAAGCTCGAATACTCGTATTGAATAGGATATTTTGGCCTGCCCAAACTCCGAAAAAGGGAGAGATCCAAAACTCTTGGCGCTATTTTCAAGTTGCACAGGCAGCGCGAACACTCGCCCAATCCAGGCACTGGCCAATGCTCTGTCAAAAAGCAATGTCACCTGCGCACTTGATGATATTTGCCAACCTCACGAAGCCGCGGGATTGCGCGATCGACTGATTACCAGGGATCGGTGCTGAACGAAGCACATGATATTCCGATGTGTTCGTCGGGGCGTCGATGGCGCCGCCCGGCCTTCGGGCTCCAGAGCCAGTTCCAGCCAGAACGAATTCCGAATCCCCTGGTCATTCGATCACCGGTGGCGAACCACGCCATTCGGTGGGAGATGACCAGTCATCCACCAAAAGCGTATCAAGTAGGCCGCGGCGGTAATGGTCATACCGAGCGTCAGCCCCCACCACAGTCCCAGAACACCGAGCCCCATCGGAAAGCCCAGCATCACCCCGCAGGGAAGACCGATCCCCCAGTAAGAAATCACCGCAATCAGGGCCGGTATCTTCATATCGGAAAGGCCGTTCAATGCCTGGCCGGTAATCATGCGTAAACCATCTACCAGCACGAAAAAGGCAACGAGCACCATCAAAGGGGCAGCGATGGGCAGGAGGGACTGCGCCTTTGGTCCGACACCGACGAACAACATGACCGCCCACGGTGAAAACAGCCCAAGCAGCACAACCAAAGGTAGTACGAAAAAGAGGAACAGTAAAAGACCACTATTCAGAATGCGCCACATGCTGGCATAGTCTTTCCGACCAACGGTGATTGCGATACGGGCGGTCATTGCATCGGCTACGGCCATGGACACGACGAGGCCGATCAGGATGGCCATCTGAAAGGCTATGGTGTGCGCGACGATCGCCTGCGTTCCGAACCGGCCGGCCAACAGCGCCGTCACGGAATACAGGCCGTTTTTCATGGAAAGTTCCAGGCCCTTGGGCCAACCGAGCCGGACGAATCGTCCGAGTATCGTCCACTTCGGCCTCCAGAGCCGAAGGAATGCCATGCCACTCCTGAAAAGTCCGTGGAAGGCAGGGGGCGTCAAAAACAGCATGAGGGCCGCGATGTATACGATGATACTCACCAGTCCCGCACCGGCTATACCCATGGTCGGTGCCCCGAATTTCCCGAAGATCAACACATAGTCCAAAACGGCATTGAGTCCTACCATCAACCACATAATGATGGCAATCGTTTCCGCCCGACCCATGGCAGTGAAGGCATGGATAAACACGATGGAGATAAATGCCGGAAACACCGTCCACAGGAAATAGTCCATGTAATGCCCAGCCATGCGCGCAAGCGCCGGGATCTGTCCGGTTGCAAGGAGGACCTCTTCCAGATTCCACAGGATGGCACAGCCGGGGACGGACAGAACGGCGGCGATCCAGAGGCCCTGCCAAACGATGACCGGCACGGCCCGCGGGCGGCCTGCCCCGCGGGCCCGGGACACCAACACCACTACCGGGAATAACATCCCCACGCCTATGGTGAGGATGATCTCATAAAGCGATAATGCAAGCCCGGCGGCGCCCAATGCCTCCGGGCTCAGGCGGCCGAGCATGACGCTATCGGTAATCCCGATGGCAACCTGCCCCAGGTATCCCAAGGCGAGCGGCAAGGAGATCTTCAGAATATTGCCAAGTTCCGATGCGCTGGGGCGTCTCGATACGGCGCTAATCGGCATCGTCGTTTGTTTCGGCCAGGATACCTTTCAGGATTTCGGCAATTCCGCGGACATTGGGTTGCCTGTGCAGGGTGAAGTGATTGCCGGGAACCGCATGGTGCTCCATGTGGCGCACGAGCCGCTGCCAGCCGAGATGGAGAGCTTCCCCATCGACCCCGATCCGTTCCCGCGCTGAAAGAAATATCATGTTCCCTTCCCACGGGGAGGGACGATACGTGGCAAGGGCCTGGAGATTGGCCCGATAGATGCGCACGAAATGATCGATATCTCCGAAACCGGCCAGATTGGAAGCACTCATGAACCGCTGTCGCAGGAGGGGCGAGCGATTCGCCGGAGCGACGTCTTCCAATTCATCGAAGAGCGCCGCTTCCACCTCGCCTGCCTCCGCCAGAAGATGCAGCAGGATGTCGTCCTCTTCCGGATCGCTCCGCTTTTCGAACAGAGACGGATGGGCGGTGTCCGTCAACACCAAAAGTCCGACCTCCCGGCCCACCGCCTGTAGCTGTCGCGCCATCTCGAAGGCCACCAAACCACCCAATGACCAACCATACAAATGACAAGGGCCTTGTGGCCACGAGGTTGTAATCTCTTCCACATAACGGGCCGCCATGGTATCGATGTCCGTCAGCGGATTCTCCTTCCCCTCGAAACCAACCGCCTGAATCCCGTAGATCGGTCCATCCAGATCCAGGCAATCGGCCAATTCCCGATAACAGAACGCACCGCCGCCCACCGGATGGATACAAAACAGCGGTGGCCTGGAACCCGCGGTTTCGAGCGGTAGCAGGATTGTCGGTTGCCATTCCTCCCGGGCGCGTATCATCGTTGCCAGTCCCGCCGGGGTCGGATATCGGAACAGCGCACGGAGCGGCAGTTCCATCCCGAGACGTTGCCGAATCAGGGAAATGGCGCGTATCGCCAGCATGGAATGCCCGCCCAGTTCGAAAAAACCACTGTGGATAGCGATACGCTCGACGCCCAATACCTCGGCGAATACACGGCAAAGCGCATCTTCCACCGAATCGCGCGGGGGGATATATTCCGCCTCCATATCCGGCCCCGTATCCGGGTCCGGCAGCGCCTTTCGGTGGATCTTGCCGCTCGGGGTCAGGGGCAGGTCCTGGACGAACACGAAGAGGGAGGGCACCATCCAGTCGGGCAGAAAGGCACGCAGGTGTGTACGCAATTCATCCCGTGACGGCTGGTCATCGGTTTCCGCGACCACCCATGCCACCAGTTGCTTGTCTGTCCCCTCGCCGCGGGCATCCACCACCGCCTCGCGAATGCCGGGATGCGAAAGCAGGGCATTTTCCACCTCGCCGCATTCGATGCGAAATCCCCGAACCTTGACCTGATGGTCCAGTCGGCCCAGGAATTCGATGGTGCCATCGGGGAGCCAGCGGCAAGAATCGCCGGTGCGGTATAGGCGTGCATCGGGGTGGTCGCTGAAGGGGTCTGGGATGAATTTCTCGGCGGTGAGTTCCGGGCGGTTCAGGTAGCCACGGGCAAGGCCGGCGCCGCCGATGTGGAGCTCGCCGGGGATACCGATGGGGACAGAATTTCCGTGACCATCGAGAATATAAACGGTCCTTCCAGAGAGCGGTTTTCCAATGGATACCTTCTTGATATTTTCATTTATATCCGCCAGCCGACCTTCGGACATGTCGGACACGGTGGCTGTTACTGTCGTTTCGGTTGGACCATAAGCATTCAATAGTTTTCCGTTACGAAAACCCGATGATCGCCACAGATGCACGGTTGTAGGGGGCAGCGCTTCACCACCGGAGATAACCAGCCTTGGACGGGAACCGTTTGGTTTCTCCCTGCTCTCGATCTCGATGAGCTGGTGCATATAAGCCGGAGGTATATTGGCAACTGTAATTCCATGGTACGAAATATCGTGCAAGCATTGTCGTGGTGTCCATGGTTCCACACCACGCGCAATCAACATTGCCCCTATCGCCAGCGTACTGAAGATCTGTTCCACGGAAGCATCGAAACTGACGGATGCAAACTGCAATACCCGGTCATTTTCATTCAAGTTATAAATGGTAATGACATCGAGGAGATGCGTTGCAATCGTGCCATGCTCGATCATTACCCCCTTCGGTGTCCCGGTACTCCCCGATGTGTAAATCACATAAGCGAGATTATCTGGTCGAACAAACCGGTCGGGGTTCTCGGAACTCTCCCCGGCAATCTCCAGGGCGTGCGCATCCATGTCCAGGATGCGCGCCGTGCATTCCGGCAACCTCTTCCTCGTCGACCCATGACACAACAACACTTCGATCCCGGCATCATCGATCAGGAAGGCAAGCCGCTCGGTGGGGTATTCCGGGTCCAGGGGCACATAGGCGCCACCGGCCTTGAGAATGGCCAAGAGGCCCACGATCATCTCCACCGACCGCTCGACAAAGAGGCCCACCAACACCTCCGGCCCGACACCGAGCGCTCGCAGTCGATGCGCCAGCCGATTGGCGCGGGTGTTCAGTTCGCCATAGCTGATTTCTTCATCCTCGCCTTGTCCCGAGCCTAACGAAGGGAAGACCACCGCCACGGCATCCGGGGTCCTTGCGACCTGTTCCTCGAAGAGTTGATGGAGGCATTTGTCCCGCCGGTGCGGTACCGTCGTTGCGTTCCATTCCACGACGATCCGTTGCCGTTCCACCTCCGTGAGCAGAGGCAGCCGGGAAACACGGGTTTCCGGTTTCGCGACAATCCCTTCCAACAGTCGCTGCAAATGCATTGCCATCCGTTCGATCGTCCCGACCTCGAACAGATCCGGGTTGTAGCTGAAAAAGCCGGGTAATGATCGGTTCTCTTCTATCATTTCCAACGTCAGGTCGAACTGGCCTTCCTGTTGGGCCATCCTGAAGGGCGACAATGAAATTCCGCTTCTGTCTGTGCGTAAATTCTCGTCGCCCACACCGGAAAAGGTGATCATCGCATCGTCCTGGTGGGCCCTTTGTAGCGCAAAAAGTACCTGAAAAATCGGCGAACGGCTGGCATCCCGAGTCGGTTGCAGGCGTTCCACCAACAAGGGAAAGGGATAATCCTGGTGATTGAGTCCCTTCAGCACCGTCTGGCGCATCCGGGCCAGGAAAGCGCTGAATTTCGGATTGCCCGAAAACCTGGCGCGCAGGGCGATGGGATTGACGAAATAACCGAAAATGCCCTCGAATTCACTGAGGGGGCGACTCGCGACGGGGGAACCGACCAGGATATCTTCCTGGCCGGTGTAACGGTGCAACAATACCTGAAAGGCCGCAAGGACAATCGTATACAGGGTAATACCCGAGCTTTGGGCCTGTTCCTTCAGCTTCCGTGTCAAGGTTGCCGGTAGCGCGAAGAACACCGATGCGCCACGATAGGACTGCACGGGTGGACGGGGGTGGTCGGTGGGAAGATCGAGCACCGGTAGCGGACCGGATAACTGCCCTTGCCAGTATTTCCACTGGCGTTCTCCCTGGGGGCTCTTCACCAGATCGGCCTGCCAGCGGACGAAATCCCGGTATTGCCACTTCGAAGGGGGCAATGCCTCGGCTCGTTCGGCGTTTCGAGCCGGATAGAGCGTCAGCAATTCCGACAGTAACATCCAAATGGACCATGCATCGGTGACGATATGGTGTATCGTCATCAACAAGACATGGTCTTCTCGAGTTCTGGTGAACAGGGTAACCCGCAACACCGGGCCTTGTTCCAAATCGAAGGGACGCCGATAGACTTCGGTCACCCGTCCATGGAGGGCCTCTTCGGTGTCCCCCGATGCATCGATTTCCTCGAAGTGAATCTCCTGATGGCCGTGGACGATTTGAATAAGCTGGTCGTCCTTTTGCGAAAAGGTACTGCGCAGGCAGGGATGACGGGCAAGCAGGGTTTGGAATACCGTACGCAGGGCAGGTACATCGATCCTGGAACGAATGCGAGCGACCCCCGCCGTATTGTAGGCCGGGCTGTCCGGGACATTGCGATGCAGGAACCATAGGGCCCGTTGGCCATGGGATAGTGGATGCGAGGTTCTTAGCTTGTCTTGTTTGTCGCGCA
The DNA here is from genome assembly GCA_964610175.1 of uncultured Thiotrichales bacterium. GTDB lineage: Bacteria > Pseudomonadota > Gammaproteobacteria > HK1 > HK1 > CAZSVE01. Next base: position 11,895 of record CAZSVE010000090.1, read on the forward strand.
GCAACCGCTTCAGGAATGCGCGCTTTTCTTCCGTAGAAAATTTTTCCATTTCCGGGTCGTTCATCCTGTCGATCCACCATTTGTCGGTGACTGGTTTGGCTGGTAATTCACGTCGAAAAGCGCATCGACTTCCTCATCGCTCGATTGCCCGAATTACTTTGTCTATTTCCCGCTCAGCTTCACGATTGGATCAAGTTTTACAAGGTATCAATTCCGCCTTACCAAATTCCGCCTTACCAAGGATCGACCATGCTTCATCGGTTCGAGCACGAGCTTCGCCAGATCTCCTCTTCCAAGCGGACAGAAACAAGGCCACACTCCCCGCAAAAGTGCCTTGAATTCCCTGACACGC
>CAZSVE010000091.1:0-12095 GCA_964610175.1 uncultured Thiotrichales bacterium
GCTGATTGACCGCACCGTTTATGACTGAGCCGACGGTGCCTGCGGCTCACACTAGGGCTCTGCGCAAGAAACAAGTCCGGGAGAAAAAGGCCGAACTGGGCATGGCGTATCGCGAAAAGTCGGCATTCAGGGTGCTATTGCCACCACCGGTTCCCCCCCTTCTTCGCCATCGACACCACGGGGGCCCCGGTAAAGGGCAGTCCCGATGCCGAAGTGACCACCATGGAGTTTGCCGAATACCAATGTTCGCACTGCAAGACTGCTGGCGGATACCTGGATCGGGTCGTCGAGCGCTTCGCGGGTAACGTCAAAGTGGTATACATGGATTTCCCCATCACGGAAACCGTTGTCTCCCGGACGATTGCGCGAGGCGGGGTGTGCGCCGATGAACAAGGGAAATTCTGGGCCTATCATGATCTGGCCTACCAGCAGCAGGAAGACATGCACCAAGACCTCCCCATCGAATTGGCCGATGAGATCGGGCTCGACGGAAAGGCATTCGGGGATTGTCTGGGGTCCGAAAAGGCCGCTGCCAGGGTGGAAAGAACCGAGCGGGAGGCCAGGCGCCTGCAACTGAAAAGAACGCCGGGTATTTTCGTCAACGGCAAACCGGTGATTGGCCACGACGACCTGGAACGGAATATCATCCGGGCCGTAGAAGTGGAGCTGGCCCAATGAAGGCCGCCTGCCGTGTGTGCGATTCCGAGTGGTTCGAGATTTGCAGCGCCAAAAGCATCTGCACGGAGGCGTGCCGCGATGCATGTCGACGGGTAATCACAAGGCTTCGTCTTCTCTTTCCCACGCGCCTGCGTGGGAGGGGGGGGGAAAGACATCGACCCCGGATCACCCCGGATACGTCGGGTTTCCGTTGATCCCCCGCCCAATCGGGGTTTGCCGGCGGGCACTTTTCCGACTCCCGAATTCGCGAATGGGAACCGGAAAAAAACTACGAGCCATCATCCTGGCCGAGGACCCCGGTGGAGAGATCGTTGCCGAATACCTCTTCCAACGTTGTCGCGCGCAATATTCGTCGTTCCCACAACGCCAGTTCTTCCGGTGAGGCATCCTCGACGCGCCGATGAAGCTCCGGCGACAGCGTGCCGAATTTGTACCCGAGCTGACGCACGAGGAGGGCTATCTCGCCTTTTTCCCGGCCCAGTTCCACTCCCCTTTCCATTCCCCTTTCCATTCCCCTTTCCATTCCCTGTTTCAGTCCTTTCTCCATGACCTGCCGGTAAGCAGGCAGGCGTTCCACGTCGATTTGGGTCAGCATTGCATGCGCCTCCGCTATTTGCTTTTCAAGATCGCGGTTACCGGAAAGGATATGTACCATCTCCACATATTCCCGGAACCGTCTCGGATCATCGCCCAACAGGGCCGTAAGCCGCGCGTAGATATGATTGACCACGACCTGGGGGTCGCGATCACCGAAATTACAAAGGATGGTCAGCACCAAGGCATCCGGGGTGTCCCTTTCGAGCAGGCGTCGACAATCCACGTCCCGCATGTCCAGGAGACCGTACCGGTAACGAACACCGGGGAGATCGATGCCATCGGGCATGGTCAGGGATTCGGCGCCAATGTAGATGAGGTACTGGCGTAGCGGCAACCCCGGCCAAGCCAGCAGAATGTCGCTCATGTAACTCATCATTCTGACCGGCATGGTGGCGTCATTATTATTTTGGATCTCCACATGCAGCAGAAAGGGCTCCCCGTCGCGGTCACGCAATCTCGCTACCAGGTCGGCGCGCCGGTCCTCGATGCGCTGGTGCTCGGTGGGCAGCACTTCCAGGGAATCCGGGTCGATGGGCAGTTCGAGCAGGTGCGTGGCGAGATCCACGGCCAGCCGCCGCATGGTCTCTTTGCCGATGATGTCTTTGTCGGCCATGGACAAAGTCTATCATTGGGTGAGCAAGATGGCGATGCTCCCAATCCCAGGAGGAAAAGCGGTGTTGCAGATAGGCCAGGACGTGCTATTGGGCGCATCCTGGTCCCGTTTACCCAACCCGGCCTAGCCGGAACGAAACTTTATCGTCAGTGTCATCTCGCTTGGGGGAGAGATTTTCCGAGCTGGGATAGATTCAGCGCACAAGATTTTCCCCTTTTGTCGAAATGACAACATTTTTAGGATCGTTTTGTTCAAGTATTTCACGGGTAACTGACTAGGCTTTTTCCGAGACTGCGCTCGGAAAAAGAGGTTCTCCTTCGGAGAACAGCAGAAATTTGAATATTAGCAAACTCTGTTGTTACCAACATGTTTGTTTAAGTGGTGCGCTAAGTGCCTAAATTGGGCTGGTGCTCATTTGAGCCGACGCGCCGATTGTCAATCGATCTAATCGTTGACATGTACCGCAACATGGCCCCATCGTAAGATACGATTCGACGGTATTCGGATAACATTTACTGACATATGCACTCTTGAGTTCAAGCAAGTATCTTCACAAGCCGCAAGGCAGCGACGATATTGGAGATCCGCGAGGCGGATGCCAATACCACGATGAAGGAGATGGTAAAAAACGCCCATAGTGTGTGAAGGGCCCGTGGTTGGCCGTTATGGGGATAAAAGGAAAGTCTTCCATTTCCACTATAGCTTGTACCACTACAGCTTGTTTATGGCGTAGTTGCCTACTAGACTAATGTCTCCAGAGGGGACGATGTCACAGGCGGTTGAAATCATCCAAACAATCGACAATAAATAGAAAAGGTACGGGGAGAAATCATGGGTAAATATTCGCATTCCAGACTGATCGGTGGCGCGGCATCATGCGCATTGTTATTGGGCACGTTGACATTTCCCGCTACGGTTGCATCACAGATGAGCACTGGCACCCCCAACGATGGTGGGGTTGCGGCCCCCGCTCGACCACAACCGGGCCAATATGGAACCCAGGGCTACGGTATGCCTCCGGGCAATCCCGCGTCGGAGGGTACATATGGATTTTCGGGTCACATGTCTCCTCCTCCGGGATATCATGGACCGGGTGGATATGGTTATGGTCAGGGCACGTCCCCTTTCGACAAGGGCGGTAAGTCAGCGCAACCACAAGGATATGGCGGTGGTTTTTCGGGTGGAGGTGGTGCACCGATGCCGGCCCCTTCCATGCATAAGGCCCCCGATCATGGAATGATGGACCCTGGAAAGGCTCCCGATACCATGCCGCGCATGGGCCAGGGTGGTATGCATTGTTCCATGGGAGGATCTCCGGGATGTGCCATGCACAAGCCGTTCATGAGACGTGGCGGAATGGGAATGGGCGCGGGTTTTCGGCAACTATTCCAACTGCCGAACCTGACCGACGAGCAGCGTAGGAAGATTCAGGATATCTCCGATGAATTACGTCGTAGTCATTGGAAATCGATGGGAGAGAAAATGGAACATTCCGCGGCACTTCGACGTCTCTACGAAGCCGACCCATTGGACGCCAAGGCCATCGGCGCAACGTATGCCAAGATCTTCGATATCAAGAGAAAAATGATCGAAACCGATATCGAGGCAAACCAAAAAGCGAAGGACGTGCTTACCGACGAGCAACGCAAACAACTTCGGTCATGGAGACGTTGAGGGGGCTCACGGGGCCTGAAGGTGGAAATTCCAGGGCATGTCTTTTCCATGGAACGGCATGCCCCGGTCTTTCCTTGTAACTCAAACCAAAGTGGTATTATCAAAACGAGTGAAATGCCGGGAGGAAACATCATGAAAAAACTTGCCAAACTAGCCGCTGCCATGACCTTGGTCGGAGCCATGGTAGTTCCGTTTCAGTCCGCTAACGCCTTTTGGGGTGGAGGTTACTGGGATGATGGTTACGGCTGGGGTTCCTATGGTCGTGGTGGTTACGGATGGAACAGATGGGGTGGCGGTGGTCCCTGGGGATACGGGTATGGAGGATACGGTTATCCCGGTGCTTGGGGTCACTATGGCGGTTATCCCGGTTGGGGGGGCGGTTACCGTGGTTATCCCGCTTGGGGTTACCACGGAGGCTGGGGCTATTATCCACCAGTCGCCGCACCGACCGCACCTGCCAAGGCCAAGGACGACAAAAGCGAATAGTCCAAGACGAGCGAAGCTTGGCCCTCGACCGATAAAGCATGCTTCGATATTGGAAAAATCGGTGCTTTGTAAAGGGTAACTCGCTTGCGAGGATGACCGGGAAATAAACAAAAATAATCCTTACATCTGTCCATCCCCTGTTTGCCTCACCTGCCTCCGGCGGCGTGGGGCATTTTTTTTGAGGAGGCATAAAAACACGATATCCATATCGGTCGCGGGTCGAAATGGGGTAATCCTCATGCAACAGGCTTCCATGGCGATGATCGCGGCGAGGCGATTCGCAAGTTTCGATACGACTTCGAAAGAGGGTTCCCGACGAGGTTCACTGAAAAGGATGTCCTTCGATTGAAGTGCAGGACGCTTGGTTGTCATTGCAAACCGGCGGCATGTCACGGTGACGTATTGGTGGGATATCTCGATTCCTTCGATGATGATGCATGACGGTTCGACGATCGGATGAGCGAGAAAGAAGTTATTCGCTGGAATCGATAATCCCCCCGCCCAGGCACTCGTCACCACGATAGAAAACCACCGACTGCCCCGGCGTGATCGCCCATTGGGGATCGCGGAAATGGACGCGGCACGAATTCCCTCCCACGCCCATTATCTCGCAATCCCGATCCGGTTGCCGGTAACGTATTTTGGCCCGGCATCGTAACGGAAATCGAGGCGGTGTCCCGGATATCCAATGGAGCTGCTCCGCCACCAGGCGGCTTTTATACAACAGCGGATGGCCTCTCCCCTGGACCGCCACGAGAACGTTGCGCACCCGATCCTTGCCCGCCACGTACCAGGGGCCGGAACCGGCATCCCGTCGTCCACCGATACCGAGCCCCTGGCGCTGCCCCAGGGTGTAGTAGGCGAGGCCATCGTGACGCCCGATGGTTTTTCCGTCGGGTGACTCGATATCCCCTGGAGATGGTGCAATATAACGCCCGAGAAACGCCTTGAAGGGGCGTTCTCCAATGAAGCAGATCCCCGTGCTGTCCTTCTTGTCGTGAATGGGCAACCGGGCGTGTCGCGCGAGGCGCCGGACCTCGGATTTAGGCAACTCACCCACGGGGAACAGCGTCCTTGCCAGGGGCGCCTGGCCCAGGGCATACAAGAAATAGCTCTGGTCTTTGCCCGGGTCCAGGCCCTTGCGCAATTGGAATCCATATGGGCCTCGGGTGATTCGGGCATAATGGCCGGTCGCGATGTAATGGCCGCCGAGATCCAGGGCGTGTTCGAAAAAGGCCTGGAACTTGATTTCTCGATTGCAAAGCACATCGGGATTCGGGGTACGTCCCATCCCGAACTCGGCGAGAGACCGATCGAAGACCTGATCCCAGTATTCGGTGGAAAAATTCACCGTGTGTAGTGGGATATCGAGCCGTCGGCAGACCTCCTCGGCATCGGCGAGATCCCGCGCCGCCGCGCAATACCCCTCCCGATCGTCTTCTTCCCAATTCTTCATGAAAAGCGCCCGGACATCGTATCCGCGTTGGCAAAGCAACAGCGCGCATACGGCGGAATCGACACCACCGGACAGCGCCACGACAACGGGCGTGTCCCGAAGGTCTGCGACGAATCCCGGCATTTGCCGAGCTTCCAGAGTATCCGTTGTCTTCATTTCAAGCCCTCTCGATCCATTTCCCGGAGAGTTTACCGATCATCCTGGCGAAGCTTGTGTTCGAACCGTCGAAGCATGATCCGGCATCGGTAAAGCATGACCGGCTTTCGTGAAACTTTACCCATTCGCGAAGATAAGCGGGAGACAAACAAATTGGCGATGCCTTATTCGCGATGATACGCATCCCTCATCATAAACAAGTATCGAGTCTCTTTTCAGTATCATTTCACGTTACAATCACACCTCCTACAGTATTCGTTCATTTCCCGCTCGGCTTCGCAAATGAGTCGGGTTTTACTACAAAATACCAATTTTCCTTCGACTGATGCCGGGCCATGTCGGTTCGAGCACGAGCTTTGCCAGGGGGGATTTTATGCCAAAAGGGGATCACCTGACCGTCTCTCGGGGAACATATTCGCATCATGCCCTCGACCTTGGCGATGGGCGGGTCATGCAATATGGGAGCAGACCCGGAGAGAAAAGTGCCCGCGTCGAGGTTGTCGATAAGGAGACATTCTCGCAAGGCAGCGTCGCGAGGGTCGTGGGCAAAACGACCCCCTATTCCCCGGATGAGATCGTGGCGCGGGCCTGGAGCCGGGTCGGTGAACAGAATTATTCCCTGATTTGGGATAACTGCGAGCATTTCGTGAATTGGTGCCGTATCGGAAAGGGCGAAAGCCGACAGGTAGATCGCGTATCCGAGGGGATCGCCTCATCGCTAACGAAACTGGCAGCGAATTATTTCATCAAAACCGCTTTCAGAAGTAGCGCCAAGGTGACAGTGAAAACCATGACCCGTGGGGTAACGCCCTGGCTCCTCGTGGCCGATGGGGTGCAATTTGCCACCGAGCTTGCAACGGCGCACATGGGCGCCGGAGAGAAGGACGCGGAAACCGCGGGGCAGATTGTCGGCGCGGGGACATCGGTGGGTATCGGCGCTGCGGTGGCGGGTCCAATCGGCGCCATGGTGGGCGTCGGCCTGTGGGCGGCGGGGGAGACCGTGGGCAAAGAGGTAAGTTGCCGTGTTTTGGAAGGACTGGGGAAAAACCGATCGCGGCCTGCCCACATGACTCCTCGAGATAAAGAATGAACCGCGCTCCATTGGGGCCGTGTTCCAGATGCCTGGATTCGTTCATGCCTGTGGATTTGTTCGCATCGAGGCGTGGGAGCGGCCTCGGGTTTCTTTCAACCACCATCCTAAAAAACCGTGTATCGAAAAATGCTTGATCCGAATCGAATCCGTAACCAACTCGATGAAACCGCGGAACTGCTATCCAAGCGGGGATTTGCCCTCGATGTCGCTACGCTGCGCCGACTGGAGAACGAGCGCAAACAGATCCAGGTTCGTACCCAGGAATTGCAAAACGAGAGAAACACCCGTTCCAGGAATATCGGTAAGGCCAAGAGCGCCGGCGAGGACATTGCGCCCCTGTTGGCCGAGGTGGGTCGACTGGGGAGTGATCTCGATGAGGCCGAGGAGCGACTCGGCGCGTGTCAGTGGAAATTGGAGGAGATACTACTGGGTATCCCCAATATCCCGCACCCTTCCGTGCCGCCGGGAAAAGGCGAACAGGACAATCCAGAGATCCGACGCTGGGGCGATGCGCCGGTCTTCGACTTCGAGCCCAGGGACCATGTCGATCTCGGCACCGGGCTCCGATCCATGGATTTCGAATTGGCCGCCAAGATCGCATCGGCCCGTTTCGTCACCCTATCGGGCCCCCTGGCGCGCCTGCACCGTGCGCTGACCCAATTCATGCTGGATCTGCACAGCCGCGAACACGGCTACACCGAGGTCTATGTCCCTTACCTCGTCAACGCCGACAGCCTGCGGGGAACCGGGCAACTTCCGAAATTCAAGGAAGACCTGTTCCATATTCCCTCGGAAGACTTTTATCTCATCCCCACCGCCGAGGTGCCGGTCACCAACATCGCCCGCGACCGTCTGTTCGAGGCCGATGAGATTCCCCAAAAGTTCGTCTGCCATACCCCGTGCTTCCGCAGCGAGGCCGGTTCCTACGGAAAAGACACGCGCGGCATGATCCGTCAGCATCAATTCGAAAAGGTCGAGCTGGTGCATTTCACCCGCCCCGAGGACTCCTACGACGCCCTGGAGGAACTGACCGGCCACGCCGAGGCCGTGCTGCAGCGCCTGGGACTCCCCTATCGCGTGGTTACCCTGTGCACGGCCGATATGGGATTCTCCGCCGCCAAGACCTACGACATCGAGGTCTGGCTCCCCGGCCAGAATCGCTACCGGGAGATCTCATCGGTCAGCAACTTCGAGGATTTCCAGGCCAGGCGCATGAAGGCGCGCTGGCGCAGCCCCGAGACCGGCAAACCCCAGTTGTTACACACCTTGAACGGATCCGGTCTCGCGGTGGGACGCACCCTGGTGGCGGTGTTGGAAAACCATCAGGATGAAAAGGGGAATATTCGCGTGCCGGAGGCGTTGAGGTCGTATGTAGGGGGGGCCTCCTTATTGACCGCCAGGAGCTAACGGAAAGGTGGCGAAAAGTACAATTTTTCACCCAGCACCCAGTGTGCGATATCATGTGTCGCTATCCCTGGTCCGGCCCATCCCAGGGTCGAGGTTCGGGCGGGTAATCGAAGTCGGAGCTGCTGAAAGTCATGGTGGGCAATGAAGTTGTGTCGTGATATGAAGGCACTGTGTGCAAACGAATCGGGAGTCGACGCTTTCTTCCACCTGGGCTGAAATCGAAGAAAAGCAATGGATATTCGTTATTTTCCAGAGCGGCAAACCTGTGGCGAATTTGATTCTTTATCGCCGGAAAAGCCGTCGAATTCCCCATCGGAACATGAACACTATCGGCATCGACTACGATCCGACGTAAAGCTTGCGTCAGGATGAATGGCCCGAGGAAGAGGAAAAGTGATACTGCCAGATGCCTCCTGTTGCGGCTGACAAGCTGCGGCGACAAAGTCGAGTGACCCTACCTCGGGACAGATAGTCGCTTCGCAAGCGCTACAAACAAACATGTTGGAACAACGGAGTTTCCAGACTCCGCAGAAGCGGGGCCATATCCGAGCGCATAGCGTTCGGATTATGCTCTCGGCTAAAAGCATCAACCTGGAATCCAATAAATAAGAGATCCTTGGAAATGTCACAAAAATCCTTCCTGACATGGCTATCGGAAATCGACGTCCCTTGGGGTTGGCAAACCGTGTTGGATACACTGGCCTTTGGTGAAGGGGTCCCATTGCGGTTGATCGATCTCGGTTGCCTGAGAGATTTTCATAGTTGCCTGCGTTCCATATGTGAAGATGAGGACGTGCAGGCCCTCATCGATGTGAAGTTTCTTGGCTACGACTCGTTATATCAGGCGTTCGACAAGTATTTCGGCTCCGAGAGGACTTTCAAGAAAAAAATCAGGACATGGATCTGGCTTGCAGAGAAATTGCGCGAAGGGATAGGGAAAGGGAGTCTGCCGGATGTTCGTGATAAACGGATCTTTTCCGAAAAAGTACTCCAACTATTCGATGAGGCATTCCCGTTTTTCAGCAAACAGTTCTTCAAGACCTTCACCGCCAACGCCATCCCCCTGGATTTTCTGAGCAAGCTTGTGATGTCATATTGGCGTTGGTACAAGCTGTTGTGGTTGTATCACGAATTTATGATGAAAGGAGTCCTTGAACAAGGGGAACAGGACGCGTGGCAGGTCTGCGAGCCCGCTTTCGAGGTCCCGGGGCTCTATTTTACCTGGCGCAGGTTGCCGACTAACCCGAATCTGTTGCTGCTTGTCGGGCCGGTATTCGGTCTGAGCACTGCCCATGGAGGCGGCTGGCGGGGTGCCATGGAGGATGCTGCCACTTTCCTGACGAAGTTTCAGCGCGGAGTCGAGGGGCCCGATGGTACCTTGATACAAAAAGAACGCTTCCTGCGCGCCGCCCATGCCGAGGCGGTGATTCCGCGGGCCAATCTCGAACGATCCGCCGACCGGATTGTCGACGCATTGGAGCTGTTCAGGGCCTCGAAGTTACCGGAGCAATCGACCGGACCACGCGCCCACGAACTCCGGCTAACGACTTTGTTGGCCTTGTTTCTAAGGCAGAATGAAAAATATCTGTTTTTTGCCATTCGACGATACATGATAGAGAAGGACCATATCACTGTCTCGCTGCGCTGGGGGACCGGTCTGCCGAAGGAGGCGCCAAAGACCACCCTATTTGCGCGCATCACGGAAAGCGCGGTGGAATTGGGCATCGAGGAAGGAAGCAACGCATCCGATACATCATCCGACGATGATAGAGGCGATTCCCGCCTATTCCTGATCGAATCAAGCGTGGGGGAGGCCGCCTCCCGGGAATTGCTGCAAGAACTCGATCCTCGCTTCAGCCACCTGCTCACCGATTTCCATCGCCATGTAACGCTGTTCAACAGCGAACGGGTATCGATCCTCTCTGACTGGTTCCAGAACCACTGGGACCGGCTGATTTCGGATGATTCCGCTCCCTTTTATTCTCACAACAATCTGGCCCATCGCATCTGTGCGCGGATTGCGGAATTGGTGCGGGCCGACATCACGACGCTCTATGAATACGATACGGTGCGGGAACGACACGGCAGCCTGAACGCCATTGGCATGTACTTCAGCAACCCCTTTCATCTCGAGTATGCGGAAAAACTGAAATCGGGAATGCAGTCCATTTCGGGCACCTCCGATCGCCATCGTTCCGTGTGTTATCGGGCGATAGATCATTCCGAGAAAAAGATTATCTTCGACTATAACGAGGAAACAGACCAGTCTGTGCCGCCCGATGAGCCTATCTATATGCCCCAGGGACAGAACATACCTCTTTTTCGCAGCACCATTGCTACCCCGATCACATTCAATGGACGTATCCTCGCCCTGCTGGAGGTGAACGCCCGGGAACCCTGGATATTCCATAAAAATCAACTATTCTCTCTGCAGCAGGTCGCCAGCGCGCTTTCCCCTTTCCTGTATCACCACCGTTATGTACAGACCTTGCAGGGCATCCAGGAAGCCATCTTGCGTTTCCATGACAGGAAGACCGAGCAAAACCAGTTATATCATGATATCTGCAAACTGCTCACCGGATTGTTCGCCTGTCACGGCGCGGCGATCTGGGTGCGGGATACGGGGGACACGAACCGCTTTATCAGAAAGGGGTTCCATAATGTAAAGCGCCGATACGCTAGTTTCGACTTCGTTAAAAAAGACAGCTCCTTCACCGGATGGTGTATCGGGGAATTTGGCAATGATAAGAGTAGGCAACATTTCGATATGGACTGCGAAGATATGAGCCGAGATATCAAGGGACGCCAAGAACTGGTGGACTCGGGCATAAAAACCTTGGCGGTCGTATTGATCCCCGATGAGAGAAATGAGGTTACGGCAACCATCTCATTGTACGGCAAGGGCGGTTATCGGCCCTATGACGCTGCCTGGGATGGCGTCATGCGCTTCATCGGTGGTTATGTCGCTTTGGTAGTGGAGGCCGTGAACGCCTTCGTCTCGGCCCAGCGGCGCCATGAAGCGTTTCACGTGCATGAGCTGTATCACGATGCGGCTTTGATTGCCGAAAAGGGAAAAAAACTGGCCTACAGCATGCAGGGATTACGGCACGGCGTGAAAAACTTTTTGGATGTATTGGATAATCCCCGGTTCCGGGAGGAACTGCGCAGCCCGCTACTTGACACGATTGGGGGTGGCGGTCTCGATGCGCTCAAGGATCTGCCGCGCCAGTTCGATAGCAATCTGTTTCTCGTCGACAAGGACCTGGAATACTACTCATCGACCCTGTTGACGCGAACACAGACACTGTTTGGAAAAGAGCCGCGCAATCTGTCGCCAAAAGCAAAAAATTTCCTGCAAGCCACGGGGGATAGCCAACTGGCGAGATCCATCGACTGGAATGAAGAAAAGGAATGGGTTTCTCTGAAGAGCATCTATCTGAGTATCAAAGAGGGAAATCACAAGGTTCGAGAGAAGGGTTTATACGCCGATTTTGACGAAGGAGACTTTCGTGAACTGAAAATATTCTCACGAAAAACAATCATCACAACGGTCATCCGAAACCTGTTTGACAACGCAGTCAAATATTCCTTGCGGAACGAAAGTATCACTATCTCTCAGAAGCGGACCGGCGGAAATCAGATCGCTCTCTTCATTCGGAACAAAGGCCGCGGTTTCGACAGGTCCGGAGAGGTATTCTATGTTCTTGGGCCTAACCATAGAGGTATTCATGCAAAGAATGTAGAGTTGGAAGACGAAGGTGGCTTGGGGATGGGGCTCTATATTGTCGATCTACTGTGCCGCCACCTGCTCGGTGTGGATTTCCGCTTTCGGGAACAACCCGAAGGTAATGGAATCTCCATATTTCGCGCGGAATTGCTATTTGGCTATTCATCAAATCGTGTGGGTAATGTGATTTTAATAACCAAGTAAACTC
>CAZSVE010000092.1:0-11914 GCA_964610175.1 uncultured Thiotrichales bacterium
CACCACGCCCCCCCTATGCCGCCGACCCCGGACCCCCTACTACAACCACGACCGCGACCACACCCCCTCCCTCCCATTGCCTCCCTCAAGATGGGCACCACGGTGGCCACCAACGCCCTTCTGGAGCGCAAAGGGGAACGCACCGTCCTGGTGATCAGCGAGGGTTTCGGGGATGCGCTGCGTATCGGCTATCAGGAACGGCCTGCCTTATTCGCGCATTGCATCGATTTGCCATCCCTGCTCTACGACCGAGTCATCGAGGCGCGCGAGCGCATCGACGCCAATGGGAATGTTCGCACCCCATTGGATGCGGATGCCCTCCGCCGGGACCTGCAGGACGCCTTCGATGCCGGGTTTCGGGCGGTGGCCATCGTCTCGATGCACGGCTATCGCTATACCGCTCATGAAAAGATCATCGCTGGAGTGGCGCGGGACATTGGATTTTCCCAGGTCTCCGCTTCCCATGAGGTGAGTCCCCTGGTGAAGCTGGTGGGTCGGGGAGACACCACGGTAGTGGATGCCTATCTCTCGCCGATCCTGCGTCGTTATGTGGACAGGGTGGCAGAGGAGCTTCGGGACACGCGGCTTCTTTTCATGCAATCCAACGGCGGGCTGATCGACGCGCGGCGCTTTCGTGGCAGGGACAGTATCCTGTCGGGACCGGCGGGGGGCGTGGTGGGCGCGGTGGTCACCGCCAGGGAGGCCGGTTTTCGGCGCATCATCAGCTTCGACATGGGCGGTACATCCACGGATGTCGCCCATTATGCCGGGGGCTTCGAACGCGCCTTCGAGACCCGTGTGGCCAATGTGCGCATGCGGGTTCCCATCATGCGCATCCACACGGTAGCCGCCGGGGGTGGCTCCATCGTGCGCTTTCGGGGTGGGCGCTACCGGGTGGGTCCGGAATCCGCGGGGGCCAATCCCGGTCCCGCCTGTTACCGGCGCGGCGGACCCTTGACGGTCACCGACTGCAACGTCATGGTGGGCAAGATCGTGCCGCGATTCTTCCCGGCGGTATTCGGGCCCGAAGGAAATCTCCCCATCGATCCGACCGTGGTCCGCGAGCGCTTCGAGGCACTCGCCAGCGAGATCGACGCAAGTGGATTGGGCGCGAATGGGGCGAACCCGGACGGGAGCGGCACGCCTGGAACGGATCGGGATGGGGCCGATGCCGATGGGACCGACGTCGTTGGCCTCGAGGATGGACCAATGGAGGCCACGGGGAGCGGTGCCGACAAGGCGGGATCTCGCTCCGGAAACGAATCCGAAACCACGATCGAAACCGCCGCCCGCGATCGGCGCCTCGAGGAAATAGCCCATGGCTTCCTCAGGATCGCCGTGGAGAACATGGCCAACGCCATCAAGAAGATCTCCATCGAGCGCGGCTATGACGTCACCGAATATACCCTGTGCGCATTCGGTGCCGCCGCCGGTCAGCACGCCTGTCTCGTTGCCGACGCCCTCGGCATGCAACGCATCCTCATCCATGCCCATGCCGGGGTGCTCTCCGCCTACGGCATGGGGCTCGCCGAGGTGCGCACCCTGCGCGACCGCTCCATCGAAGCACCCTTGACCCGTGATCTCGTCGACCGGCTGGCGTCCCTCTTCGACACCCTCGCCATGGAGGCGCGCGCCGAACTTCGAGATCAGGGCATCGCCCCGGACTGCATCGAGATCCGTCGCACGGTCTATCTTGAATACGCCGGAACCGACGCCTCGCTGCCCGTGGATTTCGGCGCCCCCGAGGATGTGACTCTCGAACCCGGCGATATCCACCGCGACGCCCCCGGGAATCATGCCCCCGAACACAATCGGCCCCAGTATCGTCTGCCCCAAGACAGGCTCATCGATCAGTTCGAAGATACCCATCGCAATGCCTATGGCTTCCTCATGAAGGAACGAGGATATGTGGTGGAAATGGTCTCCCTGGAGGCCATCGGACATGCCGATGCAGCGCCGGAGGCGGGAGCACCGATGGAAAGAGCCGAAAGCGCTGGCATTCAAGACGACATCACTACCATCCACGCTGGGAGCGCCGTCCTCCAGGGCGGCATTAAAAACCCATCCTTCCAACCCATCACCCACACCGATCTCTACACCGGTGGCGAAACCTTCCATGCCCCGGTCTTCGATCGCCAGGTCCTGCCCCCCGGCGCCCTCATTCCCGGCCCCGCCCTCCTGGTGGAACCCAACGCCACCACCGTCATCGAACCCGACTGGCAGGCGAAAGTCACCGCCCAAGGGGACCTCCTGCTGACCCGGAGCAAGCCCGCGCCCCGTGGCGTCGCCCTCGGCACCGGCGTGGACCCGATCATGCTCGAGGTATTCAATAATCTCTTCATGTCCATCGCCGAACAGATGGGTGCCGCGCTCATCAATACCGCCTATTCCGTTAACATCAAGGAACGCCTGGATTTCTCCTGCGCCCTCTTCGACGGGGAGGGCCATCTCGTCGCCAACGCCCCGCACATCCCGGTGCATCTCGGTTCCATGGGGGACTCCGTGCGTACCGTGCTGCGCACTCGCAAGGACACCCTGCGACCCGGCGATGTCCTCGCCCTCAACAATCCCTACAACGGCGGCACCCATCTCCCCGACATCACCGTCATTACCCCGGTATTCGACCCGGACGGCACCCGAATTCTATTCCTCATCGCCTCTCGCGGGCACCACGCCGACATCGGCGGCATCACGCCGGGGTCCATGCCGCCGCGGAGCCGCCACATCGTCGATGAGGGCATCCTCATCGACGACTTCCTCCTGGTTCGGGCCGGGCAGTTTCGCGAACAGGCGATACGGGACCTGTTGGAACGTGGGGATGTGGCTGGGGTCGAGCGTAGCGAGCCCCCAGTAGTCGAGCGCAGCGAGCTGAGTGTAGGGTGGATAAACGAAGTGCATCCACCAGACAATAATGGTGGATGCGCGCAGCTTATCCACCCTACGCAAGGTTGCGAAGAAAGTAGGATGGGCAAAGCCGCGCAGCGGCGTGCCCATTACCCCGCCCGCAACCCCGATCAGAACATCGCCGACCTCAAGGCCCAGATCGCCGCCAATGAAAAAGGCGCCCAGGAGCTGTTGCGCATGGTGCGTCACTACGGCCTCGACGTGGTCCAGGCCTACATGGGGCATGTCCAGGACAACGCCGAGGCCGCCGTGCGCAAGGTCTTGACGACCCTCGAAGGTGGCCATTACCAATACCCCTTCGACGACGGCACCCGGATCCAGGTCCGCGTCACCATCGACAAGGCAGCGGGAAGCGCCACCATCGACTTCACCGGCACCTCCCCCCAGCAACCCACCAACTTCAATGCCCCCCTCTCCGTTTGCCGGGCCGCGGTGCTCTACGTGTTCCGCACCCTGGTCGATGAGCCCATCCCCCTCAACGAAGGATGCCTGCGACCCCTGGAACTCCGGGTCCCCGAGGACTCCCTGCTCAATCCCAAGTATCCCGCCGCCGTCGCCGCCGGCAATGTGGAGACCTCCCAGTGCATCACCGACGCCCTGTTCGGCGCCATCAAAGTCATGGCTGCCGCCCAGGGCACCATGAACAACTTCACCTTCGGCGACCAGCGTTACCAGTACTTCGAAACCATCTGCGGCGGCGCAGGCGCCGGTCCCGGATTCCATGGCGCCAGTGCCGTACATACCCACATGACCAACTCCCGACTCACCGACCCCGAGATCCTCGAGCAGCGCTTCCCGGTATTGCTGGAGCGTTTCGCCATCCGTAAAGGCAGCGGCGGGGCAGGGCGCTTCCGGGGCGGTGACGGCGTGGCGAGAAGGATCCGCTTCCTGGAACCCATGTCGGCGGGCATTCTCTCCAATCACCGCCAAGTGCCGCCCTTCGGCATGGCGGGCGGGGAGCCGGGCCGGGTTGGGAGAAACAGTGTGGAACGGGCCGATGGCAATCGGGAGGAATTGGCAAGCACGGAGGAGGTCAGAATGGAGGCAGGAGATGTATTCGTGATCGAGACTCCGGGAGGTGGGGGGTGGGGGAAGGGATAAAATTCAAAGTGAGTAACGACACCTTGTAGCCATGAAAGATGCGGTTCGCTTCCGGTCTATTCGTCCTCTTGGAAAAGGCCATCATCAACAGTCCGGTTACTGCGATTGAAAACATTTATCTGCCCGGATTTTTTCGGTTTTTCATCCATCGTCATCAGTATCAAATCGTATTCTCACGCGGTTGCCGCGATAAAACGATCAGCAGGATCTTTATGCGGGAGGTCGATTAATCTGCTTTTAACAGCAATTTCATGTGACAATTTGGCTTCTTTGATCGGACTTCGCTCCAACGCTTTTTTTACCCAATCCTCCAGAGGTAGTTCGAGTTCGATTTTTCCTTTCTCGGCAAGAACCATGGTTTCCCATATGGTAATCGGGGAAATGAAAAGTTCGTTATCCTTGTTTTCAAGCGCCTCGACCGTTTTTTCCCCAAGCCTGCCCGGTTCCAGCAGGCTCCACAACCATATATGAGTATCCAATAGCAATCTCATTTTTCTAAAACCTCCCAAACATCGGAATCTTCCGCAGGAGATACGATGTCACCGATAATCCTTCCATTGCCGCGCATACATCCCAGCCAGGAATCCTCGATGGAAGAAGAAACAGGGGTAATTCTAACCAGAGGCCTTTCCTGATCGGCTATCAGCACCGATTTATCCGAGCCACATATGGATTTTATAATGCTATTGAAATTCTCTTTGAAATCCGAAAACTGTATTTCTTCCATTTCATATTCCTCGTTTCAATAGAAGGGGGAAATTTGAATTCAGCGCAATTCGAGCGTTTTTCGTCGTCAACTACTCGTTTGAATTCGATGGAGCAATACATCCGGTAAATGACTGCTTTGTTTATTTCTCGCTCGGCTTCGCAAATGAGTCCGGTTTTAAAAAACACCCATTGCATCACTCCATGCCAAGTCATGCTTTATCGGTTGGAGGCGAAGCTTCTCCATGTGGTAATTTTCGTTCATTCTTAGAATACCCCATCCATTTGTTTATTTCCCGCCACCCATCCCATTCGCATCCAGCGAAATCCCAAGGCTACACGCAAAGATCTCCCGCGCCGGATTTCCCAGGGTGGATCGGATATTGGCAAAGGGGATGACAACCACCGCCAGGTCCCCCCCCTTCGGCATGGCGGGGGGAGAGTCCGGCAAGACGGGCCGAAGCTACGTAGAACGGGCGGGGGGTGATCAGGAAGAACTGGCCAGCACCCAGGAGGTTGCGATGGAGGCTGGGGATGTGTTGGTGATCGAGACCCCGAGGGGTGGGGGGGAACCGGATGAGGGATAGTCGGAATTGATAATTATCAGCCGATAATCGACAATCGTCCCCGCTTCGCAAAAAGATATGTCCGGTATCGAAATCCATGAGGAATTAAGCAAATGCATACGACTTACCACCTGAATGCGGATGAATTGAATCTCGGGTTTCTCGATGTGTTGAAAACACAATTCAAGCATAAAACCATTGGCATCGCGGTGTGGGATGCCGAACAGGATGAGACCGCCTATCTGCTCGATAATCCGGCCAATCGCGCCCGCTTGCTGGAGGCCGTGGAAAACGTGGCGAACAAACGAAATCTCGTTTCCGTGGATTTAGGCGATATCGCGGATGAAGATCGCTTTTGAAAAGCGCGCATTCGATGATTTCACTGAGTGGGCGACAGTGAACAAGAAGGTACACAAGCGCATTCTCACTCTGATTAGAGACATACTGCGCCAGCCTTACGCAGGGATCGGAAAACCGGAATCACTGAAACACGAACTACAAGGTTACTGGTCGCGGCGGATCAACGACGAACATCGGCTTTTGTACAAAGTGGAAGATGGCACGCTCATTATCATTGCCTGTAAATACCACTACTATCTTCGGCAAAGGTCGAGAACGTGAAACTTATGAACAAGGTTAACGAAACCAATGACGATCTTCGTAAAGAGTACGACTTGGAACACTTGCAAGTGAGAAGACTTGGTCCCGAGCGACGTTCTTTCCGAGGAAGTCAAGGCGTCGATGTACACCTGGAACCGGACGTTGGCAGGGTGTTTGGCAATTCTCAGGCAGTCAACGAGGCGCTCAGCATACCCGACTACCTGAATGGCGAGGCCGATGGGTCCATTCGCCATGAATATATCGACGGTCGGGTATACGCCATGGCGGGCGGCAGTGCCCGGCATAATTTGATAGCCGTCAATGTGGGTAGTTTGCTCGATACCCGTTTGCCGGAGACGTGCGAGGTGTTCGTGGCGGATATGAAGGTGTGGATTCACCGGATCGATGATTCCCGTTTCTATTATCCCGACGTCATGGCATGTTGCCGCGAGGAGGATAAGGAAGCCTACTATCGCGAATCTCCGTGTTTGATCATCGAAGTCCTTTCCGATGCCACGGAACGCCCGAATCGTCTGGAAATTCATCGTTTCGAGAAATTCCCGGCGTATCGTCGGATTGAAACCCTCCAGGAGTATCTCATCTCCTATTGAATCAGCATTATCCGGAAGCGACGCTATTCCGACGCAGGAATGCCTGGCAGGCGGAGATTTATCGAAAAGGAACCTTTCGTCTGGAGTCCGTCGATATAACGGTTTCTTTCGATGTGCTGTACCGGCGGGTGAGGTTTTAATGTGGGTCTGTCGATTCCAGAGCGCAAATCCGGGAACCCTCTCCGGTGCCAGCTTCCAATACTTACGCTCCCAAGCCGGACTACTGCGGAAGGCTTGCATGGAATCACTGTAAGCGAACATTGAATCGATGATCGCTTACAATACCTTCCTATAAGCGTGCGCAGAATCGATGTACGCTTACGGCAGCCATCCGGAGACGATCAAAATCATGGGTATCGCATGACATGCACCTCTGACACGCTTCCTTCTGATCCATGGATGCTATCTTTACTCGAATGTTTGCTTGTATTTCATATCTAAAAGCTTACATTAGCTCGATGCAAGGAATACAATTGCGTGATGTAAGCTTCCCGTCATGAAATGTGCGCGTTACCGCAGCCATATATTCCGTGTCGATGCGGTTTACGTATCGGGAAAATAAACTTTCTGACAGAACCGATGCCCGGATCGAGGCCTTTCCCCTTTGGGCCTTGGCGCGAAGCGCTAACATGTTTCGCCCGACGGCACGCAAGCATCCCACGCCCTGAAAGCATTCCAAAACAGGAGACGACGACGATGAAATTCCCCAGAAAAGAGGCCGATATTCTCAATCTCGCCCAGGAGATGTTGGCAGGCTTCAACGCCCATGCGGATATCTACCCCGCGCCCCTTTTCGGTACCGCCGATCTGGAGGCGGCCATGGCGGCCCATACGGCGGCGAAGAATGCGGAGTTGACGGCCCGATCGGCCTGGGAAAAGACGGTGGCGGATAAGAACGAGGCGTTGCAAACCATCGTCGAGGGCATGAAACGGGATATCCGCTACGCGGAGAACTTGGTGGATTTCGATGATGCCCAACTGCGGCTCATCGGTTGGGGCGGACGAAAACCCAAACAGAGCCTGATGCCGCCCGGCCAGGTGCGGAGCCTGGAGATCGCCGCCCAGGGCGAGGGCTGGATTACCCTGGATTGGAAGGCCCCGAATGAGGGGGGAAGGGTGGCGGCCTATCGCATCGAGCGCCAGGACCCTCATGTGGATGAGACCGATTGGGAGGAAGTCGGCACCACCACTGGCTTCGAGACGACGATCACCCGCCAGGAACGGGGAAAGCGGTTGGAGTTCCGGGTCCTGGCCTTCAATAAGGCGGGGACGGGGGAAGCGAGTAATACGGCGGTGGCGACGTTGTAAGATGGGATTGTTTGCCGGACCACAATGAATATGCAATTGACACTAAACGTATCGGAAGAACTGGCCGCTCGGCTTGTTCCCTTGCAGGATCGGCTGCCGGATATCCTGACGTTGGGGCTGCGCGAACTGAATGCTGAAAATAGTATCGGCTTCAGGGGGATTGCGGACGTGCTGGAGTTTCTGGCCGACATGCCTGGGCCGGAGGAGGTTTTGGCTTTGCGGCCTGATCCGACATTGCGGAAAACCATCGATCATCTGCTGGAGAAAAATTGGACACAGGGCCTGGATGTCGAGGAAGAACGGCAATGGCGCCAGTACGAGTACCTGGAACATCTGGTGCGTAAAGCCAAGATCAGCGCAAAAAGGCAGCTCTCCATATCTTGACTGGAACCCATGTTCCGGTGGCCTTGCGTCGCAAGGTTCATTCCCGCGCCAACGGTTGCCGTGAGTATTGTCGGATACCGGAGGCGATCGGTTTCGCGCTCCATGAAATCGACCATATTCTGCCGGAGCATTTTCATCCGCGGCGGGATGGTTGGTTGGAGAGCGCAACCCCAACCGGACGGGCCACGATATTCTTGTTGCATCTCAACACGCCGGAAAAGGTAAAAGAACGTACAGTTATTATTGGAACTCGGTGAGTCGATGAGCTAACGAAGCTTCGCCCCGAACCGACAAGGCATGATTGGGTATCGGTAAACCGAAAAAAGATATGGATTTCGCAGGGGCGACCGGCGGGTCGCCCGCACGATTGTCTGCACGATGGCCCCCACAATCGCCGCCGACGATGATCGATATTCCATGCACATGATTCGGCATTACCACCCATTCGTCCAATTCGATTTCATCGCGAATCGCCGCGGTCCGCCGCCATTCCTCGGCGACGATTTTGCCGGCATCGTTCGACCGCATTTCGCCATTAGCGATTTTCCCGAACAGGCATTCCCGGTTTTGCGCGCGGATGGTCACGAAATAGGTCTCCGGTCGAGAATAATCGTATCCACGCAGCCGGATGGAGCGGCGGTGGTGAATCTTCGGGTCGTATGTCATATGGTGAATCGGTTTCTCCGCCACGTTCATGGAGATCGAATCCGCATTATCGGAGTTCCGGGTCGCGTTCACCAAGTTCCAAACTGCGCGGGCAGCATTCCGAACCGGGTTCCTGCAGCCCTGAACTGCGCCACCGACTTTGGAACCCCGTTCACCGAGTTCGGAACTGCGTTCACGAAGCTCGGAACTCGGTGAATGGAGTTCGTAACACGATCACCGTCTCCTGATGCTCTTCCGGGCTGTCATTGCGCCGCCGCATCCGGTTTTTTCTTCTTCTTGGCCTGCCGGGAGCGCCGTTCTTATTATCGAATTCCATCATCGTGGTAGACTTCGCTCATGGCCGACAAAGACATCATCAGCAAAGAGACCATCCGACGGTTGGCCGTGGATCTCGCCACGCACCTGCTCGAACTGCCTATCGACCCGGATTCCCTGGAGGTTCTGGCTACCGAGCAACGGCGCATTGAGGACCGGCGCGCCGACCTGGTGGCAAGACTGCGTGATCGCGACGGAGAGCCCTTTCTGCTCCATGTCGAGATTCAAAACAATAACGATGCCACCATGCCGGTCAGAATGATGCGTTACATGACCGACATCCTGCTGGCCTGGCCGGGGTTGCCGTTGCGCCAATACCTTATCTATATTGGCGCCGAATCCATGACCATGCCGGATGGGGTAGAACTCCCCGGCGTTCGTTACCGTTACGGTATCTTGGATATGCGGGACCTGGATTGTCGACGCCTGCTCGAAAGGGACACCCCGGATGCCTTGGTGCTGGCTATCCTTTGTGATTTCGGTGACCATGATCCCCAGGCGGTGGTAAACCATATCTATACCAGACTACAAGCCCTGTTGGGCAATAATCCGAAACGGTTCCGGGAATATGTGGAAATGGTGCATATCCTCTCCGGTAACCGCGATCTTGAAAAGCAAATACAGGAGGCAGATAAAATGCTGACCCAAATCGACGTGGAACGCTTCCCCACTTGGCAGGTCGTGAATAAATGGCTACAGGGAATGGAAAGAGAAATGGAAAGGGGAATAGCGCTGGGACGTGGAGAAGGCGAGGCAGTCTTCCTCATGCGTCAGCTCCGTCACAAATTCGGCTCCCTGCCGCCGGCGTTGGAGCAACGCATCCGGAATGCCGAACCCGAGGCACTGGCGACGTGGGGAGAGCGGGTGTTGACTGCGCAAACACTGGATGAGGTATTTTCGTAATACTGTCCGGCCTTGAATGAATCGATCCGACAGAGGAGTCGAAAGCCGGTTCAATGCCCTTGATTACCAAAAGGCCTTCCTCGAGGACCACCCTCTCCGCCGCGCTTTGGTCCGTGCCTTCGGGATATCCGAAAAACAAAAACCCCGATGCGTGCGCCAAGGCCCGCTCCGCTTCGGTCCTGGCGCGAGGCGCCAGCATGTTCGCCGTGCTCCTCGCCATCCTTCCCGGTGACAATCTCGCCCAGGACGGCATTCGGGTCCCGGACAACCCCGACCACGCCTGGATGGCGCCCCTTGCCAGCCAATCCCTCCTCGTCGCTATCCAAAAGGTCGGCGACCGTATCATCGCCGTCGGCGAACGTGGGCATATCCTGTATGGGTATCTGGAAGATAAAGCCCCGGAAAGAACTGCGCGTGCCAATACCCACCCCGCTTCGGTCCTGGCGCGAAGCGCTAGCCTAAAGGTCGGCGACCGTAGCATCGCCGTCGGCGAACGTAGGCATGTCCTGTATGGGTATCGGGAAGATAAAGCCCCGGAAAGAACCGCGCGTGCCAACACCCACCCCGCTTCGGTTCTGGCGCGAAGCGCTAGCCAAAAGGTCGGCGACCGCATCATCGCCGTCGGCGAACGTGGGCATGTCCTGTATGGGTATCGGGAAGATAAAGCCCCGGAAAGAACCGCGCGTGCCAATACCCACCCCGCCTCGGTCCTGGCGCGAAGCGCTAGCCTATATAAACAAGGAGTCGCCTGGCGCCAGGCCGAGGTCCCCACCCAGCGATTGCTTACCGGCCTCTCCTTTACCGACGAGCGCCACGGCTTCGCCACCGGGCACGACGGGATCATCCTCGCCACCGCCGATGGCGGGCGCACCTGGCGCAAGGTCCATGAGGCCGTTCGGGAGGAGCGCCCCCTGCTCGATATCGGCTTCCTGAATCGCCGCATCGGCATCGCCGTCGGCGCCTACGGCTACCTGCTGCGCACCCAGGACGGCGGCGAGACCTGGCATCCCGGCCTCGTCCGCCAAGACCACGACTATCACCTCGATGCCATCGCCATCACCAAGGGTGGGCGCATCTACCTCGCCGCCGAGGCCGGATACGTCTACCGATCCGACGACCAGGGCCGGACTTGGCGCACCCTCCACCCCCCCTACGACGGCTCCTTCTTCGGCATCCATGCCATGGATGACCAAAGGCTCGTGGTCTTTGGCCTGCGCGGGCGTCTCTTCGCCTCGCGGGACGGCGGCGAAACCTGGCAGTCCTTGCCCGTGGGCGGCGCGCCCTCCGTCACTTCCGCCACCCTCACCTCGGCCACTCGCCTGGACAACGGGCGAATCCTCCTCACCGGCCACGCCGGGACCCTGCTCCTCGTGAACCCCGATTCGTGGCAAATCCGCCACACCCGGCTCCCGGAACGCCGTGCCCTCTCCGGCGCCGTGGAAATCGCCCCCAATCGGGTCCTGGTGGTGGGGGAGGGGGGAATTCAGAGCGTCGATCTCGGGGAGGTATTCCCATAGCGTGGCAAAAGCCGCGGCCAAATCCTGTTGCCGTCCCTGGCGACTGGGTCCCGGCATTCCCTGCCGGGATGACGGGATGGGTTGTTTCAGGTGATTGTGTAGGAATTCAGCACTCCCGTCGTCCCGCCAATCCATGGCGAGATGACGGGATCGGTGAATTTTCGCGGGATGACGTGGGAGGTTGTTTCAGTGCTTTCGTGAAGATTCGCCATCCCCGGCATTCCCTGCCGGGATGACGGGATGGGTTGTTTCAGGCGATTGTGTAGGAATTCAGCATTTCCGTCGTCCCGCCAATCCATGGCGAGATGACGGGATCGGTGAATTTTCGCGGGAT
>CAZSVE010000092.1:12014-12084 GCA_964610175.1 uncultured Thiotrichales bacterium
GACGGGATGGGTTGTTTCAGGTGATTGTGTAGAAATTCAGCACTTCCGTCATCCCGCCATGGATTGGCGG
>CAZSVE010000093.1:0-11913 GCA_964610175.1 uncultured Thiotrichales bacterium
TTCTCAGTGAATTTAATCATATTTCAGTAAGTTGTGTTTGTTTATGTCAAATACCGACCCACAAATTTTTTTGAGGAGGCCACAAAATACCAATTCTGCTTTACCAATACCAGGTCATGCTTTGTGGATTCGAACACAAGCTTTGCCAGGGGTATTGCTTTTCATGATAAAACCCTTGGACCACTCGAGGATACGCCTTGAAAACGATGCATCCTGGCGAAGCTTGTGCTCGAACCCACAGGGCATGACCCAGCATCAGTCAAAGAAAAACTGGTGTTTTGTAAATGGCGACTCATCAGCGAAGCTGGGCGGGAAATAAACGGCTGCGAAGCTTGTGCTGGATTCGACAAAGTATGACCCGGTATTGGTAAAGAGAAATTGGCGCCTGATAAAACTTGCTCCGATTGTGAAGCTGAGCGAAAAATAAGCAAATTATGTCATGGAAAGGCCGAACGAGTGGTAATGGAACTATGGGGACTCCGATGGTCGCAACCCGATAGAGCAGTCCGTGATTTTTACGTCAAGGTATATCGGACATCTTCTCCAGCGCCAGAATCAAGGCATGGGTGCCACGATCACCTTTTCCCTGGGCCTCGATGCTCCGATAGAGCTGGTTGACCAGGGTCAGCCCTGGCAGGCCGAGTCCCATGCGGGCGGCCTCCTCCAGGGCGATTTCCATGTCCTTGATAAAGTGGTCGACGAGAAAGCCCGGTTCGAAATTGCGTGCAAGGATGCGCGGGGCCAGATGATCCAGCGTCCAACAGGCCGCCGCGCCACTGCCGATGGAACGCAGAACCGTTTCCATATCGAGTCCGGCTTTATGAGCATAGATCATGGCCTCGCACACGCCGATCATGGTGCCCGCAATGGTGATCTGGTTGACCATTTTGGTATGTTGACCGGCGCCTGGTTTACCCTGATGAACGATATCCTTGCCCATGAGTTCGAACAGGGGCATAACGGCGGCTACGGCCTCTTGGTCGCCACCGATCATGATGGAGAGGGTGCCATTGCGCGCGCCTACGTCACCCCCGGAGACCGGAGCATCCAGGAATCGGGCGCCGTGCTCCCTGGCGGCTGTGTGTATCCTCTCGGCAAGACACGGTTTCGTTGTCGTCATATCCACCAGGATCATGTCATTCCCGGAGTTCGTCCCGATGCCCGTCAGGATACCGGTTTCTCCCAAATAGACCGCTTCCACGTCTTTGGGAAAACCGACCATGGTAAATACCACATCGGCGCTTCCGGCAACCTCTGCCGGTGAATCGCACCAAATGGCGCCGGTTTCCAATAGATCCGATGCCTTGTCTTTGGTACGGGTATTGAGATGAACCGTGTAGCCCGATGCCTTGTCTTTGGTACGGGTATTGAGATGAACCGTGTAGCCCGCGTTCATCAGGTGCCCGGCCATGGATCGCCCCATGATGCCGGCACCAATCCAGCCGATTCGCTTTTTTTCCATCTTGATTCTCTCCGAGATTACGTAATGAGGTTACGTAGGAACATAATGCCCCTTCGGGGCAATCGTTACTGTCGTCGAGGACTGGGGTAGGATTCGATCCATCATGTGAGCTTTACCGTCCGCGGCGTTGGCGAAATCGAAGAATTGCTTAGCGAAGGTTGTGCTCGAGCCGATGAAGCATGATTGAATATTAGTAAAGCGGAATTGGTGCCGCGCATTGTAAAACTCGATCCGATTGTGAGGCTGAGCGGGAAATAAGCAAATAAATAAACAACCGGGGCTGACACGACCGGGACGCCTCTCAAAAATCCGCGCGACTTCGCGACAACACACGGATTTTTCCGTTTTCCAGACGCTCGATCCGGGTGAAAAGATCCATTCGAGTATTGCCTGTCCGGGCACTGGCCACGATCCGGTAGTAATCGCTGGCAACGCCGATGGATCCTTCATCGAACCGATCTTTCCCTTCGGGAACGGGGGCACCGATGGTTTTCAAGTATTCCGTGAACCCATCGACGGATTGGTAGGGTTCCGTTTTGCGCCTTTCCGTGACCTGTTCTGCCTGGGTTTCCGTCATGCCATCGATCCTCGCCATCAAGACCCGCGCCGATGCGGTATTGACATTGATGGGCACGCGCCCGGGGAGCGCCGAAACGAACGGCAAAAGGCACAGATATCCATCGTAATCGAAGCCCCTCACCAAAATCAGCTCGCCCGGATCCGCCATGGGCCGGTTGGCAGTACGATACGGGATCTCCAACCCCAAATACTCGTAGTCTTCCGCGCCGCCGGGAGAGGTTCCGTCCCTGTCCCCTCCATCGATCCAGTCGACAACGGGCCATACCAAATGGGGTTCCAATCGGCACTGTTGCAACAATTCCCGAAAACACGCCAAATCGCCGTGCCATGCCCCCTTGTCGTCCGGATTCTCCAGTCGCAGGTTATTGAGGTTGAATCGGGCCTGCAGGTCTTCGATTCGGCCCGTCAACATGCCACCCGCGACCTCGGTGGGCGGCAGGCTCCGAGCCCAGGCCTCACTGAGATGATCGATTCTGTTTCCTTGTCCTTCCAAAAGGTCTCGGGAGAGGAGCCTGGTCGCCCAGGACTCGACGCCCAACGCGTATTGATATGCCTTGTGGGCATGGAGGAGATTCGTGGTCCTGCGAATCTCTATATGCTGTCTGGCAATCAGACCCGCGGAGATCGTGGCAACCAGCGCCACCGCGAGTAGTACGCTGATGAGGGCAATCCCCGCCATGCGCTCGTGGCGCATCGGTTCCCTGGCGTTCGACGCGCCGCGGGACGCCCCGCCGGACCTTGTTCGATGCATCACCGCCGACATCCGGATCACTATCGGGGTGGCAGGGAATAACGAGACGGCGATACCGAGACCAAGCCCGAAACCAGGGTCGACAGCGATGAAAAATCCGTAACGGAAACCCGTTTTGTCAAAAACATTTTAATAGATGGGAAAATAAAGGCATCGAGAGCTTCTTTCGGGTTCGGAGTCATGGCATACTCCGAGCAGGGAGTTTTACCCTGTTGATGAATTGCCCTCCCGGGGGCACCAGGTTTCGGCTGTGCCGGGTTGGAATTAATCAGTCTTCATTAATTGAGGTGAATAATGACTATACAGTCCAGGTCTAGTGAAAAATTTTTCAGTAAAAATATTCGGAGAATATCCGTAGCGGCTTCGGCATTGATTGCCACCTCCTTGGTAGGTGGTTGCACCACGACTACTGGTAATAATGCTGCTTATGTAGCAAAGGCTCCCGAATCGCGAGCAGTCGTGGTCGAGGAATTGTTGCCGCCCAATGCCAAGCCTGGTGAATGTTATGCTCGAGTTTGGGTAGAACCCACCTATGTCACCAAAACCAAGGAAGTCCAGGTCAAGGAAGCCAGCGAACGAATCGAGGTCATTCCGGCGAAGTACGACTGGGTGGAAGAGACCATCGAGGTGGCAGCCGCCTCCACGCGCCTGGTGGAAACGCCCGCCATCTATGGCACCGAAACCGACTCGATATTGGTCGAAGCTGCCACGCGCGAATGGCTGATCGGCAAAAAAACCGGTGCCGCGCCGGCGACCGAGGATATTCTGAATCGGGCCAGGACCCATGGCATCGATCTCGATGCCGCCGAACCCGGGATGTGTTTCCATGAGCATTACCTCCCGGCCGGTTATCGCGAAACCACCACAGAGATCGAAGTCAGTCCGGCCTCGGAAGATATCTCCATTATTCCCGCCAAGTACCGCAGCGTCGAAAGGCGCATTGTCGTCAAGGAAGCTTCCACGAAGGTCATTGAAGTTCCCGCCGTCTACGAGACCATCAAGGAAACCATCATTGACAAGCCCGCCCACACGGTGTGGAAAAAGGGAACGGGTCCGATCCAGAAGATCGATGAGGCAACCGGCGAGATCATGTGTCTCGTCGATATACCGGAAACCTACAAGACCATTACGAAAAGGGTGTTGAAGACCCCAGCGACCACCAAGGTAATCGAGATCCCGGACGAGTACAAGACCGTGATGGTTCGTGAACTGGTATCCAGCGCCCAGGAAGTGCGCAAACCGATCCCGGCTCGCTATGCCAAAGTCAAAAGTAAGGAAAAGGCGGGTGATGGAAGCATCGTTTGGCACGAGGTGCATAACAAGGCACATCCGACGAAGACGCGCACCGGTGCAAAGATTTGCCTGATCGAAAAACCCGCGAAGTACAAAAAGGTCACCCGGAAGGTGATCAAGACCCCTGCATCCACCAAGACCGTCGAGGTGCCCGCCAAGTACAAGACCATCAAGGTGCGCAGGCTGATAAGCTCCCCGCAGGAAAAGCGCATCGAGATCCCGTCCGAATACAAAAAAGTAACGCTACGGGAACTCCAGAAAGATGGGCGCATGGAATGGCGTTCCATCCTGTGCAAAACCAACATGACGCTCGCTCGCATCACCGACATCCAAAAGGCTTTGAAAAAGGCCGGCCATGATCCCGGTCCTATCGATGGTGCCGTTGGGGATCGAACCATGGCTGCGGTCAATGCCTTCCAAAAGGTCAAAGGTCTGCCCGTCGATCCTTACCTGAACGCAGCAACCCTCGAGGCGCTTGGTGTATCGGTCAAGTAGCCTGCTTTGTCTTTGGAGATGATCTGGAACGTCCTTCTTTTTCCAAGGGCTTTCCGATCACTTCCATGCACGATGACTAAGGTTATGTCGCAAGAATGACATGAATCCGAACGCTGTGCGTTCGGATTCATGTCTGCTGGCATTTTTCCAGCAAGGCATAATAAAAACCATCCATTCCCTGTTCTCCCGGCAGGATTTGCCGCCCCGGATACGCAGCGCTTTCTCCCCCTCCCTGTATGTTCCCGTTCTCTTGTATGTTCCCCTGTTGCAGGCTTGATCGACCCCAGGCAGCATGGATCGGTCTTTCACGTGCGTCCGGATGATCGGTAAGGAACCTCTGCATCTGCCATCGATTTTCCAGGGGAAATACGGAGCAGGTTACGTACAGCAATAATCCACCGGGTGCCAGTAGCGGCCATAAGGCAGCCAGAAGCAGTGCCTGGGTATCCGCCAGGTTGACGATATCCTCGGGTCGGCGGTGAAATTTGATGTCGGGATGACGACGTATGACACCGCTCCCGGAACAGGGGACATCCAATAGAATACGATCGAAGCGTCGTCGATCCCACCACTCGTCCGGCACACCGGCATCTCCGCGTACCAGTTTCACCTCGTCATGAAGACCAAGACGCGCCAGAGTCTCTTCCATGCGCGTAAAACGTACCGGGTCTTGCTCGATGGCTGTCACCGAAATCCCTGGATTGCGTTCCAGGATGTGCGCGGTCTTGCCACCCGGGGCCGCACAGGCATCCAGGACACGCTGTCCGGGAGCGAGTTCGAGCAAGCCTGCCGCAAGTTGCCCGGCCTCATCCTGAACCGAGACAACGCCCTCGGAAAATCCAGGTAATTGCTCCACATCCATGGCTTTGTGCAACCGGATGCCACTTTCCGCATACGTTGCTATCGATGCTCGGCGCGCCAAATACCGATCGAGATAGACGTCGCGGTCCACGCGCCGTGCATTGATCCGCAATGTCATGGGCGCTTGTTGATTGTTTGCCGACAAGATATTTTCCCAATCCTGGCACCAGGCATCTCGAATCTCCGCCACCAGCCAGGGCGGATGGGCAAGCCGGACGTGCACGTCGCGATCCAACTTTTGTAATAATCCCTCGCTCTCGCGCTGAAAACGGCGCAATACTCCATTGATAAACCCCTTTGCCCAGGGTTTGTTGCGGTAATTCGCCACGGCCACGGTTTCGGAAACTGCCGCATGGGGAGGAAGGCGTAGATAGATAAGCTGATAGAGGCCCAACAGCAACAGGACCCGGAGATCGAAATCCTTTTTACGGATTGGCTTGTCCATGAGGGATGTGGTAATGGCGTCCAGGCGAAGCAACCAGCGCATTACTCCGAAACCGAGCTCCTTGGCCAACGCCCGTTCACGGGGGTCTTTCAGGACGCCCGTATATTCGGAAAGGGCGCGACTCAAGGAACGCCCCTGGCCAAGCACGGAAACCAGAACGTCGGTGGCGATACCACGAGCGGTGACGGTTTGTTTTTTATTTTCGTCCGATCTGGGCACGGTCTCGGTTGGCGTTTCGGGGGAAAGGATACCTGGTGAAGCTTCGCTGGCCAATTACCTTTTTGATCGGTGATCCCTTCCTCGATAACCGTTCACGAAATCGGCGATCGACACCGGTTTCGCGCCCGGTCGTTGTACCGTGAGGAGACGAAGCATCCCCTGGCGCGCCGCGATGTCGATGCCTCCGGAAGAACAGGCGATCACGGTTCCCGGTCGTGCCTGGTCTCCACGTGGATCGACGACACGACTTTGCCATACCCGAAGCACCTGGTTATCGAAGTCCGTATAGGCAATCGGCCATGGAACGAAGGCGCGTACCTGGCGTTCCAATTCCACTGCCGTGCGATGCCAGTCGAGTTTTCCTTCGGATTTGTCGATGCGCCTGGCGTAGGTGGCCCGGGCATTGTCCTGGGGGAGCAAGGTCTCCCTGCCTGCTTCCAGGTCACACAGGGTCTGGATCAGGGCCTTCGCTCCGAGGGTGGCCAGTCGGTCGTGCAGGGAGGCAGAGGTGTCTTCGACATCGATGGGACAGGAGATGGTGCGAAGTATGGGGCCGGTATCCAGCCCCGCATCCATGCGCATGATGGAAACCCCGGTCTCCGTATCGCCGGTGAGGATAGCGCGTTGGATGGGGGCGGCACCCCGCCAGCGAGGCAACAGCGAGGCATGTACATTGATGCAGCCGTAACGCGGAATTTTCAGAATCTCCGGCGGAAGTATCAGGCCATAGGCAGCTACCACGAGGACATCCGGCCTTAGCTCCCCAAGGGCATCCCACACGATGGCATCACGGAGGTTTTCGGGTTGACATATCGGCAGGCGATGGCGTGACGCCAATTGCTTTACCGGACTCGACGCGAGTTTCCTGCCCCGACCGACCGGCCGGTCGGGTTGGGTATAGACGACACACACCCGCCAGTCATTGGATGATTTTTCCATGGCCACGGGCACCGATGATTGGGGCCCGGGGGACTCGATGCGCAGCAATGCTTTCAGAATGATGGCCGCGAAATCGGGTGTGCCGGCAAAGACGATACGCATCATGTTGGTGTCGATGTGAGGGGGGAACATCAATGAAACGATGCCTGAATATTCGTTCCAGGTTGTTCGTTACAGGCTGCCTCGCTATCTTGGATGGATTTCCCTTCTTATGTTGTTTATTTCCCGATCAGCTTCACGATTGGATCTTGTTCTACAAGGCATCGATTCCGCTTTACCAATATGGAATCATGCTTCGTCGGTTCGAGCACAAGCTTCGGCTGGCCGTTGCCCGGCAAGCCGGATCTCCAGACCGAGTCTTCGATCCGGATCACCGATATGCCACTCCCGGCTATGGCGTATTTGTCGCCGGCCATAGTTCCTCGATCTTGGAGATGGCCAAATAGACCAGGAGGTAGACCTCCGTCCGTCCGCCGTCGTAGACCTGTACCTCGAGACCGAAGTTGCGATCATCGCTTACCAGGAGATAATAACTGAATGGGTCGCCTTTCTCTTCGTCATCCGGCAATTGCCGATTCCGATAGTCGTCCGGGTGATAATAGGCATTGTGTCCCGCCTCCTGGCGATACACGGGGCCTACCCATCCGGCGAAGTGTGGGGGTTCCCCGATGGACTCGAGGACATGGTGTACCCCGGTTTCCGGGTCCAGCAGATCGATGAATGCATCCATGTCGAAGATTTGCTCCACGTCTTCCGGGAGCACGGAGATTCCGAGTTCCAGCCGTTCCCTCCGACCGGGATCGACGACGGCGAGCCGCATGACTGCATCGGTGCCCTGGAGGGTAAATACGGTTTTTTTGTGTTGTTCACCCCCGAGATCGCAGGTGTTGACATCTTCGACCCGCAGGGACTGATTGTCGATTCCATGCTGTAGCGCGAAACCGAATTCGATGATATCGCCGACTTGGAGATCCCGCGGGTGTTCGAGTACGCGCGAGGCGCTTTGCGTATCTTTTTGGGCGGCGCGAAAGAGGTTTTTCAACATACCCATGGTGTTTTTGCCTTGTCGGAAGGATTCGTGGCCGAAATATCTCGGGAATAGCTCACATATCTCACAGGATATACCGGGTCAGGTCTTCGTTCTTCAACAGTTCGCCCAGGTGATCGTTTACATAGGCGGCATCGATAGTGGTGGATTTTCCCGCCAGTCCCGGTGCCTCGAACGAGACCTCTTCTAGCAATCGCTCCATGACGGTGTGAAGGCGTCTGGCACCGATATTTTCGGTACTTTCGTTGACCTGCCAGGCAACCTCGGCGATGCGGGCAATGGCGTCTTCGGCAAAGCCGAGTTCGACTTTCTCGGTGGCCATGAGGGCGGTGTATTGCTCGGTGAGGGATGCATCGGGTTCGGTGAGGATACGCACGAAATCGTCCACGGTAAGGGCATCGAGTTCCACCCGAATGGGTAATCGCCCCTGAAGTTCCGGGATGAGATCGGACGGTTTGGCCACATGGAAGGCACCGGAAGCGATGAACAGCACGTGATCGGTGCGTAGCATGCCATAGCGGGTCGATACGGTGCAGCCCTCCACGAGGGGCAATAGGTCTCTTTGCACCCCCTCGCGGGAAACATCGGCACCAGCATACTCGGAACGCTTGGCCACCTTGTCGATCTCATCGAGAAAGACGATGGCGTTTTGTTCCACGTCGCGGATTGCATGGCTCTTGATGTCTTCTTCGTTGATGAACTTCCCTGCCTCTTCCTCGGTAAGGAGTTTCCGCGCATCCTTGACCCGAAGTTTCCGGGTGCGGGTGCGTCCCCCCGCGATATTTTGGAACAGATTCTGTAGCTGAGAGGTCATCTCTTCCATGCCGGGCGGGGCCATGATCTCCACCCCGACCGTTGCCATGCTCAATTCTATTTCGATCTCGCGTTCATCCAGTTTTCCGTCCCGCAACATGGCCCGAAATTTTTCGCGAGTGGAGGAAGAGTTTTCTTCCTCCTCGGAGTTGGAAGAATTGGCACCTCGAGGACGGCGCAGCAAAATATCGAGGATTTGATCTTCGGCGGCGATCTCCCCCTGATGTTTGACCTTTTCCAACTCCCGTTCCCGGCGCATCTTTACCGCAATGTCGGCCAGATCGCGGATGATGGATTCCACATCGCGCCCGACGTAGCCCACTTCGGTGAACTTGGTCGCCTCCACCTTGAGGAAGGGCGCATCGGCAAGCCTTGCCAGTCTCCGGGCGATCTCGGTTTTTCCGACGCCCGTCGGTCCGATCATGAGTATGTTCTTCGGCGTGATTTCGTTACGCAACGAATCGTCCACCTGGGTACGACGCCACCGGTTTCGAAGCGCAATGGCCACGGCGCGTTTCGCGGATGACTGTCCGATAATATGTTTATCCAACTCTTGGACGATCTCTCTTGGTGTCATTTGAGACATTGCGCATTTCTCCAGCATTCAGCCATCGACTATCTTCAAATTATTTCTGGCCCGGAAAACCCCGAAAAGGGATGAATCGTGTGTCAAAACCCGTTCTGCGCTACGGTACGTGCCTCATCGAAGGCACACCCGAAGTGAACCAACCCGCTTCTTGCCGAAACCGAATTGCCGGAACCAAAACATCCTCCACGAAAAAACGGGCGTCATTTCGCTTCGGGGATAGATTTTCCGACTTTGCCGAGATCTCGAGGGTACAGGATTTCCTGCGCAGCGAAAGATGATGAAAACGAAAAATTTCTCGATCGTTTTGTTCGAGACTTTCCGGATGAGGAACCATTTTACCGCGTATGGGTTCTGCTTTCCCGCCCAGTTGGAGATTTTTTGGGCTCTTCACGGAAACCTGTGGTAGTTTTTTTGGTGTGGTGTCGAACCACTTCGGCCATTCGGCCAGGGGTGACGGAAACCGGTGTCATGGCCAGTATCATGGCCGGTGTCATGGGCAGATGATTCGTTTATTTCCCGTTCGGCATTCCCAAATGAGTCAGGTTTTATACAACGCTAGTTTTGCTCTCGATACCAAATCATGCATCATCGGTTCGAGCACAAGCTTCGCCAGAAAAGCTTTGTTACGATGAAAGACCCTGGGAAGTCGGACACTGGGAAGTCGGACCCTGGAAAGTCGGACACCGGGAAATCGACGATGGCATCGCGGAACAGGATTTCCCCGGCCCGTGTTTCCCGACGTCTCCCTCATGGATCTCTACCCCTACTCCCCTGCTCTTCTACTCCTCTACTTTTCTACTCCCCGGGCACCATCAGGGCGAACGATCATCAATCCGCGGTGGCCTTGATCTCCAGTTCCTCGATGGTAATGTGCTGATTGGTGTATACACAGATATCCGCCGCGATCCTGAGGGATCGCTCGACGATGGAACGTGCATCGAGTTGGGTATTTTCCAGCATGGCCCGGGCGGAGGCCAACGCATACGGTCCCCCCGATCCGATGCCGATTGCTTCGTGCTCGGGCTCGATGACGTCGCCATTTCCGGAAATGATCAACGAAGTGGATTTATCCGCCACGATCAGTAACGCCTCGAGGCGTCGCAATAATCGGTCGGTACGCCAGTCCTTGGCCAATTCCACGGCGCTCCGGGTGAGATTTCCGTGATATTGGTCGAGCTTTCCCTCGAATCGCTCGAATAGCGTAAAGGCATCCGCCGTGCCACCGGCAAACCCCGCGATCACCCGATCGTGATATAAACGTCGCACCTTTTGCGCGTTTCCCTTCATGACGGTTGCGCCCACGGATACTTGTCCATCTCCACCCACGGCGACCGTATTGCCTCGTCGCACGGAAAGAATCGTTGTGCCTTTGAATTGTTCCATAACTACCTTGCTCGTTTGTTTGTAACCTGGCGAAGCTTCGCTGGACGAATTAGACCAGTCCGGAGGCGAAGAGGTGGATTCTACAACATTCGGTCCCTTTCAGTGCAGGACTGACTGACTGGCTTCGTAATTGGCATCACATCCCCCACACGCCGATGCGGTGTTCCTCATGCTGTTCATCCCTGGCAAAGCACTTCTCCTCCCAGGGCTTGTTCGGCGCACGATCGAAAATGACCAGGTAGCCCTCATCGGTACCGACCCGATCCATATAATCGGCAGTCTGGGCAAGCCCCTCCTCGAGGGTCGCCTCCAGGGACTTGCGCAGGATCTTGAGTTCGATGACCGCCCGCTGCACGGGACCATGGAAGCCTTGCGCCCCATCCGGGGGTTCCTGATCCAGTGGCCCCTGATCCAATGGCCCCTGATCCAATGGCCACTGAATCAAAAGATCGGTACGGCGACGTCCCAAGCCATATTCCCGGTCGATGCGCCCGCCGCCGTTCACGATGCGCTGCAGGAAGGCCTGCATCAGCAGTTGTGGTCCGGCTTCCTTGTAGTCGAACTGCTCGATCCAGATCTCGCTGTTTTCCCGGAAGAACTGTTGGAAGGCATTCAGGAGTTCGGGGAGATCGAGACGCTTGTTCTCCATGACATACCAGGTGGTCTCCTGGGGGATCCGGGTCTGGGCGATCCAGGTGAGGGTGCGGGGAATCACCTCCCGGTAGATGGGATTGGCGATGGCGATCTGGGGACGGGTGCGGATGAGGCCCAGATCCCGCACATAGAGCTGGTCGTCTTCACTGGGGCTGTCCATGCCGAATCCGGTGTCGTCGCTCAACAATCCTCTGATGACGCGATGAACCCGGGGCTCCTTGAGTTTGTCCGCCAACTGATCGAGGTGGGTATCTCGCCGTTCGATGAGACGCTCCCGTGCCTGCTCCATCATTGTCAGGGTGATGGGCCGGGTACGGTCGCGCCCTGCTAGTGGGTAAGGGGGAGGCAAAAGCCACCCCCTCCCCGTTGTCGCAATGGGGTC
>CAZSVE010000094.1:0-11324 GCA_964610175.1 uncultured Thiotrichales bacterium
ACTTGGCGCGAAAAGCCCGCGACTCACACCTCCCTCCGGTCGAGATGACATATCCATTAAGGGTATCGGAAAAACAAAAATCCCGAGAGAACCAGTACGCCCGCCAAGACCCACCCCGCTTCAGTCTTGGCGCGAAGCGCTAACATGTCCTCCATGCGATGGAATTTTGGTTCCGGCTTTGCCGGGTTAGGAAAACAAGCACACCATTACGTGGACCGCACGGGACCATATCCCACTGCTGAAAGAGGCCGGTAAACAGCTCTTTTTCCTGCGTCCGCGTCGCTTCGGCAAGGGCCTCTTGTCGTCGATGCTGGAAAACACTACGACCCCAACAAGGCGGATCGCTTCGAAGCCCTATTCGGAGGGCTCGCCATCGGCAAGAATCCCACCGCAAGGCGCAACCGATACTTCGCGCTCGAGTGGGATTTTTCCGAAATCGGCGCGGCGGGCGATGGTGGGGAGATCAAGCGCGCTCTACGGCTATCTCGATGATCGCATCGGCGCTTTCTCGGACACTACTATGGGAAAGTATTGCCGAATCCTGTTCGGATCGATCCCCAGGATGCCCTCTCCTCTTTCCAATCCCCGTAAGCGCCCGTGGATTGATTTTTCCCGCCCGGCTTCACAAATGAGTCACCATTTACAAAGCACTAATTTTGCTTTATCAATGTGTGAATCATGCCTTGTGTCGATGCGAGGCGAAGCTTCGCTAGAGCTTTCCGGAAAGGCGGGATGGTTTATTCGGTATATCGAGCGAAAAGCGAAGAATAGTCGAGTCGAGAAACGGAAGGTCACTGTCTTGGTGGATAAACCCAAACCGGGTTCACTGGTCATTCTTTCCTCACAAAAAAAGAAAGCGCGGCATATGCCGCGCTAAACCACCAAAGGAGGATGGATGTAGGAGTTGAACTTCTCAGAAAGTTCATCACCATTATCGAATATACTAATTTGCTTGTCAAGCCTAAGCCTTATCCAAAGACACATGAGCCTGAAGGGGTGACGTGATTCCAACGTGAAACGATTCTGAAGGTGGCCTGAGATTTTGGATCATCGGAGGAGGATGGTGATGCGAAAGACCCAAGGGCTCCAAGCGCTGAAGAAGTTTCATGCCTTTCTGGATGGCAGCGAGCCTCTCGGCTTCGAGGTTCCAAGCCGAGAGGCGGCCTATGATTTCATTTCACGGCAGTTACGTCGCTTTGGCTATACCCGACTGGGGAAGGCCGACAAGGGCCTGAAGGGCGACCTCGATGGCATTGAATTTTTTTGAAGAGGCTGAAATCTTTCTCTTGTGGGCCGTATTTCGGATCGTCGAGGTGATGTGGCTTGGTTCCCATGGATGCCTTCCCGGTTGGCAGGTTTCTCCCGCCATGGGTGTCCCCGGTAATCTTATTGCTCAAGGGAAGCGTTATGGTGACGCGGAGACCTTCGGCGTCGAGAGAAACAGTGCATTCCGATCCCGTATCTTCTGGCGGACATCGAGTTTATCCAACAACGTACCGAGGGCAGCGAGCTCCGAATACCGTTTGCAAGCAAGGGCCAAGTAATCCAAGGTCGATGGAATGTCCGAGAGATAACCGGATTTGCCGTCCCGATGGTAGAGTCTCGCGAAAATGCCGGCTATCTTGAGGTGACGTTGTACCCCCATGAGATCGAACCAGCGCAACCAGGTGGCCTCATCCACCTCGACCAATATTCCATGCTGAATAGCGAGATTTCGGTATCCAAGCGCCCATGCCTCGACCCTTTCCGGCGGCCAACCGATATATACATCCTTCAATAGGCTGACCAAATCGTAGGTTACAGGTCCCCGAACGGCATCCTGGAAATCCAGTATTCCCGGATTGTTGCGCGCTTGCACCATAAGGTTTCGACTATGATAGTCCCGATGCACGAATGCCCGCGGTTGCTCTGCCGCTACCCCCTGCAGAGAATCGAAGGCATCCCGCAGGACCTCGTCCACGACATCGGTGATGGGAATATCGAGGTGCCTGCCCAAGAACCAATCGCGAAACAAAAGCATCTCTTCATCCAGTAATCCATGGTCATATTCCGGCATTCCCTGGCAAGATGCACAGGCTTGGATTGCCAGCAGTGCCCCCATGGCATCCCCATATAATCGCTCCACCCGGGTTTCGTCGAGCGCGTCCAGGTAATGAACCGTGCCAAGGTCATCGAGTAACAAAAAGCCCTGTTCGCAATCTATCGCCAAGATCTCGGGTACGTTTATGCCGACCCTGCGCAATGATGCAGCCACGTGGATGAAACGCCTGGTATCTTCATGGGTTGGTGGTGCATCCATGATGATGAGTGATTTCCCGATGTCACGGAATACTCGAAAATAGCGCCGAAAGCTTGCATCTCCCGAAGCAACCGTCAATTCGAAGCGCCCGTTGGACAGGGTCTTGGTCAACCAGGTTTGTATGGCAAAAAGGCGGTTATCCATGGTTATGGTGCAATAAAATCTCAAACGAAATCAGGCGCTTATGTCGCTATTTAAAGGTGTCGGAAAAACAAAGCTTCCGAGAGAATGCGGTGCGTATGCCAAGACCCATCCCGCTTCAGTCCTGGCGCGAAGCGCTAACATGTTCACAAACATGCCGGCAACGACATCTGCTTATTACTGGCGAGGCATTGCCTCGGATCGACGACGCATGGAGTAATCATCGGTTCGGTATACTATGTTCGAATTATCCATATTGGCAAACGCATTCGGTTAAGGATCGAGACTTCGCACCTTATCATGTGGCCATGAACGCAATCATTACGCGTTGGCATTGCCGGGATTACCGGCGAGCACTTTATTGAAAAACCTACCACCGTGCGAAGGATGGAACCTTGACTGAAGCGGTTTTAGGGGCCTCTTGGTTGGGGGAAGGGTTTTCTGTCTCAATCACGTTCTTTTCCAAAACTTGATCCAATTGTGAAGCTGAGCGGAAAATGAGCAAAATAATCACCAATTCCGCACCTTTACCCTTCTCTATCGACAATAATCTCCCTCATTGAAGGAGTCGGTTTCCTTGTCTACTCGATTCCTCGGAAATTTTGTTTTTCCGATATATCTAACGTCGACTTCGAAGATTAAGGTTACGGGTGTGTATGGGTTCGTTTTCGAATTGGAACTCGATGGTCGGTAGAGAATGGGAAGTCATTTTTCCGCCGTGATGTAGACGATCCAGGCGGGATCGGGATCTCCCTTTATGGCCGGGGTGAATACGCCGTTGCCATCCCCTGTTTCTTCATCGGTTCCCTGCCAGTACACGATGGTGCGTCGAAAACCGGCATCGAACAGCATTTCCCGGATCTCGGGGAGCGTCCACAAGCGCCAGTCGTAGCGGAATGCCGAGTCCATGCGGGAGCCGTCGGGGAACTCGAAGTGGATGAGGCAGGTCATTTCGCCGGTGATGGGGTCGAAGGCGGTTTGATCCCAGATATAGGTGAAGCCCTCGCATGGGTTGCGATCCAGGGTGACCTTGTGGCAGTCGTAGCCGCCGTAGGCGTCGAGGAAGAATACGCCGTTTTGGGTGAGTGCATCGCGTACTCCCCGGAAGTAGCGGGTCATGGTGTCGCGGCCGGTGAATAGCCAGTAGCTGAAGTTCATGGCGAGGATGATGTTCATGGGTTCGGTGCGCACGGTGCGCACGTCGGCGCTATGGAGCGATATTCTTCGCCGGGTATCCTGATCGAGCCTTGCGAGGTTGTGTCTGCGGCCCCAGTCTTGTACCTCGGGATCGAGGTCGATGCCGATGGCGTGGTTGGTTTTCCGCCTGCGTACCCATTCGCAGGCGGTGTTGGCCGTGCCGCAGAAGTCTTCGCGAAGGGAACTTGCGCGCCGCCCGCGGAGTGTCCTGAATGTCTCGTCGATGAAGTCGATTTCGACTTTCGGGCACTGTACCGCTCGTTGGTACAGGTCATGGCGGTCCTGGGTTCGTGCCATGTCGATGGGCGGATCGATGCCGATTTGTTCCTGGTTTTTCATGGTGATACTGTCGGTAGGATGCTTTCGATGTCGGTGCTTCGATCAAATTGAATCTGTTGTCTGGATTTCGATACCATTAGAATGTCTTTAGTTTGGGGTATCGGATGCATCACATAACGGTCGGGTTCGTGGCCTGCTGCGTTGATGTAGCTCATTATCTCTCTTGACAATGTTTGTCATGCATCACACCATGCGGGTGCCGGTTTGCCCCAGCATAGGCGTAGCCGGGTAGGCTTGGATTAGTTTTTAATTTTCAGAATCGAAATCAGCGAGGTAATCAATCATGGCGAAAACGGCGTTTGTAACCGGTGGGGCAGGCGGTATTGGTCAGGCGATTTGTAAGCGCCTGGCGGACGCGGGACACAAGGTGGCTGCCTGTTATATCGCGGCGGAGAAAGATAGCGCGTTGGCGTGGCAGAAGGAAAGCAAGGAGCAGGGATACGACTATTATCTGGTGGAGGGGGATGTTAGTGATTTCGAGTCCTGCAAGGAAATGGCCGAGAAGATAGAGAAGGATGTGGGCTCCGTGGATATCCTGGTCAATTGCGCTGGTATCACCAAGGACACCACATTCAAGAAGATGAAAGAGGAGCAGTGGAAGAGCGTTATCGATATCAACCTGAATAGTGTCTTCAATGTGACGAAACAGTTTCTCGACGGAATGCTGGAGCGTCAGTATGGACGAATCATCTGTATTTCGTCCTTGAATGGGCAAAAGGGTCAGTTCGGACAGAGCAACTACTCGGCTTCCAAGTCCGGCATGCACGGTTTTGCCATGTCTTTGGCTCAGGAGGTTGCGAGTAAAGGCATTACCGTGAATTCGATTTCACCGGGATATATCGGAACGAAGATGGTGATGGCGATCCCGGAGAAGGTGCGTAATCAGATTATCGCTCAGATTCCGGTGGGTCGGCTCGGCACTCCCGATGAAATTGGCGCCGTGGTCGTTTTCCTGGCCAGTGATGATGCCGGCTTTATTACGGGTTCCAATGTTGCCATCAATGGTGGCCAACACACGCAGTTTTGATGTTCCCATACGTGGGATACCATGCTGTATATGATTTTTAGCGCAAGGTTCCCATGGGAACCTTGCAAACCTGATGGTTCATACAGTCTCCCATGAAGATTACTATTGATGTCGATATTACCCCAAGGGAGCTACGCAGCTTCTTCGGATTGCCGGACATAAAGCCCTTGCAGGATGAAATGTTGGAAAGGATTCGGGATAAGGTGAGCGCCGGGGTGGAGAATTTCGATGTGCTCAGCCTCGTAAAACCCATGCTTCCGGGTCATGTACAGTCGCTGGATACTGTGCAAAAGGTGTTTTGGCAGATGTTTTCCAATGGCAAGACATCCGTCGCGGATACGGAAGCTGGAGGGAGTTCCTCGAAGGAGAATGGTAGGAATATATCGAAGAATGGAACGAAGTCCGATGCCTAGATATATCCATTTGCGGATCGGGAAGCGATTCGGGAATTATTGGTACCCTCGGGAGGTTGTTATCCATGCAGATAGATTTGACCGGTCAGAATATTGAAGTAACGCAGGCGCTTCGGGATTACATCGATAATAAATT
Source organism: uncultured Thiotrichales bacterium (assembly GCA_964610175.1). Taxonomy (GTDB): domain Bacteria; phylum Pseudomonadota; class Gammaproteobacteria; order HK1; family HK1; genus CAZSVE01. The sequence goes on from CAZSVE010000094.1 coordinate 5,553, forward strand.
TACACGATTGGAACGCCGCTATGATTACATAACGAGCGTACACGTGGTGCTTGGTGTCGAGAAACTCCGGCAAAAGGCCGAGGCTACCATTTATATGTCGCGCGGGAATTTACATGCGTACGCGGAGGGGGGAGATATGTACGCATCCATCGATGCCCTGATGGATAAGTTGGATCGCCAGATCAGGCGCTATAAGGAAAAGCGTACCGAGCACCGAGGGAATGATACCGGGATGAAGATTCATGAGGATACGTAAGTGAATCTTTTTCGAACGGCGTTTTACTTCGGTAATTGAAGTCACGGCGTGAATGCCTGGACACGGTTACCCAAACCGTCGGGGAGAGATGTTATTTCGACGAAAGGAGTGGGTCTTCTGTTTCCCCTGTTCAGAGATTCGGAAGAACAAGAATCCAGAGAGAACCAGTGCTTCGCGCCAGGGACCTACCCCGCTTCAGTCTTGGCGCGAAGCACTGACATGACTCTTCCTGCTTTTTGCAAATCTCGAATTACTTTGTCGATACGGTCTGCAAAACTCGTGGAGGACCTCGGTGTCGAAAATCCCAAGGATCGAGGGATGCGGATTTCCCTCCCTAACTAATATGAAAAGCAGGGATTCGGCGAGGGGCCAGATGATTGCCGGAAGGTATTTTCTCGAAGTCGGTTGCGACCCTGCCGCGCTTGATTTTTGGGAGAGTATTCGTTGTCTCGACCGTAGCGGTTTGGGGCTGGCTCATGAAGCTATCCATGGAATTACCGGAAAATGTTTTTCTCGTAGGCCCCATGGGCGTTGGCAAGACGTCGGTCGGTCGCCAACTTGCCAAACTCCTGAAAAAGCAATTTTTCGATAGTGATCGGGAAACGGAGCTACACGCGGGTGCCTCTATCAGTCTGCTTTTCGAACTCGAGGGAGAATCCGGGTTTCGGGCGCGTGAACAATCGACCATCGATCGACTCACGCGTCGAAGAGGTATCGTATTGGCCACCGGCGGGGGAGCGATATTGATCGAGGAGAATCGCGTTTACTTGATGAATCGGGGATTCGTGGTTTACTTGCGCGCGCCCGTTGCACGGCTGGCACAGCGAACCATGGGGGATCGAAATAGGCCTCTTCTGCAAACTTCGAATCCTCGCGGACGATTGGAGAAAATCGTGAGAGAACGGGATCCATTCTATCGGCAGGTGGCGGATGTGATTGTCAGCGCGGACGGAAAATCTCCTCGGCATGTGGCAAACCATGTTCTAAGCCGCATCGAGAGGATGCCTTATTCGAGCAGACCATGAAGACGTTGATGGTGGATCTGGGGAAACGTAGTTATCCCATTCATATCGGTAGCAAGTTTCCGGATCTGTCGGCGTTATTGACAGAGCGGGTTTCCGGCACCGACGTAATGGTGGTCACCAATCGGGCAATCGAGCCGTTATATCTTGGTGGGATTCGCTCTGCTTTGCGGGATTATCGCGTAGGGAATATCGTGCTGCCGGACGGCGAGGAGTACAAAGATATCGGGACCTTGAACCGAATATTCGATGCGCTTCTCGAACAACGATATGGACGTGATTGTACGCTCGTCGCCTTGGGTGGTGGAGTTATCGGGGATATAACCGGTTTTGCCGCCGCGTGTTATCAGCGCGGCGTCGCCTTCGTGCAGATTCCGACTACGTTATTGGCGCAGGTGGATTCCTCCGTGGGGGGGAAAACGGGTGTAAACCATCCCCTTGGAAAAAACATGATTGGAGCCTTCCATCAACCGATCGGTGTACTCGTCGATACAAATACCTTGACTACCCTCGAGGATCGACAGTTATGCGCCGGGCTCGCGGAGGTTATCAAATATGGCCTGATTCGCGACGCAGGCTTTTTCGCCTGGCTGGAGGAACATCTGGATGCCTTACTTGCCCGGGACCCTGATGCTTTGGCCCATGCGATTTGGTGCTCGTGCCAAAACAAAGCAGAAGTCGTGAGCATCGATGAGCGAGAAGCGGGCATGCGCGCCCTGTTGAATCTTGGACATACCTTTGGTCACGCCATCGAAGTGGGGCTTGGTTATGGATCTTGGTTGCATGGTGAGGCCGTGGCCACCGGGATCGTTCTTGCCGCTCAATTGTCGAGTCGTCTCGGGTGGCTCGAATCCGAGGATGTGTTCAGAATAAAGGATATCCTCAAGAGGGCGCACTTGCCTGTTCATGTGCCGCAAGACATTACGATCCACCGCATGCGGGAGCTGATGTCCGTGGATAAAAAGGTTCGCCAGGGAAAAATACATTTTGTATTGTTGAAGGCGATTGGATCCGCGATAGTAACAGGTGCGGTGGATCCCGATATGCTGGATGCGACGCTGGAAGCGAACCGTACTCCGTAGGATAATTTCCGATCGTTACTACATCGGTACTTTTCTGTGATAAATAAACATTTTCAGCATCGTGAAATCGCATTCGATCCATTCCTGGAATCGTCCACGGGCGATTTCTTCTTCCCTACGCAGGCGTTGACGCAGCGTTTGGATCTGTTCCGCCATTTAATTCGGTCCGGGGGTTTTTTACTGATTCTGACCGGTGAATGTGGTGCTGGGAAAAGCACGCTGCTAAAACAGTTGCTTGCGTCCGCAGATCCACAATGGGACATCCACTCCATTCCCCCTACCGTGCAGACGGGTAATCGGCCCCATCTTGCGACGGGTGACGTGAAATCTCCCGATCCGCTACTGGAGAGACGTGACGTATTCGTTCCCGAGCAGGATACGGGTTCGATCCGAGATATCCTGTTGGGCTGCACCGAGATGTCTCCCGACAGCGACCGAATTCCCCTGATTATCGTCGATGACAGTAAGGCATTGTCCTCTGAAGACTTACAATTCCTCGTGGAGTTTTCGCGCGGCGGCGAAGAGCAGGGTTTACGGATAATCCTGGTGTGCCCACCCGAAGACATGCGACGGGTTCGCGAATTTGCCATGGCGTCCGGTGATGAACTCGCTCACACCGTGGATATTCCGCCCCTCGATGAAGAACAGGTGGGGGACTACCTTCACCTTCGTTGGAATCAGAACGCTCCGGTCGGGGACGATCCCTTCACGGATCGCGTAATCCGCTCCATTTATCACGCATCGAAGGGATTGCCTGCCAATGTTAATCGACTTGCCGATCGGTTTTTGCAGAATCGTCGATCGAACCCGAACCGTGGAACTCGGGCCGGAGGCACGCGAGCGGTAGGCAGCCTTGTCTCTAGCGTTTTTGCCACGCGAAAGAGGAGGATGATGACCATTGTAGGGGGAATAATATTGATCATAATCTTTTTCCCCCTGCTCATTGCCGATCATGAACCTCAGCCGGTCACCAAAACACAAACGTTGTCGATTTTCCCGGAGCCTGCCGCGGATAGAACGGAAGTCGAGCCAAGAGTCAGTGCCATTAACCGGGAAAACGATGGAATAGCCAGCGGGGTGGCGTCCCCCCAAAGGGCTCCATTACCTTCTTTGACGGCGATTCCGCAGGCATTTACTCCGCGACAACCTGCGCCTGCTCCCCCCATCGAAAGTTTCCGGTCCGACGGGGTCGCATCGGGGCCCGCAGATTCGACCAGTCGCACTGTGTCATCAGCCGCCACGGTCAAGCCTTTCCATATAACCCCCTCCCGGGAGATCGACCATCGGTATAAAGACACCAAGCCGCCCCTTGCGAAAATCGACACCGCCCCAAAGGACAACAAGATTTCGCCGGAAAACGAACCCTACTCTGGAAAGCAAAAACGGGTGGTTGTCTCTGAGCGCGGATCCGTGCGCACCATTGCGTGGCTTCGTAGACAAAATTCAAAACATTATACGATTCAACTACTTGGGACATCCAATAAGGAAAGGATGCAGGAATTCTTCGCCAAACATAAATTGGGTTCCCAGGCGGCCTGGTTCAAAACCTGGCACAACGGCCGTGGTTGGTTCGTTGTCGTGTATGGTATTTACCCGACGCACGAAGCGGCAACCGCAAAGATTCGGGTCTTGCCCAGGACGTTGCGAAACCTCAGTCCTTGGCCTCGGAATGTCGGTGATATCCTGGCCGTCACATCGAACGGCTAATTTGTTTATTTCCCGCTCGGCTTCGCAAATGAGCCGAGTTTTCAGAACGCCAATTTTGCTTTACCGATGCTGAACCATGCCTTGTCGGTTTGAAGCGAAGCTTCGCTAGTTGGTGAGCTCCGGATAAGATCCAAGATCTATTCTCGGTCGTTGATGGCTCTGGTCCGGAGAGGGCTTCGGCTTTCGAGGAATCGGGGATCCGAAATTCAAAGCCGTGAGATCCCTTATGAACCAGCAACTCCTCGATAAATACAATGTGCCCGGTCCCCGGTACACCAGCTATCCCACGGTGCCGTATTGGGATGATCGAACCTTTACCATGGCGCGTTGGCAACAAGTACTTCGGCACACCTTCCACCATACCAACAAGGACCAGGGACTCGGGCTCTATATCCACATGCCGTATTGTGAGAACCTCTGTACATACTGTGGATGCAACAAGCGGATCACCAAAAATCACGAAGTCGAGACCCCCTATATCGACACCCTCCTGAAGGAGTGGGAGCTATATCGCTCCCTCTTCGATGATGCCCCTCGGATCAGGGAACTCCACATGGGCGGCGGGACCCCTACCTTTTTCAGTCCTGAAAACCTTGCGAGGTTAATCGAGTCCCTGTCGATCGATGTCGGCATCACCGAGCCCCATGAATTCGCCTTCGAGGCCAACCCCAACTTCACCACGAAAGACCATCTCGAGACCATGTTTCGGCTTGGATTCAGGCGCTTGAGTCTCGGTGTAGAGGACTTCGATCCTGCGGTCCAGGACGTCATCAACCGGATTCAGCCCTTCGAGCAGGTTGCCTCGATCACCAATTACGCCCGGGACATAGGCTATTCCTCACTCAACTTCGACCTTGTATACGGACTTCCACTACAACAAGAAAAAAGCATCATCCATACCATCGACAGCGTCAACCAACTCCGGCCAGATCGGATTGCCTTTTACGGCTACGCCCACGTGCCATGGATAAAAGGGGTAGGACAACGCAAATTCTCCGAAAAAGACCTCCCCTCGGGGCCGCAAAAAAGGGCGCTCTACGAGATCGGGCGGAAAATGCTCGAAGAAGCCGGTTATCGGGAAATCGGTATGGACCATTTTGCGCTCCCACACGACGACCTTTATCGGGCCACCATCGAAGCTCGATTACACAGAAACTTCATGGGATACACGCCCGTCCACACCCTGTTGTCCCTGGGGCTCGGTGTCTCCTCCATCTCCGATGGCTGGCGTGGATTCGCGCAAAACGACAAGACCATCGAAGGCTATATCGATCGCGTCGCCAGAGGGGGGTTGCCTGTCTTGCGCGGCCATATCCTCGATGAAGAAGACCTGGTGCTGCGCCGACATATCCTCGACATCATGTGTCGCTTCGAAACTTCCTGGAAACGGGAAGAGGCCCAACATCCCAGCCTGTACGACGGCCTTGCCAGGATGAAGGAACTGGAAGCCGACGGCCTCGTCACCATCGGCGAGGGACACCTCCGTGTCACCGAGGAGGGGCGACCCTTTCTGCGCAATATCTGCATGGCCCTCGATGCCAAATTGTGGCGCAACGAACCCGCCACGAAGATCTTCAGCCAGACCATATGATTGCCATGAAAGTATGGGTGTAGAAACCATGAAGGACCGCCATCGGTTATCCTCTCTAATTTATTCAGTTACCCGGAAGATCTTGAACAAAACGATCGAAAAATTTTCAATCTG
>CAZSVE010000095.1:0-11309 GCA_964610175.1 uncultured Thiotrichales bacterium
TTCAGGCTACACCGGGAGAGCTGCCATCTCCGAGAGAGAGGCCGGGGAGCCTTCCGTCATATCGTCGCCAATCTCCACGAGCAGCATACCTGTTCCTATTTTGTCGATGCCGGGGATCGTTTGCAGCGCTTGAAGAATCGACTTGTATGGATCGAGCCGGCTCAGCAACTGCCTAGCAAAGATTGCGATACGTCTTTCCAGATCCTCGATATGGTCCAGCGTCTCGGAGAGCACGAAGGTATGATCGGCGGTCGACTCGCCGGCCAAGGCATCGAGAAGCGCATCGATGGTTGCTTCGAGTCGGCTGCTGGCATATTGCAGCACCTGTTCGGGTGTTTCTCTCCTCGACAATTCCTCGATCATCTCTCGCGCCGATTTCCCGTGGACCACATACCCGCACGGGGACCAGCCTCGTAACGCCACAGTAACGCTCGACCTCCATAGCGCTTATACAAACGCTTTACCCTACCAGCTTGAACACTTTATGCGGCTCGTTGGCAATTTCCTCTTCGTATATTAGGTTCCCCTCGGCCCGATTCCGCAGCCGCAACAGCGATAGTGTCCTTGTGTACATCCAAACCAACGTAGGCTCCATATTCAATTTCATCTTTCGCCGCCAACACGGTACTTGACACATCTGGATCGATTGAATTCGAAATTACGTTCGAATCTTTTGCGTTATACTTCTTCATAACCTGCTCTCCTCAAGGTGGCTCTGTGTTTCAGAGCGTGAAAGCTTTTAACGTAACACACGTGCCTTGAGCCTGGGCAGATCAAAACATTATGTCGCGAGCTTTTATCCATCAAATGTCAACACAGCCTAAATCGAATTCGAATAAATCTACTTCCTATACAGCCAATCATAATTCGGATTGTGACTTTATGTAGATGGGCGTAATCGTCGAAAGAAACAAATGCAAGGTGCCGATTAGCATTCCATGACAACGTAGCATAGATCTTTGATTGGATGGGAATATTTATATGAAGTCCAATGCCTACTTTAAGTGTGAACGGGGATGTGAGTAAGTTTTGGCATATAAATTTGGATACTTGAGTATAAGTAGCTAAATCGTGTATTCATTGATTCAAAACTGGCAATAGTACATCGGTTTTTTTAAAATCATGCGCTGAAGATGATTACTACATACGATACTGAAATATTCTATTTTGAGGAATTCGCCCACTGAAATAATTTCGCCACAGGGGAAACGGAATCGAAAAACAAATATTCTCGGTAATCATTCCGCGTTACGTATGCTGATCTGTCCCAAAGATACCGATACTTTGGTATGGTCTACCACGCCAATTATCTGAAGTTTATGGGACGCGCTCGAAATAAATGGTTGCGTAACCTGGGATTCGATCGGATTGTGTCAATGCATGAATGGAACATTGCCTTTGTGATAGAGAAAGGTTGCAGTGGATCTTCTACGACTCGCCCATTTAGAGAACATAGTGGTAGTTGGCGTCACACTGCGAAGTTTCGGACGGGTAAGCTTGAGTTTCGATCGAAAAATCAGTTCCATGACCGATGAATTGTTATACTGTGGGCATATCGAAGTAGCTTGTACCAATGTCTATAGCCTTCACCCTCGCCGAATTTCACATGACCTCATTACGAGATTCTAAGGTATGACTGCGGATCTTTCCCTATTTAGCTTGGTAGTCGACGCAAGTTTTCTGGTACAGGTCGTCATGTTGGCCCTCTTCGTTGTTTCTTTGATTTCTTGGACCGTGATCTTTCGAAAGCGCACGGTTATGAGAAAGGCCCATGCGGCGGCCGATGATTTCGATGCGCAATTTTGGTCTGGAGAAGATCTTATCGTGTTATATCGTCAATTGGACGCACGAGATAATCCAATCGGTATGGAACGAATATTCCTATCCGGTTTCCGGGAGTTCGCCAAGCTGCGCAGGCAAACCGATATCGAACTGAAAGAAATACTGGAAGCTTCCCAGCGAGCCATGCGGGTATCGTTGAACCGGGAGATCGATACCTTGGAGACTCACCTTCCTTTCCTGGCTACCACAGGTTCCACGAGCCCCTATGTGGGTTTATTCGGCACGGTTTGGGGTATCATGAATTCCTTTCGGGCACTTGGGAATGCCAATCAGGCAACCCTTTCCATGGTGGCACCAGGGATTGCGGAGGCGCTCATCGCTACGGCCATGGGGTTGTTCGCAGCCATCCCTGCGGTCGTTGCCTATAATTACTACGCAAATGATATCGAGCGACTTGCCGTTCGCTACGACACGTTTTCGGAGGAATTCTTGGCTATTTTACAGCGGCATGCTCGTGGATAGATGATGGTGGGACACCAAAATCGCAGACGCCCTATTTCCGATATCAACGTCGTCCCCTATATCGATGTAATGTTGGTGTTACTGGTAATTTTCATGATTACGACGCCATTATTGACACAAGGTATCAAGGTAGATCTACCACAGGCACCATCCGAACCGCTGAAAGAACAGGATCGAGAACCTTTGGTCGTGACTGTGGACGCCGAGGCGAACCTGTACCTCAATTACGGCAATAATCAGGAAACTCCTCTTGCTCCCAATACCTTGTTTCATCGTGTTCGCGCATTGTTGCTACGCCATCCCGACACTCCCGTTTTGGTTCGCGGTGATCGTACGACACCCTACGGTGATGTGGTGGTAGCCATGACTTTGTTGCAGCGTGCCGGTGCCGCCAGTGTAGGTCTTATGACGGAAATGCCAAAGAACACAGTAGAATAATGTTCCGGGTTTTCTTTGACAGGGCCAATGCGTTTTTTCTTGCCATAGTCGTCCATACCATATTTATCGTGGTATTGCTGGTAAGTTTGAACTGGTCGTCCGAGTCTATATCGGCAAAGTCTACGCCAAACAGCCAAAAGGTCGAGTCGATACAGGCGATAGTAGTCGATGAGGCCAAGCTTCAGACTGAACTGACCGAAATGAGGGAACATGAGCGAATGGCGCGTGAGGCCGAGGAAGCACGTCTGCGAAAACTCGAACAAAGAGCCAAGACCATAGAGAGGCGTAGAAGAGAAGAGGAACGCAAACTGGCAGCCGCGAAAAAGAAATTCAAGAAGGAACAAGAACGCCAACGCAAAAAGGTGCTGGAGGAAAAAGCAAGGGAAAAGGCTGCTCGCAAACGCAAGGAAGAACAAGAACGTCAACGCAAGGCTAGAGAAAAGAGAGAAGCAGCAAAAAAAGAAGAAGAACGCAGGCGCAAAGAAGCTGAACAGGCGTTGGAACGAAAGCTTGCGGCGGAGCAAACGAAACGTAAGCAGCGATTACGTGATCGGTATCGTAGGGAGTACATCGCCGACATAAAATTGGCAGTGGAACGCAATTGGATTAGTACAACAGGAGTCGTAAAAGGGCTGAAGTGCAAACTCAAAGTAGTCCAAATACCGACGGGTGAGGTGATCAATGTGTCGGTTGTCGTAAGTAGCGGCAATAGAGCGTTTGATCGCTCCGCAGTGGCAGCTGTATTCAAATCATCGCCCTTGCCAAGACCAAAAGATTCATCGGCATTTGATCGGAATATTGTTCTTACCTTTAGTCCGGAGAATTAGACCTTGAAAAAACGTTTACGAACTTCCGCTTATTTGAAGTGGATTCCAATGAAAATTACCCACCGATGCCGTTTTTTGCTTCGATTTTTCGTTTCGACATTGGTTTTTTTCATAGCTGGAAGTGCTCATGCCGACTTGGAAATACCACCCATCACGGAAAGCCTGGAAGGCGCGCATCCTATTGCCATAATACCATTCGGATGGGAAAGTCGAGCAACGTCTCCCCCCGTTTCGATCGCCGAGATCATATCCAGGAATTTGGAACGTAGTGGACTTTTTGCGCCCATTCCTGAGCGAGAATTGCCCGGTTTGCCGACTACGAAAAAACAAGTACGTTTCAGCGATTGGCGTTTACTCGGTGCAAACCTGGTGATTGGAGACCTTTCCCCCCTTCCCGATGGGCGATACAGCATTCGATTCCGCTTATTCGATGTGTTCCAGGAAAAGCAGCTTGCAGGCTTCAGGTTTCGTGCACCCGCCAAAGAACTCAGAAAAGTCGCCCATAAGATTACCGACATCATCTACGAAAAATTGACAGGGGAACTAGGCGCATTCAGCGCACGGATTGCTTACATTACAGAGACAGGGGTATCGAGAAAAACAAAACGTTATATGTTACATGTTGCCGATAGCGACGGAGAAGATGCGATCGGTATTCGAGGTTCTACTCGACCATTGCTTTCCCCGGCTTGGGCGCCGGATGGACGAAAGCTTGCCTATGTATCCTTTGAAAGTGGCAGATCTCATGTATATATCCAAGAAATCGCCAAAAAGAATCGATACAAAATTGCTGCATTTCCTGGGATCAATGGAGCACCCGCTTGGTCGCCGGACGGTTCCCAGCTTGCGCTTACGTTATCCAAGGACGGTAATGCCGAGATTTATATCATGAGGATACATACTCGACATCTTAGCCGGGTAACACGCAACGGGGCGATTGATACCGAACCATCGTGGGCTCCGGACGGGCAATCGTTGGTGTTTACATCCGATCGATCCGGAACACCGCAGATTTATCAAGTTTCTGTACGGGGGGGAGAGGCTAAACGGGTTACCTTCCAAGGGCACTATAATGCGCGTGCGACATTCTCGCCGGATGGCTCCAAACTTGCACTTGTTCATGGTGATCGGGGGGTGTATCGGATTGCATTATTGGATCTTGATGCAGGTTCTTTGCGGATATTGACCGAAACTAATTTAGATGAATCACCAAGTTTTTCTCCTAATGGAAGCACGATACTGTACGCTACCACTGACAGATATGGTTCCGCGTTGGCTGCTGTGTCACCGGATAGGGGCATTCGTTATCAGCTAACGGTTCGGGGAGGTAAGGTAAGGGAACCGGCTTGGTCGCCTGTAGGTTGGTCACCCGCGATAGCACCTTAGAAAAAAGTATCGAAGAAAATATGGATCCGAACCAGAAAAGGCATCTTACTTCTGCATCTCATGTAGAAAATGCAGAATAGCTCTGCATTTACCTTACATCGATCTGAATCAGCATCTGAAAGATTCCAAATCTTGATATTGCCTGACTTACCAAGCACGAGTTATCACCTTAATCGAATAAAAGCATGAAAAGTATTCCTTGCCTACATAGCAATCTAATCAGATTAGTATTCCTCTTCGGTGTACTCGGTAGTATGTCCGGTTGCGAGTTCCTTACCGGAAAATCCGAATCCATGGGGATGCGGGAAGAATGGCGTGATAATTTGTGGAAGCGTGCTCAAGCCTCGTTCATGTTGCAGGATATGTACGATGCCAAGGAAGTTCGAAGTCATCAAGTTTGGTTTAAACAAAATCAACCATATCTGAATCGTACCAGCGATCGAGGTGCTCGTTATCTGTATTACATCCTGGGGGAAATTGAGCGTCGTAAAATGCCCGGAGAAATCGCCCTACTTCCAATTATAGAAAGTGCATTTCAACCCTTTGCGTACTCGCCCTCCCATGCCTCTGGTATCTGGCAGTTCATCCCCGCTACCGGAAAGCGCTATGGCCTCAAGCAGAACTGGTGGTATGACGGGCGTCGCGATATCTTATCGTCTACACAGGCCGCCCTTGACTACTTGCAGGATCTACACCGTAGATTCGATGGTAACTGGCTACTCGCCGTTGCCGCCTACAATGCAGGGGAAGGTAACGTCGAGCAAGCGATTAAACGTAACCGTGATGCCGGAAAACCGGTGGATTTCTGGTCCTTGGATCTGCCAAGCGAAACTTACGACTATGTGCCACGTCTTCTTGCCTTGGCGTCTATTGTACAAAAACCCGCCAAATATAGCCTTGTCCTGAAAAAGATACCAAATCGTCCATATTTCCAACAGGTTCCCACCAATGGGCAAATTGAATTGGCGCAGGCCGCGAGAATTGCCAATTTACCCGTGGATGAAATACATAAGCTGAATCCAGCTTTTCGCCGTTGGGCGACCGATCCTGATGGACCGCACTATCTTCTTTTGCCGATAAATCGAGTGGATACTTTCCGGAAAGGTCTTGCACAACTACCACCAAAGCAGCGTGTCCAATGGCTGAAGCACGTGGTGAAAAGAGGGGAATCGCTCAGCACTATTGCCGTTCGGTTCAATACAACCGTCACTGCACTGCGACAAATAAATAGTTTGAAAGGTGATATGATCCGAATCGGTCAGAATATTCTTATCCCTACGGAAGGACGTATCTCGTCCAACCACCACCGATCGAAAGCCAAGTTAGCGGTTGCTCAAAAGCCTCTTATTGAGCAAAAAACCTCAAAGAAACGCCATATTTATACAGTACGTTTAGGTGATAGTCTCTGGCGCATTGCACATCGATATCGCATATCCGTAGCACAGATCATTTCCTGGAACGGACTTACTCGCAATAGCGTGTTAGTTCCTGGGCAGCGACTCAAACTGTACTTGGGTATGTCAGAACCAGAAAAAAGCTAAGGAATCTCACCCTTGAAAATTTTAACAACAGCTTCATATTCCAGATGTAAAACTTAAGGAGATGACTGTGGAAAATTACGTCGCCTTTTCTTGCAACCCTTTGGCAGAGGGGCTTGCATTTGTGCATCCTCCCAAGTTGCCAGAACTGGTTCGTCTGGATAGCCCCGCGCTGGATGTCATGACGGATTTTCGGTACGTTCAGCCAGTCACGGTGGAACCGTGTACCTCCATCGACGATGCATTGGAAGAGATGAAGTCAAAAGGTGTACGTCTCCTATTGGTCGTAGGAGAAGAAGATAAGATCGTAGGCACTATAACTTCGAAAATCATACTTGGTGAGGAACCGATTAGGATTGTAGAAAGAAAACGTATCCCCCGTGCCCAAATCACTGTTGGTATGGTTATGACTCCACAAAATGAGGTTACCGTAATTAATTTACTGAGCGTACGCAATGCAAAGGTAGGGCATATCGTTGCCACCCTGAGACGATTGAATCGTAAGCACTTATTGGTAATCCATATCGATGGGACCACAAAAAAACAGAATGTTTGCGGATTATTTTCCACCAGTCAAATCGGACGTCAGCTTGGTGTCGTGGTCGTACCCGCAATGCCTGCCGCTCAAACGCTTGCGGAAATCAAACAACAATTGGAACAATAAACACTTCGATTCTGCTCAGTGAAATTCACCTGGGATATCTTCGATAAAACAAGCCGAGCATTTTTTGATTCTGGGTTTTCTGTATTGGGCTGTCCTTGACAATGTGCATTCTCGAATCCGAAACGTGCGAATGTATGTTTCAAAGGGAAATTTATCTCACCACCATAAACAGCAAAACACAAAATCATGGCTAAACGGGACTATTACGAGATTCTGGATCTTGCTCAAAATGCAAGCGAGGGTGAGATCAAGAAAGCATACCGTCGATTAGCCATGAAGTATCATCCGGATCGAAATCCGGGCGACAAGGGGGCCGAGGAAAAATTCAAAGAATGCAAAGAGGCCTATGAGATTTTATCGGATTCCCGTAAACGAGCAGCCTATGATCAATTTGGGCATGCCGGTATAGATCCATCTATGGCAGGTAATGCCGGTTTCGGTGGGAACGGTGGTGGATTCGGTAATGATATTTTCGACGAAATGTTTGCGAATATTTTCGGTGGTGGTGTGCAAAGCGGAAGTCGGAGTGTTCGTCGAGGCACTGATCTTCGCTATGAGCTTACGGTCAATCTGGAGCAGGCGGTTAGTGGCACTACAAAGAAAATTCAATTTCCAGCGTTAAGCCAATGTTCTGATTGTTACGGATCTGGCGTCAAGTCCGGCAGTGAGCCTATAAATTGTAAGGTCTGTGGCGGCCGTGGTCAGATACGCATGCAACAAGGATTCTTTTCCGTTCAGCAAACATGTCCTCAATGTCGTGGTGCCGGGAAAGTTATTATCGATCCGTGTAGCACCTGCGGCGGTCAGGGCCGTGTTCGAAAAAACAAGACCCTTTCCATTGATATTCCCCCTGGCGTAGACAATGGAGATAGAATTCGCTTGGCTGGAGAAGGTGATCCAGGTTCGAAAAACGGACCATCGGGCGATCTCTATGTGGAAATTCGTGTTCGGGAACATCCCATATTCACTCGCAAAGGTACTACTTTATATTGCGACGTCCCTATCAGCTTCACTACAGCAACCCTCGGCGGCGAATTGGAGGTTCCGACATTACAAGACCGTGTCAACCTGAAAGTTCCCCCGGAAACACAATCCGGTAAAGTTTTCCGTTTACGCGGCAAAGGGGTAACCTCTGTGCGTAATGGCATAGTCGGAGATCTGCTTTGCCAAGTTACCATTGAAACCCCAATCAATCTGAGCAAAAAGCAAAAGGAATTACTACAGGCATTTGATGACTCGATGCGAGATAGTAAGAGAAAACATAGTCCTAGGGCGTCTTCATGGCTTGATGGCGTGAAAAAGTTTTTTGAAGGTATGAAGTCTTGAAATTTCGTATGAGAGCAATCTCAAAATGCGGATTTATCAGATTGAAATCGACAGCAACAACAGGTTTCCCATAAGTCGCAATAGAAAGCGGTATACCGCTGCCGAGTGGATATGATGAATGAATTGCAAGCTGGAAAAAAGACAAGCAAAATGAATCTAACTATGTGGCAGGATTTTTAATGACCTATCGAGAGAGTGGATTTTCAGGATATATATATCATCATTTGTAGAATAGGAGAGAAATCATGAATAAGCGCATTATTCGACTCATGGCAATCGGCTTTTCATCATTGACACTGGTAGCTTGTAGCAGCATCCCTCCGAAAGGTAGTGCGGGTAGTGAAGTTCCTGTCGACGATCGAAAAAATACTACTAGTGCCATTGATGGCGGCGGACAGTCCTCCATGGGACCTTTGGATAATTCGTCCTCATTGCTTTCGAAGCGGATAATTTATTTCGATTTCGATAGCAATAACATCAAATCAGAATTCCGAGAAGTTGTGGGAGCGCATGCGCGCTACCTTATCGACAACAGCAACATGAGCGTTACATTAGCTGGGCACTGTGATGAACGAGGAACTCGAGAATATAACCTTGCGCTTGGAGAACGGCGTGCTAAGGCTGTTTCCCGAAACATGAGCGTGTTTGGTGTATCAGACAATCAGTTGTATACAGTTAGCTATGGGGAAGAACAACCCGAAGAGTCGGGGAGCAACGAATTTGCTTGGCAAAAGAATCGTCGCGTCGAGATCATCTATCGAAACCAGTAGCATCTTTAACTTCCATAACAACCAGTACCACGGATTGAGATTGTTTATGAGAACTGTGTCGATTCGGCTGATTGTTGTACTCTTTTGTTTTGTGCCGATATGTGGTGTATCCGCAGAACCCATGAGTTCGGGTACGGTACAAGAGCGGCTCGATCATGTAGAGCGAGTAATAGGCAGCCGGGCACTCACAAATCTTCTGGAACGTATAGATGATTTGCAACGTGAGATTCAAGAACTACGTGGGCAAGTCGAAATGCAAGCTTATGCGCTTTCCCAAACAAAGCAGAGTCAACGGGATTATTACCTGGATCTGAATAAACGGTTGCAACAGCTGGAAGTAGCAACCGGATCCGGGGCAACAATTTCGCGGTTTCTCGGTAATCCTAACGCTAAAATTCCTCCGGCTGTGGAATTCGATGTCACTGGCGTACAGGAAAAGTCTGTGCGCCTAGAAAAACCCGTAAATAACCAAACCGTAGATCATTTCACCAATTCTCAATTGGGAAACACCGAATCATATTCTAATTACGCACAGAATAACGCCTATGAAGAAGCATTTGGACTTTTGAAGAAAAAACACTACTCGGAAGCAATTATTTCACTAAAGGCTTTTCTGGATCGATATCCCTATGGCCAGTATGTGGAGAGTGCGCAATACTGGTTGGGTGAGGCGTATTATGTTACGCAGCAATTCAAACCCGCCTTGAGCATGTTTCAAAAGCTCCTCCGCGAATATCCTACCAGTTTGAGAATCAACGATGCGTTACTGAAGATCGGATATATACAGGGTAAATTAGGTCAAACAACGGAAGCTGAACAAACGCTCGGTAATTTGATAGATCAGTATCCTGACAGTACACAGGCACATCTTGCCCGAAGGTATTTACAAAAAATCTTGAGGAAAACACTATAGACTCTTCTGGCTTCTGGCTTCTGGCTTCTGGCTTCTGGCTTCTGGCTTGGTTTACTGCGTAAGTTAAATGTATCGGAATTACTTAATCGTGAAGAATCCGTGGTTTACGCCGATAGCGCTTATAGAAGAGAAAAGCACGATGATTGGCTTGCGAAGCACGACTCGAAACTATCAAGTTAATCAAGGCGAACAAAGCGTTCAACCGGATCTATTCCGAGGTGCACAGCACAGTCGAATATGTGTTTGGCATACTCACAAGCAGCACTGCGGTATGGCTAAGACACGCCATTGGGTTTGGCTCGGAACTGGACACGCTTTGCGTTGATGTGTTTTGTCTACAAGCCCAAACGCGGAGCCCTTGGTAAGGCAGAGAAGTTACACCTAAAAAACAGAAATAAAAAGGGAAAGCGGACTATATCGATAGATATATAGGCTGGTTACATAAACTTTTTCAAGTATGCGCTTCAAAAAAAACGGCTATCCATAAACTTGAAGGAAATATTTATCCGCACTGCGGATGTCTCAATAAAATAATAAAAGTATTTTTACGGCTATATCGTATTGAGAATAAGCACGAAACTACTTTGCATGAATCCCGTCGATCTCCTAATCCGCGGGGGGCTCTTGTTGTTTCTGGTCTGCGCAGGTTTTACCGCGCAAGCGGATACTCCATTACTTGGGCGATTATTTTTTTCCAACGAAGAACGCCAAGAATTGGATCGATTCCGTGATGAAGCCAAGGAGCATAAAGATTCCGTGGCAGGAGAAAAACAAGCTATATCCGCGAAATCTTTTACCATAGACGGCGTTGTTATGCGTAGCAATGGCAAAAGCACCTTTTGGATAAATGGGGTACCCATTCCGGGAAATGGCGTATCCCAAACAGGGATTCATATCATCGAGCAACCGGATAATACGATCGAAATCGGATTTTCCTGTGGTTCCGATGATGTCCGACTCAAACCCGGACAAAAGGTAATTTGCCAGGGAAATGAAGATCCGAATATTCATTGATGAATGATTCGGTACGACGAAAAAAACAATAATCTAGCTTGTGACAAGATTGCCTAATAGAGTGGTAAAATATAGGCTCATCCGGGTAAAGCGTACTTAGTTCTATCTCTGGTTGGTTAGATGAGGCAT
>CAZSVE010000096.1:0-11309 GCA_964610175.1 uncultured Thiotrichales bacterium
GCCCTGAACTAACGTGCTTGTTCGAGGAGCAACAGGATGAAGTGAACGCGAAAAGCCACGGGTTTATCCACCCCACTATAAGGAACCTTGACAGGTCAAAACATATCAGTTCGTTACCCGTGGAACCTTGAACAAAAAGTCGAAGAAATCCTTATTTTCATTTTTTTGGATCGGGGATTTCCACTGCCCTGCCCATCAGTGCTCATTCTCTCTCGGAATCTGCCCAAGGATTCGGGACCGCTTCATCATTATGGCGTGGAAACCACGGCGCGTGGACACAAAGATTGGCAAAATCGATAGGGGGATAATGCTTCGAAGAAACCTCTTCCATAATATGAGGTCAATACGGTGGCGTGTTGACCTTTTTTTCGTACAAGTTTCGTGAAGGTAGGGATATGGTTCGCGCCACAAATGAAAATAATACGCTGCCCTTTGTAATCGATTATTTTGTCGTACCAGAGCAGCTCCCTGATAACATGATGTTTTTTTTGTAGCTGTTTCGTGAATCCCAACGATGATCTTGTCTGGAGACTCGGTTCGCAAAATACATGGGAAATACCGAATCTTTGGGCAATGGATTTGGCCAGGGATTCCGAGGCATTGAATATTTCCAAGGCATCCTCGTTGAATTCCTCCGCCAATACCGATATTCGAAGTTCCTTGGTTGCCTTGATCAAATAATATTGAAATTGTTCTCGCAAGGCGGAGAGTCCGGGTATCTTCTGGAGATTGCCACCGTTGTGTTGAATGCTGTGATGGACACCGATCAAATAAATCACCATCCAAGGGTCTCCATTGAATTTGGCGTGTGTGTGGTGCTATCGCATTTTTTTATTCGTGGGAAATGCGCCGCCGTCCGGGGCATCGCCGTAATGGTTCGGTTTATTGTCGCTGCTTCGTCGATGCCTCCGATCCCCAGCCGAACCTCGTCGTGACGATGCATTGCATCGACTACCGGCGCCCCCATCCGGGGTATTTCCCGATGGTGATATGCCGGCCCGTTGCAATGCCTCTTTCATGCTCATCATTGGTTTTCGTCGACCTGTTTATTATGGCGATGCCATTTCAACCCACTGATTATACTGATTTTTATCGGTGAAGGGATCGGCCATGGTGATTTTATGGATTTGCATTTCCACGGGCCGGGGTTCGCGGATAGCCTATCTTGTTTATTTTCGGCTCATCGTAAACGGGTCACGTTTTTTACAAAGCATCGATTTTTCTTTACCGATGCTGAATCATGCCTTGTCGGTCTGAGGGTTAGCTTCGCTAGGATTTCAATCCGAACAACAATCGGCCAATCCTGGCCGGCAATTCGTCGACCACTAAAAAATATCCCAGCATTGTCAGTGTTATGCCGAGAATGACATTGAATAGGATATTGGCAATGAAAAACCAATATTGTTTGTCCATCAACAAGGAAAAATTATCCTGACTGAATGTGGAAAATGTCGTAAATGCGCCGAGGAAGCCGGTTACGAATAAATAATGTCCGAATGATCCCCTGCTGAGAATATTATATTTTACGCTCATTCCCAGGGCGATTCCGATTAGAAAACTTCCTATCAGATTCACGAATAGCGTGCCCAGTGGAAAATGATGTTGGTGATAAAACTGGCGATCGATCATGAAAATAACATAACGGCTGATGGCGCCCGCAAAACCGCCAATCCCTATTATCAATAGGTTTGTTATCATGGAATGGTTGAAAATGTTTATCATCCGGATTCGGTCGACTGACAGGTGATTATCGTCAATTATCGTTTATGGCAGGAATACATACCGAATGGGATTGTCATTCAAAAAATGATTCTCATCATTTCGATAGTCCAGCCGACACAGGGGTGAAAATATGATTTTTCAGCACTCTGTCGAAGAGTATCTTCATGAAGACGCATTTCAATCGGAGTTGTCCGTCTGCGCGTGGGGTAAGGATCTGCACTCCAAAAAGATCCTTTTCGTGCAAGCTGCGCAGATACCCCGGTCGAGCCGCGATACGATGGTTTCGATAGCCTCTTGCTTGTCGAAGAAAATGTTTTCCTTGCCGATGAGATCGAGATAGCCACTTTTACGCAACGGTGCCATCGATTTCGCGTTGGGTCGAATGAGATACAGTCCCCCTCCCTGCTGCTGCCGTGCCTTCGCCTCCTGAACAAGCATCTCGGCGCCGGCAACATCGATAAAGCTGATCCTTGTCGCGGTAATTGCCAGGTGTCGCTGTTCGGGGCTGCCACGCTCGATCGAACGTAAAGATTCCCGCACATGCTGTATCGCGCCAAAAAACAATGATCCTTCGATATGTACGAGCTTGAGCTGTGGGCATTCCGGTAATCCGGTGCTTGCAATCAGAATGCGCCGCCCATCACCGGGATCCGGTATTCGCGATGTCACGGGGGGGCGAGAGGTTCGGGCCAGGTAAATCACCAGGGAAAAAACGACACCGGCCAGAATGGAGATCTCGAGACCGAATGCCAGGGCGCAGACGAAAGTCATGGCGAGAACCGCGGTCTCCGAGCGGCTGATGCGGATAATACCCCGAATATGGTGTACATCCACCATGTCTGCGGCTACCAGGAACAACACCCCCGCCATGGCCGCCTTGGGTAGATGTGCCCCCAGCGGCGCCGCCACGATGACCACGACCACCAGGAACAACCCGGCGAAGATGGCAGCCATGGGTGTCCTGGCCCCTGCCGCATAATTCGCTGCGCTGCGGTTGAAAGACCCCGTGGCCACGTAGGCCGAGAAAAAGCTTCCAGCGATATTCGATAATCCTTGCCCGATGAATTCCTGATTACCATCCAGGTGCTGACCTGATCGTGTGGCGAGGGAGCGCCCGATGGTGGCAGCTTCAGTCAAGGCGAACAACGTCATGGCCAGTGCCGCCGGCGCCAGTTGCCTCATGATGTCCAGAGAGAAACTCGGCGTCGACAACGGTGGCAGGGAGGAGGGCAGCGTTCCCGCCATGGGGATCCGCAATGTGTCCGCACCGGGCCAGTACTCCAACCCGAATGCCACCAGACCTCCTGCCAGCATGGCCGGAATCATATACGGTATCCAGGGCAGAAACCGCTTACATAACAACCCTGTTACCACGGTCAGGACACCCACCGTGGTAACCGCCGGATCCAGATCCGGCAGGCGCAAAAGCATGACATACGCCGTTTCATAGGAATAGATGCTGCGAGGCAAAACAAGGCCAAAAAAATGTCCGGCTTGATTCACGATGATCAACATGGCCGCTCCGGCGATAAAGCCCACCACGACCGAGTGGGAAATGAAATTCACCAGGACACCCATGCGCGCAAGCCCAAGGCCGAATTGAATGATCCCGACCATGAAGGTAAGGGTAAGGGCCAGATCCACGTAATCCACACTGCTGGGCTCCGCCGACATACCGAGCATCGAAAGCATCACGATGGATGCCGCCGTGGTAGGCCCCGAAACCAAATGCCACGAGGAACCGAACAGGGCGGCAATGATTGCCGGCACCATGCCCGTGTAAAGCCCATACTGGATCGGCATACCGGCAATCGCCGCGAAGGCTATCCCCTGCGGCAGGGCTATCAATGCGCCGGCAATACCCGCCAGCAGATCCATCCGGAACGTTCTCCGGCTGACTCTGGGCCACCAGGCGACGAAAGGAAATATCCGAGAGATGTATGTCGAGCTTGGATTATGTTTCATGAAGAGGCTCGAAGTAGGCCATCATTGGGGATGAGAAGCGAAACTTGCGTAAAGCATTTTTCGTTTCCAACGTAATGAAGAGAACGCCATATGAACTCGCCCACTTCCCCGGAAAATAGTGGCTTGTCGTTCTCCATGGAAATACCCGTTAACAGTGCGATGGAAAGTCCAGCTCCAAGCAGGGAGCTGAATAATTGGCCGGCGAAGCTTCGTCTCGGTGAAGCATGGTTCGGTATTAGTAAAGCAAAATCAGCGTTCAGTAAAACCTGACTCGTTTGCGATGAGCCGAAAATAAACAAAATAATACAGGCACCAACCACTTCGCTCCACCGCCAATTCCCCTCTACGGAGAATTGCACACGCGCAGTAGCGATGAAACCGAAACGATGCTGTTCAGCCACATCGATTTGGGGCTCTGCATCCAAGAAATCGATTCGGCTGACAAGGGAGATCCCGGAAATCATCGAAGATGGCGAAAACAGCTTCATGATGCTGTTCCATGAACTGCCGAGCGAAATATATGAATGCTTCATTTGGATGGTCGTATTGCTTTCTTTCAATGCCATCGATCCCTTTTGGGTCTAGCGAACCTTCGCCGGAGGCAGCTTTTGCTTACACTTGAAAGGGAGCGAAATTTCGCTTCGATCACCGTCGTGATAACCTTGTACGAAACTTTCTTGAGATCATTACCATCGAATCCAGTTTGATTTGTTTATTTCCCGCTTATCTTCGCGAATGAGTCGAGTTTTACAAAACGCTGATTTTGTTCTATTACGACCAAATCACGTTTCATCGGTTCGAGCACAAGCTTCGCTGGATCTTGCTTCCTGGAGATCATTTCGGTAAATCGAATCCGCGCATTATCGATCCTGGAATTCACCTTTTCCAAAGTACGGGCCTGCCATGCCAGGTATCACGCCAAACCTTACGGACACGAATCCCACCGGTGCGATGACGTCGGCGGAAACCACCTGTTTCCATTGCGCCCTCCCGTTGCCCCCTCCCGGCGACATTGCCGTTGCCACCCTCGAGGGAAAAGAACGGAAATTCTGTTGCGTAGGATGTAAAGGGGTTTGCGAGGCCATCTATGCAGCAGGGCTCCAGGGCTTCTATGCGCGCACATCGAGCGATACACCCCTGGCACCGCCACCGGCTCTACTCGAAGATACCGACGCATTCGATTTGGATGACGTACAGCGCGCCTATGTCCCTCATCTCGGCGAGGAACGTGAAATCGATCTCATGGTGGAAGGGATTCACTGCGCGGCCTGTGTATGGCTGATCGAGCGTTCTTTGACGCAGACCAAGGGGGTCGAGTACGCCAACGCCAATCTGACCACGAGACGCCTCGAGGTCAAGTGGCGCAACGACCAAATACAGCTCTCCGGCATCATGCGCCGCCTGGGGGATATCGGTTACGCCACGGCGCCCTTCGATCCGGAAGCCGCGGAGAATCGTCTGCAACGGGAAAATCGAAATCTCCTGTTCCGCATGGCCTTCGCCGGTTTTGCCATGATGAACCTCCTGTGGATCTCCATCGCGCTCTATTCCGGCGCCGATCAGGGCGAATTCCGCACACTGTTTCATTGGGTAGGCTTTGCATTGGCCACCCCCACGCTCCTCTATTCCGGGCTGCCCTTTTTCCGCGCAGCCTTTACCGGGCTTCGCCACAGGCATCTTGGCATGGATCTGCCCATCGCCATCGGGTCCGGTATCACCTACCTCTATTCGGTCTATGTCACCATTGCCCAGCCCACTACCGGAGAGGTGTACTACGATACCGTCGTCAACTTTCTATTCGTGATTCTGGTCGGTCGCTACCTGGAAGCCATCTCCAAACGCCGCGCCGTCGGCGCTACCCAACGCCTTCTGGACCTGCAACCGCGGGCGGCCACCGTGATGCGAGACGATGATTGGCATCTCGTTTCCATCCGCACCCTGGTTCCCGGCGAGGTGGTATTGGTAAGGCCCGGCGAGCGGATACCCGTGGATGGCATCGTCGTCGCCGGAAGCAGCGCGGTGGACGAATCCATGTTGACGGGAGAATCCGAACCGGTCGCCAAGAAAAAACACGACACCGTATCCACCGGGACCATGAATACCCATGGCACATTGGAGGTGCGCATTTCCCACCTCATGGGCGATACCGCGCTTGGACGCATCATTCGGTTGGTGGAATCCGCCGAAAACAGCAAGGCATCCATTCAACGACTATCCGACCGCATCGTGCCATGGTTCGTCTTTACCACGTTATTCCTTGCGCTGGCCACCTTCCTGTGGTGGATGGATACCGGTTTCGAAATCGCCTTGATGGCGGCAACGGCCGTACTGATCATCACTTGTCCGTGCGCATTCGGGCTCGCCACCCCCATGGCGATTGCTGTCGCTGCGGGGCTTGGGGCCCGCCATGGCATCCTGATCAAAAACGGTGGGGTCTTGGAAATGCTCTCTGGCATCAATCACTTCGTGTTCGACAAGACCGGAACCATCACCCACGGTCGCATGGCGCTCACCTCCCTGCGTACCGAAACACTCTCCTGGGTGCGTGACGATCAAATCCAGGACGGCTTCATCCCCCCAATGCTCACTCCGATCCTTGCCCGCCTCATTGCCGTCGAGCGCTACTCCAATCACCCCCTTGCCACGGCCATCGTCGCCTGCGCCGAAGAGATAGCCGGTGCCGATAAGCACCTCTCCGTCGCCGATTTTTCATACCATCCGGGCCTTGGTGTCCAGGCGGTGGTAGACGATACAACCATATTCATCGGTACGGAGCGCTGGCTAAGACACAACGGTATCGTCCCATCCACGGTATTACAGGCACATGCCATCGAGTTGGAAGCCAAAGGCACGATTTGCCTTCATTGCGCCATGGCAGGCAAGGAGATCGCCCTGATCGGCATCGAGGATCGACTTCGGGACGGCGCGCGGGACCTTGTCGATTCCCTGCATCGCCACAAGATCCAAATGACCCTGCTAAGTGGTGATCGCGAAGCCGTGGCCCAGGCCGTCGCCGAACAACTGGGCGGAATGGCCGTCATCGCCGAAGTACGGCCCGAGGACAAAAGTCGGGTCATCGCGCGGTTACAGTCCCAAGGGCAGCGGGTTGCCATGATCGGCGACGGCGTCAATGATGCCCCCGCCCTGGTCCGTGCCGATGTCGGCATTGCGCTCGGTTCCGGCACCGACGTATCCATGGACAGCGCCGATATCATCCTGATGCACAACAAATTGGACGATGTATCGACAGCCGCGACCCTGGCGCGCCGCACCCTGCGCACCATTCGTCAAAACATCGCCATATCGTTCCTTTACAATATCGTGATGGTGCCGCTGGCCATGGCCGCCATCGTGACACCATTACTTGCGGCCATTTCCATGCCCATCAGCTCACTGCTCGTCATCGGAAATGCCGCGCGCATTCGGAGGATGTTTCGTGGAAGTCATCTACGGTCTGATCCCTGGCATGGTACTGCTCGGTCTCGTCATGGTCGGCGTCTTCATTTGGGCCGCAAGGAGCGGTCAGTTCGATGATATGGATGGAGATGCCGCGCGCATCATCATGGATGAAGACGACGATTTGCCGGTTCGGGAAGCGGAGGATCGGGAATCAGCGGGTCGGAAATCGGAGAAGCAATCGGAAGAGCAAGGGTCATGATGGGGTTGGGATAGTATTTACCCTTTCTCCGAGACCGGGCGACTGCGCTCGGAAAAAGCGTGGCTAATTGGTTCGCTCTTTACCATTTCCAGTGGCTGAATAGAAATCGCTTTCAGGTTCACCTTTCCGATATGGAACAACCGATGGCTTGACATATCGACCGCCGCCTGAGCCTGTTCCAGCACGATATAGCCAATCAACGGTTCATAGATGCCATCCGCCGGTTCCATGTCGAGAAAAAGAGCTTCCGAGTAAATAGGTCGGAATCCTTCCATCCTTATCTCGACCGGACCACATATATCGCCCCGAACCATCTGTTGAGTAGCTGTTTCGCAGTCGACGGTTCCGAGGGTGTCGATGATTACCCAATCTGTTCCTCCAGGCGCTGGGAAGCACCATGTGGGCGGAACCGGTATCGACAAACGCATCGCAGTCGATGCGCGCCTCCCTGTCGAAGAGGTTCGTTATGGATACGTTAGCGGTGATTTTCCCCATAATGATTTCGTTTTCTGCGTTGCTCATACCGGTTGGATGGCATTTTAACTCAGTAATACTCGTGTTCCCCTAAGCCCCAAAGCTTCGGGGGGTTATGGGAGAAAGGAGAAAAAGGGTCGGACCCCTTATTGCTCGTATGCCGTTTTGTGGGTTGCAATTGGTCTTCGAATTTCCGGAACCAATTCCATGGGTATGTCCATGACCGCCTGATTGGGGACCTCGAAGGCAGCCTCGTCTTCTGCGGCCGCTTCATTTTTCTGATTGTAATTCACAGTGGGAAAGTACTTTACGGATCCGGTCTTCATCCCAGCCGGAAGGAAATGCGGTTTTTTTCATGTAAGTTTTCTCCTTTGGCGACGTCGAAATGCGGCAAGGGGTTTCCCTCCGAGTTCGCAGGCGGTAATTGTAAACACACTATCTGGCTCCCGATCGAGGACATAAACTACCCTCAAGTACCTTTCCCCGGATGTTCATCCAATAGCCACCCATGATCCATCTTCCTCGGTCCTATCTTCCACAGGACGATAGCAGAATATCCCGGACTTCATTCTCGTTTATACCGTGTCTGTATATATGTGGTGAATCCGTTTGTGGGTCGATGTAGTAACGGATTTTTATCAATCTTGGTTTTACCAGAGCCAATATAGAGCGTAGATTGCTAGGTAAATAAGGGATCAGAGCCTTTATCGTTATTGCTTTACCGGCGCCAATCGACACCGGTAGTTGTGGAATTGTGGCAACGGAAAACTACTCCAAAACGGCATATATTATTTCGCAAATATTGCTGCCGTCTTTTGTGCGCAACTTGATCTGTTTATTGCTCAATTTGGCGGCCAATACCAGCGCATAAATTTCCTCATGTTTCGGATTTGAATCCAGTAGCGTGAAATACCAACCAGAAACCAAGGAACAGTTCGAAGGACCTACACGCCCATTAAGCGAGATATAAACCACGTTCCCTTCAGGGTAAATTCGATTTATTCTCTCTTTACAAGAAACACCTCCGCATCCTGCGTATACAAAGCTGGTCATAAGCATAGATGCTAAAAGGCCAATCAATATTTTCTTCATATCAATTCCCCTTTCTCTATTAATTAGAGTGATTGTGGGCAGTTACAAGAATAGGAACCAACTGCACCAAGTCCAAATCAGAATTAGAATGAGTGTGAGCAATGATGAGAATGGGGACCAATCGTACCAAATCTAAATCGGAAGCTGGCGGTCCCATAAAACTATATAACAGCAAATTATCCGACCTCGCATTTGTAATCTTATCCCGGCTTGCGCTATTCACGGTGGCGCTGCTAGTTTCACTCGGCGCAGCACCGGGATGCTCTTCCAAATAAAGCGCCGCCACACCCGCTACATGGGGGGCAGCCATGGAGGTGCCGCTCAGTGTGGCCGTTGCCGTGTCACTGGTATGCCAGGCCGAGGTAATCCCACTCCCCGGCGCGAAGATATCCACGCAATCCCCGTAATTGGAAAATCCTGATCGTTGATCGGCGCTGGTGGTCGCGGCGACCGTAATGGCGTTTGGGACTCGGGCCGGGGATTTGGAGCAGGCATCTTTATCATTATTGCCCGCGGATACCACATAGGTCACGCCTCGGGCAATGGATCCCGCGATGGCGTTATCAAGCGGAGAATAACTCGGACCACCCAGACTCATGTTTGCCACCGCCGGAGTCTGGTGATGGGCCGTGACCCAGTCCACGCCCGCGATGATGCCACTGTAAGTTCCGGAACCGGAACAATTCAGCACGCGCACCCCGTGCAGGATGACGTTCTTGGCGGCGCCATAGCTAGTGCCGCCGATGGTTCCGGACACATGGGTACCATGCCCGTGACAGTCGTCGGGATCATCATCGTTATCGATGACATCGATGCCGTTGCCGACGCGACCCACGAATTCGTCATGGGAAGCCCGGATGCCTGTATCGAGCACATAGACATGCACCCTCGAGCCCATCTCGGAATAGTCATACGTGCTATCCAGGGGGAGGTCCCGTTGATCGATGCGATCCAGACCCCAGGATGGTGTGGGATATTGCAGGGTGTTGGCATACACTTCGCCGTTGGGGACGATGTACTCGATCTCCGGCAGGTTTTGCTCTTCCAGGAACTGGAGCGCCTCCGGGGTCAGGGTGGCGGAGAAGCCTTTCAGGGCATGCTCGTACACGAAGCCGAGTCGGTTCTCGACTGTCGGAGCCGTCGATTCCGCCGTCGATCCTTGGGTAGCCGAGGCCGTTTGGTTGTCGACCAGGAATTGGTTTTGATCGACCTCGTTCATGAGTCGCTCGGCGAACCGGCGCACCGATTCCCCGGTAGCGAGGGATTGGGATTGAATGCCCGATGCGGCCGGTTGGCTGAAAGCGCTGTCCTTGAAGACCACGATGTACTGATTCGGGATGATGACGGTGTCTTCGCTGATTTTGTCGCTGATGTCCCCGGCGGCGGCATGGAGGTTGGCGAGGAAGAGAACGCTCGCCAATAGCATGATGATTTTTTTCATGTTGCGTGTTCCTCTCGAGGGGTTTTAGAAACATTTCCTGCACCGAATGGCTTGAAAAGATGCTCCCGGTAATACTTCAATTCGTCGATGGACTCGCGAATATCGTCCAGGGCCAGATGGGTGTTCCTCTTCTCGAAACCCTTATACACATCGGGCACCCAGCGTTTACATAGCTCCTTCAGGGTGCTCACGTCCAGGTTCCGATAGTGAAAGTATGCCGCCAGTTTCGGCATATACCGGATCAGGAAACGACGATCCAGCGAAATGCTATTCCCACACATGGGCGATTCCTCCTCCGCCACATAGCGGCTCACGAAATCCAAGGTCATTCGCTCTGCCTCCGCCTCGTCGTGGTTGCTCCGCCGCACACGCTCCACCAACCCCGATTTGCCGTGCTGCTCCGTGTTCCAGGCATCCATTCCATTCAGTATTTCGTTCGATTGGTGAATGGCCAAGACCGGTCCCTCCGAGAGGATATCCAGTAAAGGATTCGTGATCACGGTGGCAATCTCGATGATATGGTTGGTGCTCGGATCGAGACCGGTCATTTCCAGATCGATCCAAATCAGGTTATCGGTATTTTGCGTCATGGGGCCAATCCTGTAACGGTTGTCTCAAAAAACACTAATATACCGTGAATAAAAAAGCATAGGAAAAGCCATTCATTTATGATGTCTAAACCATACTCTATTTCACGAAGAGCCTTGATTTTCAACTGTTGTGTGATGAAATCGTAGCTAGGTCATAGTGCAGTGCTTCGAAGCCAAAAGGATCACACTGCCGTCGAGGAAGCGCGAGCCTGTTCCAGCGTTTTTTGCCCTTGGATCTTGAATATCGCGATCTCCTGATGACCCCGGATCTCGGACTGCCTTCAGGTTCATGTGTCTTTGGAAGAGGCTAGGGGAGTCCTTTCCAATTGAGAGATGAGCCTGAAGGGGTGTTGGAGAGGGTGAGCCG
>CAZSVE010000097.1:0-11031 GCA_964610175.1 uncultured Thiotrichales bacterium
CAGGAATTCGGAAACTTCGTTTTTCCGATACGTGAACATCACGCCCCTTCGGGGCAGGTGTAGAAACCATGAAGGACCGCCATCGGTTATCCTCTCTAATTTAGGCTCTCGAACAGAGGGGAGAAGAAGATGACAGCGGTCCTTCACAGCAAAGGTTACACAGGCAATACAGTTTTGTACATGGCGATGGAGTTGAGCAACAGCAAATGGAAGCTAGGGTTCAGCAACGGCAACAGGGATCGAATCGTGCCGATCGACGATCGATGCCGGTAATAAGAGCCGGGCGGTTTTTGACCCTGCCGTTTGTCTGCCTGGGGGAGCGGAGTCGGTACGATATTACCTTCGGTCATTATCGTATTCCGGGTTAGGCTCCCTGATGAGATCGGGACCATACTCCGGTTCCGATTCCCCGTGGGCGGCGGAGAGTCCGGTCAGCGATGCGTTCGACCACGACTCATGATCGGAATCGCCTTCCGATAGTTTTGGATGGGTACGACCACGTTGGAGCCCGGAGAGATCCCGAGCGGGGCCGATAATTCGATGTGTCGATCATCGATAACGGTTGCGTGCATGATAACCATGAGTAATTTGTTTATTTTCCGCTCGGCTTTACAAATGGATCAAATTTTCACTGTATTTTACTAATGCAGGATCATGCATTGTTGGTCTGAGGCGAAGCCTCGCTAGTACCTCTTTCGGATTCTTCCAAAATCCCTGGGGTCATCAGCGAATATACGGCACCTGGATCTCTATGTAACCTTCGAAACGGGCATTATCGATGGCATTCAGGATGTTGGGCACTACGCGCTGGATTCGGGGTCGACTCGTGGGGGGCCAACTCGTGGCGCCAAGGATAACGATGGCGATGCGGCGATTGGCGAGATTCTGCTGATATTTCAGGTTGGCGTCCGTTGTCACCAAAACCTCGAAACCATGATTTTCCGCCCGCCGCAACAGCTCTCCGTTTTCGATACTGCTCCATCCCATCTCATACGCAGTTGAAATTCTGTGTCCCGGCAGATGATGGCGCAATGGAATGGGCGTGCCCTGATCGAAAAGTACGCGCACTACGCGGCCTCCAGCGTATGGGCGGCATGCTCCAGCACCATGCGCGCCTGATCGAGCGTGACGCCGGGAAACCAACTGACGAACTCCGAGAGTTTGGCGCCGTCCTCGAGGTTCTCGAAAAGCGCGGAAACGGGCACGCGCGTGCCGCGAAATACCAAGGCGCCACTTACCCTTCCGGGGTCGCGCTCGACAGCGGGGCAATCGGTCCAGTCATTCATTGTGTTTGGTCCTTCTGGTTTTCACTCGCTTCCAGGGCACGACTTTTATCCGCATGTGGATGGAATCGATCATCGGAGCGGGATATTCTCGATTTCCTCCACTGCCCGCTCGAGGGGGATAAGCTCTTCCTCTATCTCTTTCGTCTTATAGTATACGGATGTCCTCCAGTTCCTCCATGGCAAGCAAGAGCTTCTCCCACTCCCGTATCGGCAACAAGACGGACTTTTTGTTGTGATTGCCGTCGATGACATATTCCGCGTGGAATGCTTTCATCATTTCTCATCTCCCGATTCGTTGTTTCCATTTCCTATTCCATCATGGAAGTGGCAACCATATGCCAAGTCAGCGGTTGCCTCTTCGAAGATCTGGATCTTCACCAGAGTTGCTCGCGCACTGCTTGCTTGGCCTCCGCGATATCCGGAAAGCGCGATGCGCCATCGGCTATGCGCTGTTCCCGTGCTCGCAGGACGTCGGCGTGCCAGGAAGGGGAAGGGACACGCTCGGATTCATTGGCATCGAGATTACGGATAAGATCGGCCCGGATCTCCTCGATTGCCCGCAACTTGTCCGTGGTGGTCATTTTTTCGAGTGGGATGGCGATGGGCATGGTAGTTTTCCCGGTGTGGCGGTGGCCGGTTCGGAATGCAACCTCCCCGGAACCGATGGCCGAACCGCAACGGTGCCTGCCGCCGGTTTGCGCGCCGGAAAAGAAACGACGCGCTCGGGATGCGCGGCCTGTTTCGCCATCAAATCGTCAAAGATTCCATCAATACTATAATCGAACTGGCGGGCGTACTCGTCCCGGAGCGTTCGTGTCTCCGCAACAATAGGGTCTTGCCACATAATCAAGGCTCCATGAGTTGAAGGGGTGTGCAAATGATCGGCGGTTCCAGCCCAAGCGCCCTGCAGGTAGCCTCGATTTTGGGCCGGGCGTGTGCATTCGCGATATGCGTACAGTTCCAGGTAAGCAGATATTCGACGCCGTTCACCGCCGTCATGGCGATATGATACGCATCCGCCTCCGCTTTTTCCGGCAGCGCATGGTTTTCGATCAGGGCCTTAGCCAATACCCTGACATCCTCCGAGATTCGCAGCAGTGGAAGATCGGCGATGGCGGCCAGACGGCGCCGCGCGGCCCCCGAGTGGCCCCGGCCCGCTTCCGACAGGACGAGATCGGACACGACGACATGGTAGTTCGGTCTCTGTATTTCCCACCATTCGGCCGTCGCGCCTTGATTTGCCATGGCGCGAAGGTCGTTGCTCGGCCGGGCCGTCAGATAACTCAAAACCGACGTTTCGACGTAAACGGTTGCCTTCACGGAGGTTCCTGTTTCTTCGATGCGCGGTGGCGCATCGAAAACTTTCATCTTGCCTGCTTCCGTATTCGGCTATGCGACCCTCGCGTGTCAGGAGAAGGCAAGGATACCGATACTATCGGATTCATTGGCCTCAAGATTATGGACTGGATCGGCTCGGATCTCCTCATTTGCCCGTAGCTTGTCCGTGGTGGTCATTGTTTCCAATGGGATGGGTGATGTGCATGGTGGTTTTTCCGATGTGGTGGTTAGCTTGTAATGTAACGGCGCACATAGGCTACCGCATTTATGCAGTCGACTGGATTCGTTAAATCGAGTACGGACGAATGGCTTTGAACACACCCGTTGTGGTCATTTTGCGTATGTATTCAAAACGGGTCATGGTTTCCACTGGATCGACTTGTTCCAAATTTGCGAAATTCAGCCCGGCAAGTCCCCCGCGAGTATATTTGACACTGAATAGATAGTCATCGTTTACTAAGCCCGTCGCGGTATCCAACCGTTGCGAATACCCGGAAATGATGACTCTATCGCAGCGTGGCAATGCAGCCATAGTTGTACCGGCAAGCCTGAGTGAAATGCCATGAATGTGCGTAGCGTATTCTTGACGCAGCTGTTTTTGAGGTTTGTTCTTAATATTCAACTTGCGGCCGTTAGCGGCGAGTGCGGCAACCTTTTGAGGCAAATCTTCTATTTCGGGCAGATCCACATCCAACCAGACTTCTTGACCTCCATATTCGATCTGATATGCGACGATAGTTTCTCTGGGCCACGACATACTGCTGAATATTTCCTCCAGAGATGAACACATGACTTCGGTATTACCGCGAATATCCGAGAAAAATGATTGCTGCTTTTGAGCTTCATGTTCTTCATGGTTTTGCTTTTTCTTCAACCAATCAGCAGTTTCGGCCTCCCACCTGACCAAGTCGATTGCGTATTGTTCGGTTGCCGCACTTTTTCGTCGTTGCCATTCGGATACCAGTTTCTGGTGATTTTGCTCATTTGTTCTTACCGCTTCCTCATGGGCAATTCTGCGGCTTTTGAACAAACGGCTCCAATACCCAAGAGGTTGAACCTCTGATAGTTGTGGCTTTGGGGGTTCAGCGGGTTCTTCCGGTTTCCTGGGGGCTTGCACATCAAAAGGCGCGGGTTGGTATTTCGGCGCTGAATCAGGAAAAGGCGTGTCCAGATGGATCTCTTGAAGTAGTTCTATGTCTCCGTTGATTTCATCACATTGCTCTTGGAGCCAGTTCTTAACTACGGGGCCTTTCTGTTCCCAGAGCAAGCGCATATCAGCGAGTGACATAGGCTCTCCAAACGAGTTCGTGGCCTCAATAGCACCTTTGTCGTTCAGACGTAATGCTACGCTGGCCAATGCATCTCGCCTGCGACGCTCCTTTGCGAGCTTTTCTTGCTCTCGCTCGATTCGGCGACGCTCACGCTCAAACTGTTGGTGATTTTGAGCACCGGATAATCTAGTGCGGCTAGACAAGCCGGTACCGGGAATGCCTGCATTCAGATAAGTACCGCGAGAACTGACATTCACGGATGCTCCGCGCGGCCCTACTGTCATGCTAGCACCGGAACCACTGAAATTTATCTTGACGCCAGGAGCAATCTTTACGCTTTTACGAAATCTCATACCCATCTGGCAAATCCTCTATGTCTGATTGCAGGCTTTAACAACATCATTCGTTCCTCGATGGCAGGGCGCAATCCTTACGAACCTCCCGCTGCCACGCCACCGGATCATCGATCCCCAATCCGCCGCTGTCGGCAATCTCCTGGGCAATGTCCATCGCTCGCTTGGCTTTACCGGTTTTCGATTCGCCGACTGCCCGTGGTCTGTCGAGGGCAGTGCGCGGAAACTGGCGAATGATGTTGAGCACTAATTCCAGATAGCGCCCGTCCAAACGATCTATCTCGGTTTTTAGCTGTTCTCTTGCAATCATCGGTTATGGTATCTCCATGACACGGTGGGATTCGCGGATAGGTCTCTCTCTATCATTTTACTCCGATTGCGCGGTAGCATAGCAGTAAATCCATATTCCCTTTCCATCGGCTCCGGTTTGCACACCATCGAAAAAAATACCATGCGTAGCAAACCGGATAAGCGCCTTTCGAAGGTTGGCTTTTTGCCATGGAATGCACTCCAACATCCAACAAAAGTAAACTCGCACCCATCGGATGATGAATCCACATTGATGCCATGCAAGCTTACACAGCACAAATGCGAGCCAACATCCTTGCAACGCGAACCAGAAAAAGCAGAACGTAAGCCCGCTTTTCATCGATGTAAGCTCACATCTTATCCGTACAAACTTGCATTCATCCGATGGTTTTCGAAAAAATCCACTTGTAACAACACATCCAGTCGTTGTTTCCCCGCAAAATACCGAAGAAACACAAACCAAACCAGGAGATTACCGCCATGGCCCAATTCCCGAGAGACGAAACCGGTACCCTCGGCCTCGCCCAGGAGATTGCGGATGGCCTTGCCGCGAATACGGAGGTCTATCCCGCCCCGCCGGTCAGCACCGAGGATCTCAACGCCGCGCTCGCCGATTGTGTGACGGCCCGGGATGCGGTGCAGACCGCCAAGGCCGCCCTGGAGCAGGCCGTCTCTACCAAGCAGTTGGCCTTCGATGCGCTGGAAGACAAAATGAAGAAGGAAATCCGCTACGCGGAGAATACGGTAGATTACGACAATGCCAAGCTGAAGCTCATCGGCTGGGGTGGACGCAAGAGCGCCACTCCGCTGGAGGCACCGGGTCAGGTGGGGAATCTCGTCATCCAAAGCCAGGGAGAGGGTCGCATCGAGCTTGCCTGGGGAAAACCCGCCGATGGCGGCAAGGTGGCGGCTTACAAAGTGAAATGCCGCCCACGTATCATAGAGGGTACCACGGGCGCGGCCTGGGCCAACGCCGATACCGCCATGGAGACCGAGATCACCCTGACGGGCCAAATACAGGGCAAGGAGCTGGAATACTGCGTGGTGGCGGTGAACAAAGCCGGCGAGGGCGTGGCGAGCAATACGGTGACGGCGGTGCTTTGATGGATTCGTCATTCATCTTCTTCATCGGTATCCGGTGCGTGGCGGTAACCGCAGGACGATAACTTACATGCCGTATATCTTCTGTTTAAGAATCAAGCGATAGGAACACTAACGATGAGTTCAATAAAGAACATGTTCACTTCAACCCTATTCATATTACTGCTTGTAGGATTGGGAGCTTGTACCGAGTCTGATCCCCAGAAAGCCGCTAAGACAACGCTATCTCCAACTCAGACCGTTATGAATAACAGACTCGCACCACCCAAGGAAGAAAAGCTGTTTGTTCTTCCTGATGACCGTACGTTCGTCCATACCAAAGTAAGTGAGCCAGGAAACGCCGTTGCTTTTTGGGTGAGGCGACCAAGTTCAGTGCAACTTATCATCACTGGTCAGGCACCCCTTGATTTTAAGGGCCACGTGGGTTTCCAGAAGGAGGGATCGTCATTTCATGTAGTTCAACCTGGAGGTAAAAGAGATAGGCTCATCGTCGGTCCGTCCGCCGAAAAAGACGCGTGGTTAGTCTGGGGTCCTGGAAAAGGTATGGAGGGGGAACCACTGGACGATTATTTCATTTTTGATCGAACTGGAAACCATGCAACCTTTGCCCTTTACGATAAGGGTCATTGGTCCTGGGTATTAGATAACGAACCTATAGCAGATTATCATCATCTCGCTGCACCAGTACTGAGCGACAAAGCCAAAACGATTGCATGGATCGAAGGCAGCAACGGCGGTTCGCAGCGCGTTGTGGTTAACGGAAAGCCGGAACCAGCATACGATAATATCTACGAAAGTACCCTTGTATGTGAGCCCTAATGGAAATCATTGGTTCTATATGGCATCGCGATCCGGGAAGCTGTTATCGGTTTGGGATGGTGCGGAACATCCGAAGTACGCGAACTTGACGCAGCCTGTGTTTAGTTCTAACGGTAATCGAGTTGCCTACTCTGCCACCAACGATACGAAGAGGCATGTTGTAGTTCTTGATGGAAAACCAGGTACTGAGTACGACGGTGTAGCCGCTTTGACTTTTAGTGCCGATGGTCGTCATTTTGCACACCGAGCGAACAAAGCTGATAAGACTTTTTTCGTTATTGATGGCAAGCCGCAAAATATTCAATTTGATAATTTATCCAATGAATTCCTGTTTGCTCCCAAAGGCAATCGGTTCGCTTATGCAGGGGTGCGCGATAAATCTTGGTTTGTAGTGGTTGACGGCAAAGAAGGTGAAGGATGCCCTGAAGTATCTTGGATAACCTTTAGTCCAGACGGACAACATTTCGCAAAAGGTCAGATCGAAAATGACGGACGTCTGCACATATATATGGATGGCGTGAAGCGTTGGAGTCACAGTGGCGAACCAGCAATTCGGGCGAGATTCAGTCCAGATAGCTCACGATTGCTATACGGTATTTTACGTGATTCAGGGGGAGTAATTGTTGTAGATGGTGTCGAGAGTCCAGAATTCGATGTAATTGGGCAGCCAGAATTCAGCCCTGACGGGAAGCATATTGCTTTCTTCGCAAGGGTAGGTGGTGGAAGAGATGCCGTATATCTAAATAACAGAATGCAGCAAGAGTTTGATGCAAATACCGTGCGGTCCTATATTTACGCCGAATAATCAGCTTGTATATTGTGCATATCAGGACGAGAAGCGGTACATGGTTGTCGACGGAGTTCTAGGTAATCCATACGACAGAATCTATCTGTCTCCATCCAGAGCGGTACCTATGCACTTAGATAAAGGCCTTGAGTACATAGCATTAAAAGGTAGTACTGTTGTACGGGTTTCTCATTCTTTAGTCCCAAATGGAATGTGATGAATATTCATCCCGATTGTTGTTTCCCAGTCTAATCTACAAATGACCGCCCTTTCAGAAGCAAGCTATTCCACCGCTCTAGCGCAGATAGAAGAATGTGAGCTAAACGCTGAGAGTGTTTTCCCATTGAGTTTACCGGCAGGTCTGCGGACATT
The DNA here is from genome assembly GCA_964610175.1 of uncultured Thiotrichales bacterium. GTDB lineage: Bacteria > Pseudomonadota > Gammaproteobacteria > HK1 > HK1 > CAZSVE01. Next base: position 7,637 of record CAZSVE010000097.1, read on the forward strand.
GCTTGTACGAATACGGCAAAATAGCGGTATTTGAATAAGAGAAGGCCTGCCACGGTTGGCGCCGTGCAGGTAGTTCATCTCGTCATCCTAAGCCAGGGAGAGGGAAGCATCGGTCTTGCCTGGGAGAAACCCGCCGACGGCGGCAAGGTGGCGGCCTACAAGATCAAATGCCGCGAACACACTACGGGCGCGGTTTGGGCCAACGCCGATACGGCCATGGAAACCGAGATCACCCTCGCGGGCCAAATACAGGGCAAGGAGCTGGAATACTGCGTGGTGGCCGTGAACAAGGCCGGCGAGGGGATGGCGAGCAATACGGTGATGGCGGTGCTGTAAAAAATCGAGAATTACGAAGGACAAATGACGATATTCACAATCCTGGAGGACCAACCGTGACCACAACCGTTGAACTGCCCGATGAACTAATTGCCGAGGCGTACCGCTACGGTACGGTCTATCATCGCTCCGCGCCCAAGCAGATCGAGTATTGGTCCCGCATCGGCAAGATTGCGGAGGAAAATCCCGATCTGCCCTACAGCTTCATCAGGGACATCCTACTCGCCAGACAGGAGGAATCGATCCCATTTACCTTCAGCGAGAGTTGATGATGCGCATCGAGCAAAAGCCGAGTTTTCAGCGCCCGGAAAGAGAACATCCTCAAAAAATTGTATGCAAGGCAGCGTACGGATGTCGATGGCGCGATTCGCACCCTCATGGAAAATCCGTTGCTGGGCGAAGGGAAAGTCGGCGATCTGGCCGGTGTCCTGGTTTACAAGTTCAAGATCAACAAGCAACTCGCTTTGCTGGCCTATACGTTCGAGGAAACGACCATTACGCTGACCCTATTGGCGTTGGGTCAACACGAGAATTTCTATCGAGAGCTGAAGAGGTCGTTATGACGAGGTAATTCGATGCCGCGATCAAGAAAGATGCCGACGGTTTTTTCGTGGTCTCTGCCCGGACGCCGTCGAGACCTAAGCATGTCCCGATAACCACTGTGACTACCGGAGTTCTCCGCCCGAAGCGGTGTATGAAACAGTGGGAAATATCGCGCATCATGGGAAACAGGGTCGAGCAGCCGGTTATCGACTCCTCCAGCCCCGTTTCCGGGAATGAGACACCGGGGGGGGGACAGGGGAGGCTAATCCGGCCATCTGGTCAAGTACAGTCACGAGCTTCAGCAGATGGGGAGAGTACGCACAACGAACCCCCAGCATGGATGCCTAGTGAGAAATAACAAAGGCATTCACAGATAGATTTATCACAACGACAAATAAAACGAGCCCAATCGGCGCCTGACTCATGACAAACATCCTAATTACTGTCGAGTTGGGCAGGATATCTCCATATCCGACGGTGGTTTGGGTAATGGTACTGAAGTAAAGGAAGCCAAAATAAGACCATACTCCTGGATGACGGTCACCTGCCGACCCAAGTCGGTGTTTCGTTCTCTCGACTTTTTGCTCCAAGTCCACAACAACCTTTCCAAGAAATAGTTGCCCAGACCCTCGGTCTGCCGCTCATGGAAGCGGAAGCCCTCCGCCAAATCGGCGACTGCTTCTTCGAGGACTTGGATCTTCACTCGATTCTCTCACGCACTGCTTGTTTGGCCTCTGCAATCGACGAGATCCGAGGATTTCAACACTTCGCTTACGGTATGGAACGAACCGAATATCACGGATGCGATCCCCTGGACGGGCAGATCGCGACGCGCTGTCGTAGGCGTCGAGGACGGTGGTTGCGGGCGTCACGGAAACCCCCGGTTCGATCCGCGACATCGTCGTCGTGATCTCTTTAGCGGTCCTTCCCCGTGGCACATGGAGGTCCGAGACATACCATGCGTCCACGACTGCCCATAGGGCGCGTAGAACTGCTTCCATGTCTTTATCTTCGAGGATGCCGAATACCGCCAGTGTCCGACCCGCACGAGGATACGAAAGGAGCATGCGCGCCAGCATTTGTGCCGCCTTCTGGTTGTGGGCCACATCCAGGATCCTGGTAACGCCGTCTTTTCCCAAGAGCGCCTGAAACCGACCGGGCAATGTCACCGCGCCGAGCCCGCGCCGCAACGCCTCCGTCGATACCGGAAGGCGGTTCCGAATCAGCTCGATGCCCATGAGGACCGCCGCGGCATTTTGTATCTGGTGTCGGCCTGGAAGTGCCGGTTTCGGTAGACCCCGATGCGCATTACCCATGACGCTATCCCAATGCCATCCCTCCGTCGTGTCCATGGAGAACCAGAAATCCTTTCCCGTGCGATACAGGAATGCCCCGATGGACCGCGCGTGGTCCGTGAGGCTAATAGGGGGTTGGGGATCACCACACACTGCAGGACATCCCGATCGACAAATACCGGCCTTCTCCCGGCCGATGCTCTCCCGAGAGTGCCCCAGCCACGCCACGTGATCGATGCCAATCGTCGTGATCAAGGCGAGATCGGCATCGAAGAGGTTCACGGCGTCGAGTCGACCACCGACCCCCACTTCCAGTATCGCCACATCCAGCCCGGCGCGGCGAAACAGCATCACCGCCGCCAAGGTAGAAAATTCGAAATAGGTGAGCGTCGTGCCATCCCGTGCCTCGTCGATCTCCTGGAACGCTTCCATCAGCACCCTATCGGACGCCTCCTGTCCCATGACCCGTATCCGTTCGTTGTAGCGCAAAAGGTGCGGCGAGGTGTAGGCGCCGACACGGTATCCGGCCTGTCTCAAAATGGATTCCAGCAGCGCAACACAGGAACCCTTGCCGTTGGTCCCCGCTACGGAAATAACCGCGAATGGCAGCCTGGTGCCGATACCGAGCCGCGTGGCTACCTGGCCGATCCGCTCGATGCCGAAATCCACCGATTTATGGTGTAATGCCTCTTGCCAGGCAAGCCAGTCCGATAGCTGGTTAAAACGGTTCATCCGACTAAAATCTTCGAATGCCTGAAACCTGTGTGAGCCGCAGACATCGTTGGCTCAGTCACAAACGGTGCGACCAAACCGGTACAGGAGGTAACGAATTGGTCTAATCCTACCTGTGCGGGTCCGTACCTGTACAGAACTGCTTACTCGAACTCACCTTTTGGTGGGGTACGCAGCCAGCGTCCGAGGGTGACCGAAGGCGACGGAGGGGCCAGGTAAGTAGAGTCCGGGGGTGTCGCCCAGTTTGTAATATATTGGGGCCCTTGGTGTATGCCAAGCTCCAGGTTTGGCCGAAGCACCGATGGCACAAAGTGCCTTCGCAGCACAGGATATACGGTTACTTGTGCTGCACACCAGGGGTGATTGGCGGTGTCACCTGGACACAATGACTGATGATTAACCTAACGCTCATGAAGAGGGCTTCCATCACCCCGGAAAATGAAAGATCCCATACAGGAGGTAGTGGAGCGAGGTCGATCAAATATTTAG
>CAZSVE010000098.1:0-11004 GCA_964610175.1 uncultured Thiotrichales bacterium
GACCGCAAAGCGATGGTGGAATCCGATTGGCGGTGGTGGTCAGCGATATTCACGGAAAATCGGCGAGAGAGATGATCGAGGGATTGTCGAGGGGGAGAAAACCCGAACAGGTGCTGCAATATGCCAGCGGTCGACTCGAAGCAACCATCGATGCGCTTCTCGATGCCTTGGCCGGCGAGTCGACGGCCGATCCTAGTCTTTGTGCTCTCCGAGACGCTGGACCATATCGAGGATCTGGAAAGACGTATCGCAACTTTTGCCAGGCAGGTGCTGAGCCGACTCGATCCATACAAGGCGATTCTTCAAGCGCTGCAAACGATCCCCGGCATCGACAAAATGGGAGCGGCTATGCTGCTCGTGGAGATTGGCGACGATATGGCGGCCTTCGGTACAGCAGAAAAACTTGCCTCTTGGGCCGGGGTCTGCCCAGGCAATCATGAATCGGCTGGAAAGCGGGTAGCTGGCAAGAAGCGCAAGGGCAATCCACACGTCCGGCGAATCCTATGTGAAGCGGCCAACGCGGCCAGTCGCACACGCTGCCTGCTTCGGGAGAAGTTCGAGTCCTTGCTCGTCAGACGAGGACGAAAGTGGGCGATCTTTGCCCTGGCAGACAAAATATCGAAAATCGTTTTCGTATTGCTCTCGCGTGGCGATTACTACCGGGATGCCACAATCGATTACGAAGCACTGAGCGTAGAGCGCAATGCCCCACGCTGGATGAGAATGCTCGAAAAGTACGGTTACTCAAGATGCAACAAAAAAGGGGTTCGGTGAAAAGGAGGAGGCTCGATGGCGAGAAGGAATTACCGGCGAAAGCGATGGCTGAATGTGGTGTCGTAGAGTTTGGACTTTTTCATCTCCGACCAGTAGCGGGCGCCCAGGGTGGGACCTACGATGATCATGGCCTGACCGTCGATGTTTTGGGCTCGGCATTTGCCTGCAATGTCGGTAAGGGTCCCACGAATGATTTTTTCCTCTTCCGGCCAGCTCGCCTTATGGACTACCAGTATCGACGCGTTTTCCCGCCAGCCTGCCGCCAATAGATCATGCCGTATCTTATCGAGCAAGGTGATGGACAAAAACAGGCATAGCGTGCAGTGATGATTAGCGAGTGCCGCCAGGGATTCCCTTTCCGGCATGGGGGTACGACCCTCGACACGGGTCAGGATTACGGTTTGCGTCACTTCCGGTAATGTCATGCTCTCGACGGCGGTCGCCGCCGAGGCCATGGCCGAGGAAACACCAGGAATCACCTCGACCTCGATTCCTGCACTATCCAAGGGTTGCACCATCTCGATGAGTGCCCCATAAAGGGTCGGATCGCCGGTTTGCAGGCGCACCACGATATTATGTTTTCGAGCCTTTTCCGCTAGCCAGGTAGCGATCTCGTCCAGGGTCATATCCTTGGAATCCGCGATTTCGCAGGTTTTCCGCGCCCAGCGCGTGGCCGCTTTCGACACCAATGAACCTGCGTAAAGAATCGCGCCAGCGTGGGTAACGAGGTCGCGTCCCTTGACGGTGATCAGATCGGGATCGCCCGGTCCCGCACCGATGAACCATACCTTGCCCACGGTCAACTCGCCAGTTTCTTATAGAAAAACCCGTAAAAACCGCCCATAGATAGCCAAAATACGGCGTTTGCAATGCTGGTGGCGATGATGAATGCCTGTATCGACTCGGCAGGCGCCGTGCCAATGTGGGGACCGGTTTGTGGCGCGCCGACGATATGAGGGGTAACGATTAGGACGATGCCGAAGATCTTGGCAAGATTTTGTGTATTGAAAAACACAAAAGCGAGACCGAATCCGGTACACACCACGGTGATCATCCACCATAGTTGTCGATGCTCCAGATTCGGTCCATGGGAACCGGGGAGTTCAGGCGGCATACCCAGGGAGGGCGCGACAAAAAAAACCACGTACCCGGCGAGGCCCCACAATAGCCCCGATCGCCAATCGAGTTTCGTATCGCGCAGGAAAGCGCCTGCGCCCAATAATAATGAAAAACCCAATGCAACGACGATATTGGCGAATGCGGTGAACAGGTTGCGCGAAAAACCCTCTTGGGGTTGCCATTCCCGTTCATCGGAATGTTTGTGGGTAGAAGGATGGTTTTGTGTTTGTCCATATTCGGCATACACATCGCCATTGGCCACCTTCGCCTGTTCGTATACCTCGGCCTCGAGAATCAGTGGAATTACCTGGAGCTGCTGGATCAGTGTCAGCAACACACCGGCTACGAGGCTAGCCAACGCGGCGGCGGTAAATATTTTTTTGAATGTTGCGAAGATCATGATGCTTTGAATTTCAAGGGATCGGTATTTTTGGATAAGCGAAGCTTCGCCTCAAACCGACAAGGCATGATTCAGCATCGATAAAGCAAAATCGATGCTTTGTAAAACTCGACTCATTTGCAAAGGTGAGCGGAAAATAAACAAATCGATTATCCAAGAATCGAAAGGGACAGGGCATCAAGTCGAGCCGGAACTCATGGGGAATCTTCAGCACCGTGACAGAGGGGCTTGTTTAGCCCCTCCCCGACCTCGGCCATCCTAGTGGCATGGAAAGCCCGCCGAATGACGGGCGTCGTGGGCGGCGTTATGTAGTAGGTTGGATTCCGTGAATCCGGCAGTCTGCGCAAAACCGGACAGGAAAATCAGCGTGGCGCCGAGTACGGTGGCAAGGAGCGCAGGTGGAAACTTAGCGTCGAAGGTATTGTCCATGTCTCTTGTCGCGGAGGTGGCAATGGAACTGGTATACATAGTGTTTTCTCCTTATTGGAAATTACAAGGGTTTATTACAGTCACAAAGATAATCTCGATGGAGCGAACAATTGTGCGGCGACCATCGGGTTCGAGGGAAAATACAAATGCACATAAGATGCCGACAGGGTTCCCTTACGGTAGATCGGCTCCCCACGCTGCCCGTCGCGAGCACCTTTACTCCAACCGATAGGGGAAAACGAGGTCTCCATGCGGGAATAGTGAAACGTGTGCCCACGCAGGGTGCCTTCGGGAAACGTTACGAAATGGAACCCGAGATTGCCAAGTTTCCGCTGCATTCCGGCACACCCGGGCAGTAACCCGACCATATCCGCACTGCGGCCCCACGTATCGGTAATCGAATCCAGTAAATAAAGCATGCCGCCACACTCGGCGACGATGGGCTTTCCATCGGCATGGTGGGCGCGAATGGCGGCTTTCATGGATTCATTGGAACCAAGCGTCTCCAGGTACAATTCAGGATAACCACCCGGCAGGTAAAGCGCATCGGCCTCGGGTAATCCGCCATCGGTGAGTGGCGAGAAAAATGTGAGATCGGCACCCAAGGCACGCAGGGAATCGAGATTGGCGCGGTACAGGAAGGAAAATGCCGCATCACGAGCAATGGCAACACGCATGCAGGCAAGCGGCGTTGCTTGAATCGATGCCGCAGATGGCTGGATAAATGGTACCGGTGTCGGTAACCCGATGGGAATGCCCTGTAAGGATGCCGCCGCGTGCGCGATACGTGCATCGAGATCATCGATCTCGTCGGCTTGCACCAGTCCCAGATGCCGCTCCGGTAGCGCGAATTCCGCGCTGCGTTCCAGCCAGCCAAAATCGATCAATCCCGGCGGCAGACTTTCGACGATCATTCGATAATGAGACTCGCTCGACACACGATTGGCAAAAACCCCGACGAAAGGAAACCCTGATTGATAGGTTGCCAATCCGTGGGCCACGGCCCCAAAGGTTCGGGCCATGGCGCTACCATCGATCACGGCGAGCACCGGGATACCGAATCGCCGTGAGAGTTCGGCACTCGAGATCTCTCCATCGAACAATCCCATGACACCTTCCACCAGGATGAGATTCGCTTCCCTGGCGGCATCGTACAAAAGTTGGCGACAGTGATCTTCACCCCCCATCCATAGATCAAGCTGATAGACGGGTGTGCCAGCGGCTTGTTCCAGGACCATCGGATCCAGGAAATCGGGTCCGGTTTTGAATACGCGCACATCGAATCCGATGTCACGATAGTACCGTGCGAGAGCCGAGATTACCGTGGTTTTCCCTTGCCCGGATGCCGGTGCGGAAACGAGCAAGGCAGGGCAGCGTCTCATAGGACACTCCGGCGAAATAAAACAGTGATCGAATATGGCCAAAAGGGAGCAAAAGACCACGAGTCCCGGGGGCGCAAGGAATTACTTGCCGCGAACCGAATCCTCTCGCAACGCAGCCGAGCACGGTTCAAGGAACACTGCGACAGATGGAGGATACGGATTTTCGGGGTTGGGTCTGATATCCGCATGTTTCTCGACTTTCCGCGCGCACCCACGCATAAAAGACACCCAAAGGCATTCGTGGAGGTCAAGAGTCCGGATGGAGGTGAAGAAAGGCACACCAACCACGGCATCACCTACCCGCAATGCAACATGTCGTATAACTCCAGGCCGGTCTCCGGGCTTGTGAGTTGTCTTGTCGACCCGATGAATCGCCTTCCCACGCTAAAGCGCAGTGGCTATGGATCCGTCGTAACTCACTTACCGTTGCGGGGGCAGCTCCGGCCTTGTCACTGGCGGCTGCCAGGACGCACCGGCTTCCCGTTTCATTCCTTAGGTGAATACCATGGGAACACCTGAAGCGCTACAAAGCGTAGTACATTTTCAAATGGCATGTCAATCAATCGTCTTTTGATATCATTCGCGAAGCTTCGCCTCAAACCGACAAGGCATGATTCATGCGTTGGTAAAGCAAAATCGGTGCTTTGCAAAACTTGGCTCATTTGCGAATGCCGATCGGGAAATAAACAAAATAATCTCTTTATCGCCTCAATCGATTGGTGTTCGATAATTTCTCTTCACTTTATGGCACTATTCGGATTATCATGCCCTACATGCTCAAGGTTATCCGGTGTGATATCCGGCAATTATGGGCAAGCAGGTAAAAATCGGTGGTCGTCCTGGAGGAAGTAGTTTAATGATTACATTCGAGGAGTTGAATACGCAGCACAATGAACTCACGGAGCTTACCAATGTACTGTTGTATCTTATCGCGAATCGCACCATTTGCGAGACAAAACCGACTAATGCATTATTTTTTCAATACCTTGAAAAGGTAGAGCAGCATCTGAAAAGCGTCGATCACCTATATCCTGTATTACTGGCAGACCGGGACCAGCATGCCAATAATGCCGCAAGTAACTTCATGGCCGGTGAACACGAAATCAGGAAAATCATCTCTGGGTATATAAAGGCTTGGATCAATAAGAAAAAACATGAGCTTGTCATCAAGAATTACGAGGAATTTTTGACCGATACGCAGATGTTATTTCACTTGATCCTGGATCGAATCCAAGATGAGACCGATCACCTGTATCCGTTGGTGCGGAGAATGGATTCCGAAGAATAAATCGGTATGAGTTTTCTGTTCTCAACATCGTATCCGGGGCCGTAGCTCAACTGGGAGAGCGTCGCGTTCGCAATGCGAAGGTCGGGAGTTCGATCCTCCTCGGCTCCACCAATCCGAAATTCGACATTCCCTGTTCATAAGACAACCCCGCGTAGATGCGGGGTTTTTCATAATGGTTCCGTTTATTTATCTCTACTTCCCCGTTTATCGGAATCGATTTTCATTATTTTCTTTCATTTCGATCCCAATGATGATCCTGGGCCTGATCGAATGGTTTCTCGATACTGCTTTGCTCGATGTTTTTCGAATAGAGGAGTAATCGGGAATTATGGCCAAGAAGATCAACGATATTCCTGAAAACGAACGCCCGCGCGAGCAGTTGCTCATAAAAGGGGCGATGGCGCTAAAGGACCAGGATTTATTGGCAATACTCCTTGGTAGGGGAATATCGGGTATCGATGTAATGACGCTGGCAGGGAAGATCTCCAGGGTCATCGATCAAAAGGGTCTTGATATACAGGCCAAGGACCTGACCAAATTCGATGGAGTAGGTAATGCCAAGGCCACGTTGATTCTTGCAGCGATCGAGTTCGTGAGAAGACGCATCAAACCGGAGGGCATAAAAATAAACCGCTCGTCCGACCTGGTCCCTCACGTACGACACTATGCCGATCGGAAGCAGGAACATTTCCTATGCGCGTCCGTCAACGGTGCCAATGAGGTCATAAACATCCGCGTTATTTCCATCGGCCTCGTGGACAGGAGTTTGGCTCATCCCAGAGAAGTCTTTGCCGGTCCCCTTGCCGATCGAGCATCGGCGATAATCCTCGCTCACAATCATCCCATGGGGCCCTTGGAACCCTCCCCCGCGGACATGGAAATTACCCAACGGATGCGGCAGGCCGGTGATATCATGGGGATCGCCGTACTCGATCATGTCATCTTCAATCGAAGCGATCATTTCAGTTTTCTGGATGAAAGAGTGAATTTTTGAACGCTGATCCGTATGGAGATCTCGTGGTTTCCCGTGGTGATTCGGAACGGAATTTTATTTCGATCGAATAGTTCGATTCCCCGGTAAATCATCATCCTTTGGCATCCTGTCCGCACTTGAAGAATTATCGTTCGCGATGGGAACCGAGAGCACGGGCGTCAGCATCAGTTTTTCGCGGATTTTTGCCTCTATTTGTTGGGCAGTCTCGGGATGTTCCTTTAGGAAAGCTCGAACATTGTCTTTGCCCTGGCCGATGCGGTTGCCCCCATAGCTGTACCACGTTCCCGCTTTGTCGATGAAATCATGGTCGACACCAAGATCGATGATCTCACCCTCTCTCGATATCCCCCCTCCATACAGGATGTCGAATTCGGCCTTTTTGAAGGGCGGTGCCACCTTGTTTTTGACCACTTTCACCCGCGTTTCGCTACCGATGACATCTTCTCCCTTCTTGATGGAGGCGATACGCCGAATATCCAGGCGCACCGAGGAATAGAATTTCAGCGCATTACCGCCGGTGGTGGTCTCCGGACTGCCGAACATGACGCCGATTTTCATGCGGATCTGGTTGATGAATATGACCAGGGTATTGGAACGCTTGATCATGGAGGTAAGCTTTCGCAAGGCCTGGGACATCAGGCGCGCGTGAAGGCCAACGTGGGAATCCCCCATGTCGCCCTCGAGTTCCGCCCTCGGGGTAAGCGCGGCGACGGAATCGATGACCACCATGTCGACTGCGCCGGAACGAACCAACATATCGGTAATCTCCAAGGCTTGTTCTCCGGTATCCGGTTGCGAGAGTAACAGGTCACCGACCTTGACGCCGATTTTTTCGGCATAGATGGGATCCAGGGCGTGCTCGGCGTCGATGAAGGCCGCGGTACCTCCTTGTTTTTGGACGCAGGCCACCGCTTCCAATGTCAGCGTGGTCTTCCCGGAGGACTCGGGTCCGTAGACTTCCACGACACGGCCACGGGGTAGACCACCAACGCCAAGCGCGATATCCAGTCCCAATGAGCCCGTGGATACGACGTCGATATCGTGCGCGATTTGTGCATCACCCATGCGCATGATGGCGCCTTTGCCGAATTGCTTTTCGATTTGCATGAGCGCTGCGCTCAATGCCCTCGTTTTGTTTTCGTCCATATGTCTACGATAATGTCTCGTATTATTTTGTTTATTTTCCGCTCAGCTTCGCAAACGATCCTGTCGGTGAGCCGACACCCCAGATGATGAAAGACCCCTCGTAGGGTGGAATAGGCGTACGCCACGGGAATTGAATATTCGCGATTTTTTACCGTACGCCGTATTCCACGTAATCTTTGCGTATACACGCTTTCCGCGTGGAATACGCTTCGCTATTCCATCCTACGGGTTACTGACATCTTACGTTTGTATTTTGAATACAGCGCCTATTTTGGTTGGCGGGGGATACAACTGATGCTTCCAATATCAGTAACATCGTCAATAGTAACACCGGTGCTACTATCGGGCTGGATATGATTAGGCACGTATAGATAACAGATAGCCCCATTCTCCTTATCAACCACACGGACTACTTGTGTACCCTTAATCGGAGCATCAACTACTTTACTATCCTTATAAAAGTCGAAAAATGCATCGGCTGATAACGAAGAAGATAGCGTAAAAAGCGAAATCAAAATTGCAAAGTGTTTTTTCATTATTATTTTTCTCCAATTTGATTGACCCGGCAGAGGCGAAAAAACCATCGCCCCTGTCCGAGGAATTTCGGCTGCGCCGAGATTCTCATTCCCACGCCCGCAGTGCCAGCTTCCCGAAGTGCTTCCCTTCCTTCATGGCCCGGTGCCCCTCGCCGACCTCATCGATGGAGAATACCTGTTGAATCACCGGCCTAATCCGACCTGCGTTCAGGGCACCGCCAAAGCGATCCAGGAATGCCTTGACCATGATCGCCTTCTTGGCAGGTGGACGGGCGCGCATGGTGGAACCGATGACACGCAGCCGCTTGGTGAGCATCCTGGCCAGATTGATTTCCCCTTTACTTCCGCCTTGGAGACCGATGATGACCAGCGCACCGTCCGGGGAGAGGGATTTGCAATTCTGCTCCAGATAACGTCCGCCGATGCAGTCCAGAACCACATCGACACCCTTTCCATCGGTAGCCTCCAATACCTTTTTCGCGAAATCGCCCTCGCGGTAATCGATGGCAACGTCGGCACCGTGTTCGATACAACGCGCGCATTTCTCCCCGCTACCGGCCGTTATGATCGTCGTAAGCCCTGCTTCCTTGCCGAGACTGATGGCCGCTGTGCCGACACCGCTGCCCCCACCGTGTACGAGCACCCGTCCCTTATCGGGGATATCGCCCAGCATGAAGATGTTGAGGAAGGCGGTCAGGAAAACCTCGCAGGTGGAACCTGCTTCCTCGTCACTGTAGATGTCCGGGACCGGCAAGGCGGAGCCCGCATCCACGACGACTTCTTCGGCATATCCGCCACCGGCCAGAATCAGCATCGCTCGATCACCTGGTTTCCATCCCTGGACTTCGCTTCCTATCTCCATGACATCACCGGCGCACTCCAGACCGATGATCTCCGATGCCCCCGGGGGCGGTGGGTACATCCCCTGGCGTTGCAACAGATCGGCGCGATTTACCGATGTAGCCCGTGCGCGGATGCGAATATCCGTGGGTCCCATGGTGGGAGCATCCACCTCGGCCGTATACAGTACCGACTCGTCGCCCGGTTTATCAAAGACAATTGCTCGCATGACTCCTCCACTTTTATTCAATTTGTTTATTTCCCGCTCATCTTCGCAAATGATTCAAGTTTTACAAAACGCTAATTTTGCTCTACGAATCCAAAACCATGCTTCATCGATTCGAGGCGAAGCTTCACGAGGATTTACATTGCTTCCAATGATAATGGTATTGGAACCCGATGTTATAGGAAATTTTGTGGTGAAAATATTATGGCGGAGGCTCGATCGGTATTTTCCCGCTCATCTTCGTAAACGAGTCAAGTTTTATAAAACAATCATTTTGCTTTGACTGATGCCAAATCACCCTTCGTCGGTTCGAGGCGAAGCTTCGCTAGTCGTTGATCCGCATCGCCGCCGAGCGTGCGTGGGCGTCGAATCCCTCGCCTCGAGCCAGTATAGCAGCCATTTTCCCGAGTCGACTTGCGGCCTCGGATGAACAGCCGATTACGCTGGTGCGTTTTTGGAAATCATATACACCGAGTGGTGAGGAGAATCGGGCCGTGCATGAGGTGGGCAATACGTGGTTCGGTCCCGCGCAGTAGTCGCCGAGGGCCTCGGGGGTATGGCGCCCAAGGAATATGGCCCCCGCATGATGTATCTTCGCCAGCAGTGCCTCGGGGTCGGCCACCGAGAGTTCCAGGTGTTCGGGAGCGATACGATTGGCGATGCGGGCGGCTTCCTCCATGTCCTCGACTCGGATGAGCGCACCACGCCCACCGAGGGAGATACGGATGATATCGGCCCGCTCCATCGTCGGTAATAATCGTTGGATGGATTCTTCGACGCGGTCCAGGAACCTGCCATCGGGAGACAGCAGAATCGCCCTTGCATCCTCATCGTGTTCCGCCTGGGAAAAAAGATCCATGGCAATCCAATCGCTGGAGGTATTCCCATCGCACACCACCAGGATCTCCGAGGGACCTGCGATCATATCGATGCCGACAGCACCGAAAACGATCCGTTTTGCCGCTGCCACATAGGCATTGCCGGGACCGACGATCTTATCCACACGAGGAATGCATGCCGTGCCATAGGCAAGTGCCGCCACCGCCTGCGCGCCTCCCATGGTGATTACCTGCGCAACCCCTGCGATTCGCGCCGCGGCCAGTACCATATCGTTGAGTTCCCCATCCGGGGCGGGCGCTACCATGATAATTTCACGAACATCGGCAACCTTGGCCGGGATGGCGTTCATCAATACCGATGACGGATATGCCGCCTTTCCACCGGGCACATATAGACCCACTCGATGAAGGGGTGTTACCCGTTGTCCCAGGGTGACACCATCTTCTTCGTATTGCCACGAGGCCTGTTTTTGGTGCTCGTGATAGGCGCGGATACGCTTCGCGGCAACTTCCAGCGCGGTGCGTTGTTCGCCATCGATTGCGGTATATGCCCTCTCCAGGCGTGATGCCGGTAAAAAAAGCGTTTCGCAATCGGTAATGTCGCGCCGATCGAAGCGATTGGTATATTCGATGAGTGCCGCATCTCCCCGGTTACGGATATCCGCAACGATATCGCCGGTAATGCGCTCTACTTCCCGGCTTTCCTCGGTCTCGAAAGATACCAGGCGATCCAAACGCACTTCGAAATCCACCTGAGTGCTGTCAAGCCGTGTTATAAGAGGGGTTTGCATGGGTTTTGATTCTCGATAGTCGTGGTTTTGGAAAGGCACCTACCCTGTCTTGGCATGATTGGGACCAAGGAGAGAACCCAAAAAGATGGGAGCTTGTGGAATATATTAGCCTCTCGGTTTGTTTATTTCCCGCTCATCTTCGCAAATGATTATCAAATTTTACAGAACAGCAATTTTGCCTTACCAACGCTCATGAAGAGGGCTTCCATCACCCCGGAAAATGAAAGATCCCATACGGGA
>CAZSVE010000099.1:0-10969 GCA_964610175.1 uncultured Thiotrichales bacterium
AATTTCCTTTCTGGCACAGTTACTTGCAAGTTAAAACATATCAGTCCGTTACCCGGAAAATCTTCGACAAAACGATCAAAAAATTTAGAAAATGATGTCATTTCGAGCGAAGCGAGAAATCTTGAGCGCTGAATCTATCTCGGCCTTGAAGATTTCTCCCTGCGGTTGAAATGACAGACATAGTTGAAATAGAAAGATTTTTGGTTCCGGCTTGGCCGGGTCGGGGCGTTGCAAAACCTGATCCAATCGTGAAGCCGAGCGGGAAATAAACAAAGTAATCGCTCACAACGAAAATACTTCAAGAAAAATCCACTAAGGATGACGTGCAACGGCACGAAACGAATCGTTTTCTTCCGACTTTTGTACTACTATCCATTTTGATTTTTGTCCTTTGCATTCAATCTGTTTATTTCCCACTCAGCTTCACGATTGGATCAGATTTTACAAGGCGCTGATTTCGCCTTGCCAATACTCAATCATGCCTTGTCGGTTCGAGCACAAGCCTCGCCAGTTTGTTACGGTCTCTTACCACGTCATGGAACATGGCCCATATCCGATTCGGAATCATTCTCCATTCGGGACCAACCCTGACAACACGAGAAACATGACAGATACCACTTCCCATTCGGTCTCTCATTCCGGACCAAAACGTTACTCCGGCTTTCGACTGTTGATCGTCGATGACAACCGGAATAACTTGTTCACATTGCGAACCCTGGTCCAAAAACACATGGATGTGGAAATCCTGGAAGCGCTATCCGGAGAACAGGCACTATCGATGGCCTTGAAGGAACCAAACATCGACGTCATCGTGCTTGACGTTCAGATGCCGGAAATGGATGGTTTCCAAACCGCTTCCATGCTCAAGATCCGAAAAAAAACCCGAGACATCCCTATCATTTTTCTGACGGCTGCCTTCAAGAGCGGGGACTTTCAGAAAAAAGGTTATGAAGTGGGAGCCGTCGATTATTTGCTAAAACCCATTGACGACGATCTGCTTATCAATAAAATCAGCACCTATTTCCGTTTGATACAAAAAGAACGGGAAATGAACCGAGTGCTGGAAGAACAGGTTCTGCTTCGCACCGTGGAATTACGAAGCGCAAACCAGTATCGGGAAAGGATTATCGACACCATGGGCGAGGCCCTGTTGATATTGAATCCCAATGGTGCCATCAAGTCGGCAAACGCCGCAGCCTATCGTATGCTTGACTTTCCCGAGGGAGAATTGGTAGGAACGCTGATCGGCGATGTGTTCGAAGAAGAGGACGAGGCGCAGGCAGGCGCCTTCATGGGAACCTGGCTAGAGGCGCTGATTCGTGTAGGGGTAATCAGAAATATCGAGGCGCGTTTCATCACCAAAGAGGAACAGCGTATCCCGATACTATTCTCCCGCTCCGCAATCAAGGACGAGGAAGGGAACATTACCGATATTATCTGCATTGCAAGAGATATCACGGGGTACCAACGAGTGGTTCCCGACGAAGAAGAGCCGATGCAGGAACCAATCTAAGGCATAACGCGCCTGCCGAGTTACCCTTAGAGGATCTTCGAATGAATACACCGTTAAAACAGCATCCCCTCAACCAGCCGGCAACGGATGAAAACGGCATTCTCGATGAGAACAGTACTCTCACCGCCCGTGCCCTAAAGGCCATGGCTCATCCGCTGCGCTGGCGAATACTGTGCACATTGGGCAGCGATGAACTTTCCGTCGGCGAAATCGTCGAGAGGACCGGCACATCCCAAAGCAATGTATCCCAGCACCTCGAACAACTTCGAAACAAGAACATCGTTACCGCCCGTAAGGAAGCGAACCGCGTTTACTACCGAATTCGTAACGATCAGCTACTGATGCTTATCGGCACCATGCGGGAGGTTCTGTGTCCGGCCAACCTCAATATGCGCGAACCGGCCACGAAATAAGAAGGATCCTTGTGCTGAAATTGGTATTAGTAGAGCAGAACATGTCAGCGCTTCGCGCCAAGACCCACCCCGCTTCGATCTTGGCGCGAAGCGCTGACATGTATCCTTCAAGCCTGGCGAGGCTTCGCCTCGAACCGACATATATGATTTAGCGTCGGCAAAGCCAAATCGACGCTTCGTAAAACTCGATTCGTTTGCGAAGCCGAGCGGGAAAAGAAACAAAATAATAACCCGAAGCCCCCCGACGTTCTTCGCCGGGTGCCTTCTTTACGTTTTCGACGATTCCGAGTAGCCAGAAGCCTCGAGCATGCCTCGAAATATGGCACGTGAAGATCCCTTGCGCAGCCGGACGCTAGTACAAATCACGAATCATGAAACAGATACAAGACCTCGATCGCCCACGAAGCAAACGTTCAAGCCAAACCAATCGACGGTGGAAAACCGTCGGGTTGACCATCGGAATCACGATGATGGCCGTTTCCATCTTACCGATCCCGTTAGGAAATGCCTCGCCAAAGCCACCCACACCGGCCAAAACATCGGGAGAATCCCCCACCGCTTCCCGGCAATTACAGGACCATTTGCAACAGACAGGTCCCCTCGCTTCGGTAGCATCTTTGTCGCCATCACCCTTGGCCACGGAAGGTTCGAAGCACACCCATCGGATTCAACTCGATCTCGAACTCGATCTCCAACCCGATGCCAAAACCCGGCAACAGGACCCACGGAAGCCTGTTCGACGCACCACCGTGGCAAAAGGCGACTCCTTATCCACCATCTTCAAGCGGCTTCGACTACCCCAATCCCAGCTTTATTCCATCATGAATGCCGGGAAAGACGCCAAGCGTTTCAAGTATCTGCGACCCGGTCAAACATTGGAATTCGAAATCGCCCAAAATCGGACCATCGAAAAAATCATCTATCGATCCGACAATGAAACCACCCTGGAGGTCGTACCGAAAAAACAGGGCGAAGGATATCGGGTCCGAGTGATCATGGAGGATCTGGAGCGCCGCACTACCATGGCCACGGGAACCATCGACCAGTCACTCTTCATCGCCGGGCAGCGCGCCGGGCTCCCCGACAAAACCATCATGGAACTCGTCGGGATCTTCGCGTGGGATATAGACTTCGCCCTGGATGTCCGTTCCGGCGATCGATTCTCCGTAATCTACGAACAGCTATACAAGGAAGGTGAAAAAATCCGCAATGGCAACATCCTGGCGGCGGAATTCGCCAACCGGGGCAAGACATTCCGCGCCATTCGGTACAAAAACGACAAAGGCAGAGCCGGTTATTACACCCCCGATGGACGCAACCTGCGAAAGGCATTCCTGCGAACGCCAGTGGAATTCAGCCGCATCTCCTCGCGGTTCCAGCTACGCCGTTGGCATCCAGTCCTTCACAGATTCCGCGCCCATCGCGGCGTCGATTACGCCGCTCCGCGCGGCACCCAGGTCAAGGCAACGGCACGTGGCAAGGTAACCTTCGTCGGTCGCAAGGGCGGCCTTGGGAGGGCTATATTCATTCAACACCGAGGCAAATACACCACCGTATATGGACATCTGCACAAATATGCACGAGGCATCAAGTCCGGCAAGTCCGTTCGGCAAGGACAGGTCATCGGTTATGTTGGGAGCACCGGGCTCGCCACGGGGCCTCACCTCCACTACGAATTCCGCGTACACGGCGTACACAGGGACCCCCTCAAGGTAAAACTACCCCAGGCCGAACCCATCGAGGCGCGCTATCGACCGGACTTCCACCGTAAAACCAAAAAATTCCTTGCCCAACTCAAGGTACTCTCGCGGACCATGCTGGCGTCGCGCTAACCTGGAAGCGTCCAACCCCGATCCATCCCCTATCCATCAATCGATCCATTTCAAGGCGACAAACTCGCGATCCACGAAAAATCGACCACCCCGAGCCAAATGTCCCTATTCATCGGACTCCTATCCGGAACCAGCATAGATGGCATCGACGCCGCCCTGGTCGACTTTCGAGCGCCGAGGCCCGTACTCGTTGCATCGCGGGTCCACCCCATTCCCCAAATGCTTCGTGAGCGCCTGATCGCGGCCTGCGGGCAAAAACAAGACCGCGTCCACGAAGTTGCCAGCCTGGACGCGTTGGTTGGCCATCTATTCGCCGATGCGACCATCCGCCTCATGGAACAAACCGGCAATCGCCCCACCGACATCCAGGCAATCGGTACGCATGGACAGACCATTCGCCACCGGCCCGATGCCGAGACACCCTTCACGCTACAAATCGCCGACCCCAACATCATTGTCGAACGCACAGGCATCACCACCATAGCCGACTTCCGACGCCGGGATATCGCCGCCGGTGGACAGGGGGCCCCCCTGGTACCCGCCTTCCACAAAACCGTGTTCCAGAAACCCGGACAAAATCGGGTCGTAGCCAACATCGGCGGCATCGCCAACATCACGATCCTCCCAGCCGGGCAAGACGACCCGATAGTCGGTTTCGACACCGGACCCGGAAATACCCTGCTGGACGCCTGGGCCATGGATCATCTCGGAACCCCCATGGACACCAACGGACACTGGGCTGCACAAGGAAAAATCCATGAGGAACTACTCCACAAACTCCGCGGCGACCACTACTTCCGGGCGCCACCGCCCAAAACCACCGGCCCCGAGCACTTCAATCTGCACTGGCTCCGAGCCTCCCTTGCCGGGCTTCATCCGGCGCCGACTCCTGCCGACATCCAGCGCACCCTATGCGAGCTCACCATCACCACCCTGCGGGATGCCATCACCCACCATGCCCCGGACTGCCGCGAGGTCCTCCTATGCGGTGGCGGTGCCAAAAACCCCCTGTTATCGAGAAGCCTCGAGGAACAGCTCCCCAATTCCCTGGTAGACACCACCGGTCGGCATGGCATCGATCCAGACTGGGTAGAAGCCATGGCCTTCGCCTGGCTCGCCAAACAAAGATTGGACGGTCTGCCCGGTAACCTGCCCTTCGTTACCGGGGCACGCCACCCGGTGGTGCTCGGTGCCATCTATCCCGGGGGATGACATTCCACGCCATCCGGGTATCATTTATCGAGGTATTCCTTCGTGTTGCTCGATACCCGGCAAGACGTCCCACTCTTGAGTCTCCATTGCGAACCTTCGGGAAAGTCGATCCATTTGGCAAACCATCTCCCAAAAACCACCCTCTCCGAGTTACAAAACCTATACCTCAGTGACGACCGTCCCTGGGTCGTCGCCTTCTCCGGGGGGAAGGACTCCACCTTATTGCTGCAACTCGTTTTCGATTCGATGCTCCGACTAGGTCACCATGCATCGAAACCTGTCCATGTCGTGTCATGCGACACCCGTGTCGAGGCGCCCAATATCAGCGCATATCTCAACGAGGTATTGGTACGCATCGAAAAAGGGGGAAAGCGACACGGACTTAATCTCCTCGTCCACCTGGTCAGCCCTGAAGCTCGGGAAAGCTTTTGGGGAAAACTCATTGGCAAGGGGTATCCTTCTCCGACCCGATGGTTCCGTTGGTGTACCACCAACATGAAGATTCGCCCCACGCGCCGAGTCATCGAGCAAATTACCCGGGAATCCGGCAGTGTCGTGTTATTACTCGGAACACGATTCGGCGAGAGCAGCCAACGCGGAAGGCGCATGAAGGACAGGGAATATACCGCCCGCGGACTCAATCCCCACCACGAGATCCCCAATGCCCTGGTCGCCGCGCCGATTTCCCACTGGAACACCGACGAGGTCTGGGAATACCTCTTCAACCACAATCCACCACCCTGGGGTGGCAGCCATGATTTCCTGCTCGATTTGTATCGGCAGGCCGCTGGGGGAGAATGTCCTATTGTTCTGGACCTAGATACCCCCTCCTGCGGTGGCAGTCGCTTCGGTTGCTGGACCTGCACAGTAGTAAAACAGGATAAATCCATGCAGGGTTTCATCGACACCGGCGGGACCTGGATGCAACCCCTGATAGGCTTTCGCGACTGGCTCAAGGAGATTCGCGAACGACCCGATTGGCGCAGCCCTATCCGCCGGGATGGGAGCACCGGTCCGGGCCCTTTCCTGTCTGCCTGCCGCGTCGAAATCTTGCGCAAACTACTAACACTGGAGAAAACCGTTGGCCAACCGCTTGTCAGCGACCAGGAATTGCGCTATATCCAATCGGAATGGCGTCGGGAATTCGATCTCACCGAAACGGTCTTTTCCCTGGCCTGCGAATACGGACGCGATATCGAACATGACACCCTGGATATGACAGAGCTGAAACTACCACCCATCGAACAACAGGTACTGGATGATCTGGTGGCCGAACGCGCTGTCAACCCGGATCTGGTGGACAAACTATTGAAACTGGTCCTGCGCGATTACCGGGATCTGAATATCCATGGCAGCAAGGCCGCCCTCAAGCGGGAGATCGAAGAACGAATAGAGGCATCCCTGGAACAGGATGCCATGGTGGATGCCCCGACTGACACCTTGCCGGACACCGCTCCATGATCTTCGAAGAAATCCACATCAAGAATCTCTTCTCCTACCGGGAGGCCGTGTTCGATCTCACCGGCGCCTCCTCGGATCGCAACATCGCGCTCATCTCCGGGCGCAATGGTTATGGCAAGACCAGCCTCATCAACTGCATCAAGCTGCTGTTCGTGGGGGCCAACGAAGACATGCGCGCCAGCGTGCTATCCAACAGGGCGCTTAGCAGGAAACAATACATCCTGGGCGCCGCCAACGACGAATGGCTGGGCATCATGAACCGCCGGGCGCGCCAGGCTGGAGAAAAGGACTGTGAGATACGCATCACGTGGCGCGATGGCTCGAATGATTCTCTGATCGACGCCCGGCGCCTGTGGCGTCTGGACACCACGGGTTTCGAGGAGGAATTGCGGGTATCGCTTGACTCGGGGACATCGGTTCTGCATGACGATGCCGCGCGGGAATACCTGGAGGGACTCCTGCCCGAGGATTATCTGCCCTTCTTCTTCTTCGATGGCGAGCAGATCCAACGTCTGGCGGAGGCCAATCGAGACAGGCTTCTTGCGCAGATAGAACGGCTGCTCAATATCTCCCCCATCGACACCCTGCGGGAGAACCTGAAGAAACTGGCCAATGAATGGCGCAAGGATGCCATGGTGGAAGAAAAGAGATCCCGGCTGACGGAGCTCGAGGGAGAGCAAAATACCCTCTCCGCCCGGATCAATGCCCTGGCGGAAAAGCGAGCCGATACCCTATCGAAGATCGACAGGCTGGAGCACGAAATTCAGGAAGAGGAACATCGACTGGACAGTCACCGGGTGGCCAGCCAGGACCACGACAAAAAGGCCTTGACCGGGAAACGGGATCACCTCGCCAAGGAATTGGAAGAGACGCAAGACCGGATAGCCGATAGTCTGCCGAGCACGGTCCCGCTACTGGCCAACCCCAGGCTCGTCAAGAGCGCCGTTGCGGAATTGCGGAAATTGGTGGAAAACGACGCCACTCAGCAGGCCAGTGCATTGCAAGATGTATTGAGCGATCTGCAAACTGACTTGTTCGACAAACCCCCTCATTCCTCCCCCAGACTGACGGAAAGCCAGATTCGCTTCTACAAGCATCGCCTGGAATCCCTGCTGCGCGCCCACATCCCGAGACCGGAGGACATGAGCGAGGGTCTGCTGCGCATGGAACTGTCCCGCGCGCGAGCCCTGCTGTCGGTATTGGATCATTTCGCCCAGGCGGACCGGGAACGCAGAACCCAGGCCCAAACCCTACAGCGCATCACCTGGTTGAAACGCGACTTCGCGGAAGTGGCGCTATCCTTGGACGATGTCAGCCATCTGCCCGAGGAAGAACACGAGGAGTTTTTCCGGCGCAAGGCCGCCAACGACGAGCGCAAAAGGCGAATCGGCGCCCTGGAACAAGAAATAAAGCACTCCGAAGAAAGTAGGACCGAAATAAACAAACAACTGAGGGAAAAAGACAAGGCAATCCGCGACCAGGAAAAGCAGGTGAGACTCAGCGCGGCGGCGCGAGCCAAGGTGGAGCGGGCCGAACAGATGCATGGGTTCTTCCGCGCCTACAAGGATACTCTCAAGCGGCACAAACGCGAGGCCATCGAAAGGGCCATCAACACCCACTTCCAGGCGCTGGTAACGGGCCACGCCCTCATCCAACACATCCATACATCCATGTGGCGGAGGATTTCGGTATCCACTTCGAAGACAGCGAGGGTCGGGCCGTGGCCATGGCCAGCCTGTCGGCGGGGATGAAACAACTCATGGCCACCGCCCTGCTGTGGGCGCTCAAGGAGGTCTCCGGCAAGGAGGTCCCCCTGGTTATCGATACGCCGCTGGCCCGCATCGACCGCGCCCATCAGGAAAACCTGCTGTGGCGTTACTACCCCAAGGTGGGCCAGCAGGTCATCGTGCTACCCACCGACTCGGAACTGGACGCCCCAAAGCACGGACTGCTCGCCCCCCGCGTGTACCGGGAATATCGTCTGAATAACCCAAAAGGCGACGATACCCAGGTTATCGAGGAAGCCATGTATCCGAGCGGAGAAACGAAATCCAGAGGGCTTACCCATGGCTGACATCTATACCAGTCGTGCCGACGAAGACACCATCGAGCAGGTCCTGAAAAAGGGGTTGGAAGCAAAGGCCCTGCCGAAATGGACCGTGTTGCGTCTCGCCCTGGCCCAATCCCTGCGCCTTGCCAGCGAGCCGGACGCTGTGCTGGATACACTCGAGGACCGCGGTAGCGAGTACCACCTTGCGCAGGTTACGGGTCGAGGCCAAACCCCGCAGGCGGGGGAAGCACAGAACGATTACGACGATCCGATCTGTGCACTGCTCAGCGTCTACCATAAGCAAAACCTGTTCGCGGACTTTGCCGCCTATCGCAAACTGTTGCAGCGGCATATTCGCCGGGGGTTGCGGGAGATTCGGAACGGTTGGCGAGAGAGCCATGATTTTCACCAATATCTCTGTCAGGAATTATTCGCTGGCATCGATGGCATTGCCGAAGCCGGGATGGCCGACGAACAATCGGATCGTCTGGCCAATGCATTAAGGGAGATCGATATCCAGGCGGAGATCCGTGAATCACGGGATGGGCCGCGTCTTACTCGGATATTTCTTTATCTGCCCGATGTGCACGACCTGGATCGGCTGCGCCGTGGCCTGGATAAGATTGCCTTTTCCATGGGGCTCGGTGAACAACGTATCTTCGCCACGCGGACATCAGGGGAGTTCAAGGTGTTGGCCCTGGATATACCCCGTGCCAGGGAGAGCTGGTGCACCATCCAGGGTGCGGAACTGCATGACTGGACGATGCAGGGGCAGGATACCGGAGAAATGGCGCTTCCCGTTTGGCCGGGGGTGGATGTATTGGGGAAATCCTTTCCCTTCGATCTGGCACAGGCACCGCACCTCCTGGTGGCCGGGACCACGGGCAGTGGCAAAAGTGTCTGTCTGCACGCTCTGATCCTGTCTCTGTTGTGGCATCAGCGCCCGGCGGATCTACAACTTTGCCTCATCGATCCCAAGCGCGTCGAGTTCGAAAGCTATCGGAGATTGCCCAATCTGATTGGCAGCCGGGTCTGTAACGATGCTGAAGATTCCCTCTCGGTACTCAATGATTTGGTGAAAGAAATGGAACGACGCACCGACGCCCTAACCAGAACCGGTGTTCAGAATCTGCTGGAGGGACGGGCATCCGGGCGCTTGAAGTTACCGTTCATTGTGGTCTTCATCGAAGAACTCGCGGATTTGTTCGACCAAAACCCGGCGGCGGAAGACCCGCTGATCCGCTTGGTCCAAAAGGCCCGCGCCACGGGTATCCATCTGGTGCTCTCCACCCAACGCCCCGATGCTGTCACCTTTAGCGGACGGTTGCGCTCCAACATTCCGTGGCGAATTGCCCTGACGGTGCAGAAATCCTCCGAGTCCAAGATCATTCTGGACGAAATCGGTGCCGAGGGGCTAACCGGCGCGGGGGACATGCTGGTGCGCACGACGGAAGGTCCGTCGACCCGCATCCATGGTGTCAAGGTCGGACCGGATGATATCACCGCCGCAATAAATGCCTTCATGGAAGACAAAACATGAATGCTCTTCGATTCCAGGTACGCGCTATGCAATCGGTGTACCTCACCGTTGAAGGCATCGGCCCCTTCCAGAAGAAAAAATCCTATCTGGATTTTACCGACGATCGGAACCAACCCTGTAATATCTATGTCCTGGTTTCGGAGAATGGTCGCGGAAAGACCAATCTGCTGGATTTGATGGCCTGTCTCGTGGAACTGTTATCGGGGGGAAATCGGGATAAACTGGGATTCGAGAACCTCAATACCAGGAAGGGACGCGCCCAGTGCGCCCTGCTTGGTGGGGCTCTATCGGGAGGGACGAAAGCAGCGCTCCGTGTTCTGCCTCGCTGTCAGTTTTGGCGGCCCCTAGTCCCTGGCCGACTGGGGCAAAGGGCGACTTGCTACCCATGGGACATCCGACCGGGTGCGCTTCGGATATCGAATACATGATAGTGGTCGTCTAGAACTTGTTGGTGTCAATGATGAACGGTTCTTCGAGGGTTCTACGGAATTCTTGAAGGGGATCCGAAAACAGCCCCCCAAGGCCATTGTCGACAATAGCGGCTACATCCACCGTCTAGCTCGCCTGAGCGGCGGCGAGGAAAGCCAAGTGCAACTGTACCTGCGCTTATAGGTGTACACATGACTCCGCGATACCATTCTGGTGGTGGAGGAGATGGACGTACACCTATACATGTCTCCAATGTTGGCACCAATTTGCCCCGAAGGGGCATTATGTTCTAATCGAGGGCGTTTGGTTTTCTGATCCAGGCCATTTCCAGAATGTGTCTTACTCCGGAGAGATTATAGAGAACTCAAAGGGCCTTTTTTGCGATTCGATGGAATTTGTTCATAATTGGTTTTCTATCTTCTGGTTTATAGACATAATGTTTTGACCTGCCCAAACTCAAGGTACGAGGGTTATGTTAAGAGCTTTAAGTTTCTGAAACACAGAGCCACATTGAGAAGG